>CAYNEX010000006.1:0-14366 GCA_964396335.1 uncultured Steroidobacteraceae bacterium | reverse complement strand
GAACCGATCTCACGGTCGAGTCGATGCAAGGAGCCTGCGATGAAAGCGATGAACTTCCGGGGTCCTTATCGGGTGCGGATCGAGGAGAAGCCCGAGCCCCGGATCGAACATCCACGCGATGCCATCGTCCGGGTCACGCGTACCTGCATCTGCGGCTCGGACCTGCACCTCTACCACGGGCTCGTGCCGGATACGCGAATCGGCACGACCTTCGGGCATGAATTCACTGGCGTGGTCGAGCAGATCGGCCCGGAGGTCGCCAACCTGAAGGTCGGTGACCGCGTGCTGGTGCCATTCAATATCGCCTGCGGGCAATGCCATTTCTGCAAGCAGGGCCTGTTCGGCAACTGCCACGAATCGAACGCACAGGCCACCGCGGTGGGCGGCATCTTCGGTTATTCGCACACCGCCGGCGGGTTCGACGGGGGGCAGGCGGAATACGTGCGCGTGCCCTATGCGGACATCGGCCCCACGGTCATCCCTGAATGGATGGACCTGGATGATGCCGTGCTGCTCACCGATGTCGTGCCCACCGGCTACCAGGCGGCCGAGATGGCCGGCATCCAGCCCGGCGACACGGTCGCGATCTTCGGCGCAGGCCCCATCGGCATCATGGCGGCGCGCTGCGCCTGGCTGTTCGGCGCCGGCCGCGTGATCGTGTTCGACGAGCTCGAATATCGACTGGACTTCGTGCGTCGCTATGGCCCGGCGGAGGTCTACAACTTCCGCGACCTGGACGTGGTCATGTTCATGAAGAAGACCACCGACGGACTGGGTGCCGATGTGGTCATCGATGCGGTCGGCTGCGAAGCCTCGGGCAATTTCCTGCAGACGCTGATCGGTCGCAAGCTGAAGCTGCAGTCCGGCTCCGCCATCGCGCTGCACTGGGCCATCAATTCGGTGAAGAAGGGCGGCATCGTCTCGGTGATCGGCGTCTATGGTCCCACCGGCAACCTGGTGCCGATCGGCAATGTGGTCAACAAGGGCCTGACGCTGCGCGCCAACCAGGCCTCCGTGAAACGCCTGCTGCCGCGGCTGATCGAGCACGTGAAGAACGGTTACATCGATCCGAAACAGCTGATCACGCACCGCGTGCCGCTGGAGGATGTGGCCGACGCCTACCACATCTTCTCCCGCAAGCTGGATGGCTGCATCAAGCCCGTGATGATCCCGGGCCGGGCCTGAAACGAGGAGCGTCATGGAACAAACCGCCAATCACCGTCCGGGCGTTTTCGATCCGGCCACCATTCCGGGCTGGGGCGTTGACGCCGATCCGGGCAACAATCCGACCTATCCGTATCGCGACCGCACAAAGGATGATCATTCGGGCAGCTGGCAGCGGCCGTCGTCGCAACCGGCGGAGGTGGAAATCCTGCAGTCCATCGAGCACAAGCAGCGTCCGGCGGTGGTGGGCACACCCAATCCACCTTCCGGGCTCAGCGGTGCGCTGCGCCGCATGGCCTTCCGCAAGAGCGAGTCGAACCTGCTGCACTGGATGCTGCTGCTGGGCGCGGATCGGGTGAACATGGTCGAGGGCGTGGTGGATGACATGGGCCGCGCGCATGTGCCCAACATTCCGGCCGAAATGGGCGTGCGCGCGGCCTGGCAGCACAATCGCGGCAACCTGCTGCTGAAGACCGTGGTGGTCGCCGGCGCGGTGGCGATCGCCGCCGCGGCAATGTCGCGGCCGCGCAGGCCGGCTCGCGGATCGTGGATCAGCCGGCTTTGAACGCCAGCCGCATGCGATTCAGGTAGGTCTCGCCCGGGGCCAGGCGTGCCGACGGGAACCCCGGCTGGTTCGGCGCATCAGGAAAACCCTGCGGCTCCAGGCACAGTCCGTCGCCCTGTCGACAGGCGCCGCCGCCTTTCCCGCGGGTTGATGCATCCAGGAAGTTGCCGGAGTAGAACTGCACGCCCGGCGCAGTCACTTCGAGTTCGAGGACACGCCCGCAGCCAGCATCCTCCAGCCTCGCCGCCGGCCGCAATGTTCCCGGCTCGCCGTCAATCACGAAATTGTGGTCGTAACCCCGGCCGCGCTGCAGTTGTTCGTGCGGCTCGCGAATCCGCTCGCCCACGCGCATGCCGGTGCGGAAATCAAACGGGGTGCCCGCCACATCGGCCAGCTCGCCGGTCGGGATCAGGCCCGCGTCCACCGGCGTGTAGCGCGATGCGTGCAGGGTGAGCCGGTGCCCCATCACGTCGCCTGCGCCCGCCAGGTTGAAATAACCATGGCTGGTGAGATTGACGATGGTGGGAGCGTCGGTCACCGCACGATATTCGATCAGCAACCGGCCCTGGTCATCCAGCGCGAACAGCGCCTGAACGTCAAGGCGACCGGGATAACCGCCGTCGCCGTCCTCGCTGCGCAGGCCGAGTGTCACCGACGCGTCGCCCGTTTGCTCGATGCGCCAGATGCGGCGATGGAAGGCGCCGGATTCACCGCCATGCAGGTGGTGCGCGCCATCGTTTGTCTCCAGCTGGTAGCCGCGGCCGTCGAGGGAGAAGCGGCCGTGCGCGATGCGGTTGGCATGGCGCCCGACGGTGCAGCCGAAGTAGTGCCGATGTGAGAGATAAGCCGCCGGTTCATCGTGGCCCAGCACCACATCAGCCCGGTCACCGCGCGCATCCGGCACCCACAGCGATTGCAGCGTGGCGCCCAGCGTCAGCACCGTGGCTTCGATGCCTTGCGGGCTGCCCAGCGTGATCGCCTCGACCTCGGTGCCATCACGGAGCCTGCCGAAGGAACGGATCGCCGGTGGAGTCATGCGGGATCTTCAGGAGGATGCGGCCGGACGCCCGGGCATCCGGCCGCGAGGGAATCAATCCGGCTGCTTCGCCACGTTGATCGGCCAGCCGCCCAGTTCCTGCTCCGGCTCGAACACGCGGATCCAGGCCTCGACCATGTGGATCTGGCCGTCGTACACCTTGAACATCTCGAAGGCGGTGAGCTTGTCCGAGCCCGGGCCGCTGCGGTTCCAGGACAGGCGCATCAGCACGATGCCCATGCGCTCATCCACGTACACATCACGCAGCGTGACGCGGCCGAGGCGCTTGAACACGGCCAGCGACTGGCCGCCGATGCTGTCGCAGCCCGGGGTGAAGGTGCAGCCGGGGCCGGCCATGTACGAGCCGTTCTCCAGGCGATAGGCATCCTTCGAGAAGGGCGTGCCCACCGAATCGAACGATTCGGCGGAGTTCAGGCCGCGCGGATAGAACATCGCGATGCGGATGGCTTCCTCGCGCGAATGCAGCTGCGAGGGCTTCGGCGCCAGGTTCATCTCCTTGCTGGGCGCGTTGAGCCGGTCGATCACGAACAGCATGCCGTCGGCACGGCTGCGCGTGGTCACCAGTTCCAGCTCGGCGATGCGATCGCCATCGGCCTTCACGCGCACCACCAGGATGGCGGGGGCGCCGGATTCTTCGACCATCACGCCGGCGATCGCCTGGCCGGCACGCTCGTCGATGACGTCCTGGCGGTAGCCGCGCAGGCGGGTCAGCGACCGCGCCAGGCCCACCTGGGCCAGCGGCTTCTCGACCGCATCCTCGGTCACGCGCAGGTTGGCGGTAACCGGCAGTTCGGCAGTCTTCTTCTCGACGAAGGAATGGATCACCTGGGTGAGCAGGCCGCGCAGGCATTCGCGGTCGCAGGCCGTGGCGGGAGAGGGCGCCGCGGCAAATGCCGGCGAAGCCAGCAGCATCAGGCATACAACACGCAGAATCTTCATGGTCCTCCCCCTTCAAGCCTGGAATTGGAGAGAGCCTACACCAGCGGCGGTTCGGCGGCAGGTCCTGCCGCAATGCCCGCAATCGGGGCTTGCATGAAATGACTGCTTTCCACAAGGAAAAATCTGCTCCACGGCATTGGCGTTTTCGGACGCAGTTCAGATTTGTAAAACGCGGGGACGCGTAGCATGGCTCCCATCTCAGCCGGTTTGTTGCGGGGCGGATGTCGTCGCCATACACCATTGACCCGAACCTCAGCCCGAAGGGCCTGCGGTTCGTCACCCGCATCCATCGCATGCGGATGCTGGGCACCCTGCTGTGCGCGCTGCCGATCGCCTCGGTGCTGGCGGAGCGCTCCGCTCCGGCGCTGGCCTGGATCCTGCTGTCGCTGAATGTGCTGCTGTGGCCGCACCTGGCCCTGTGGCTGGGACGCCGCGCGAAGGACCCGGTGGCGACCGAATTCCGCTCGCTGGTGATGGACTCGGTCTGCGGCGGCGCCTGGATCGCGGCGATGGCGGTCAGCGCCATTCCAGCGGCCGTGTTTGTCACGCTGCTGACCGCCGACCGGATCGCCGCCGGCGGCTGGCGCCTGGTCGGCAAGGCGACGGTCGGCCTGGTCGCCGGGTTCCTCGGCACCTGGCTGGCACTGGGGCTGCCGTTCGAGCCGCAGTCCTCGACCCGCACGATGCTGGCCACCGTGCCTTTCATGTTCCTGTACACCGTGGCGCTGAGCAGCCTGACCTCGCGCCTGCGCGCGCAGGTGGTGCGGCAGAACCGCGACCTGCATCGCCTGACGCGCATGGACCCGGTGATGCAGGTGGCGAACCGGCCGTATTTCGAGGCCGTGGCCATGCTGGAACTGTCGCGTTTCCACCGCTCCGGCCGTCCGGCCGCACTGCTGCTGATCGACGTCGACCACTTCAAGGTGATCAACGACCGCTACGGGCATGGCATGGGCGACACCGTGCTCAAGCGCCTGGCCGCCATCCTGTCCGAGACGGTGCGCGATGTGGACCTGCCGGCCCGCTACGGCGGCGATGAGTTCGCCGTGCTGCTGGTGGATACCGACCGCGAAGCGGCGGCCGGCATTGCCGAGCGCCTGCGCCAGCAGGTGGAGCAGGAGGTCTTTGCCGACCAGCCGGCACTGCGCGTGACGCTGAGCATCGGCGTGGCGCAGGTCACCGGCCGCCATGCCTCGCTCGATTCCTGGGTGCATTCCACCGACGCGGCGCTGTATCGCGCCAAGGCTGCCGGCCGCAACCAGGTGGCGGTGGCGGACCTGGACCCGACGCCGCACCGCACGGCTGAGCAGATCCTCGCGGCCTGACCCCGGCCGGGGGCCTGCCGGTGCTTTTCTGCTGGAACTGGCCGCCCCCGTCGGCGACACTCCCCCGCCACGACCCGGTCCGGCGCAGACCGGCCGGGACCTGATGCAACGGGGAGAAAAACAGATGACGCTTTACAGGAAGATCGCCACATCTTCGTTCGTGGGGATGCTGGCCATCGGCATGGCCGCCTGCTCCGGCAAGCAGCAGCCCGCGGCCGAGGCCCCGGCGGCGGCACCGCCGGTGAACCAGAACGTCCACCAGTTCTCGATCGGGGGCATGACCGGCTTTGCGCTGCGCGACGGCGGTGTCGAGTTCCCGAATGACAACTCGGTGCTCGGCGTCGGACGCACTCCCGAGGAAGTCGCCGCGGTGCTGTCGGCCGGCAACCTGCCCACCGACAAGGTGAGCCTGTCGCTGCAGCCGTTGCTGGTGAAGCTGGGCGGCCGCGTGCTGCTGTTCGATACCGGCGCCGGCACCGCCATGGGCGAAGGCGCCGGCCATCTGCTGGCCGCGATGGAAGAGGCGGGCGTGAAGCCCTCCGACGTGACCGACGTGTTCATCTCGCACCTGCATGCCGACCATGTGGGCGGCCTGATCGACGCCGAGGGCAACCGCGTCTTCACCAACGCGACCATCCGCATTTCCGAGACCGAGTGGGAAACGCTGAAGGGGCTCAATGCCCGCACCGCCGCCAATTTCGGCCTGCCGAACCACAAGCAGATCGAGATCGCGATCGGTCCGGACGCGGCGCCGTTCAAGGTCGGTGGCGACGTGCTGCCGGGCCTGGTGCGCTCGGTGGACGTGAAGGGCCATACGCCGGGCCATTCGGCCTTCCGCATCGGCACCGGCTCGAGCGCGCTGCTGTACATCGGCGATGCCATGCACCACCACCTGGTGTCGGTGCAGAAGCCGGAGTGGAAGATCTCGTTCGATTCCAACGGTGACGTCGGTGCGGCCAGCCGCGCCAGCCTGCTGGAGGAACTGGCCACCAGCAACCAGCGCATCTATGCCGTGCACTTCCCGTTCCCGGGGATCGGTCGTATCCAGAAGACCGACAGCGGCTACACCTGGGTGCCCGAGAAGTAAGGCCGGCGGAACAGTCCGCCAGCAAAAAAGGCCGGGGTGGAAGTCCCGGCCTTTTTTCGTTTCCGTCGAAGGAATCCGCTGCTTACTCGGAAACCTGCATCTCCGAGCGCAGCGCCAGCTGCGGCAGCGGCGCGCTTTCCTTGCCGCGGGCCCGGCCTTCTTCCAGCACCTTGGCCGGAACCGGCTGCAGCTTCCACACGATGCCGAACCACGACAGCACCTTCAGGATGTAGTAGGTGAAGTCGTATTCCCACCAGTAGAAACCCTGGCGGGTCGACACGCAGTAGTGGTGGTGGTTGTTGTGCCAGCCCTCGCCCAGCGTGATGATGGCCAGGAACCAGTTGTTGCGGCTGTTGTCGGTGGTGGCGAAGCGGCGCTTGCCATACACATGCGACAGCGAGTTGATGGTGAAGGTGCCGTGCCACAGCAGCACGGTGCTGGCGAAGAAGCCGAAGAACAGGCCCGAGGCGCCCAGCCAGAAGAAGATGGCCGTGCCCAGCATGATCGGCGGCAGCAGGTAATACTTGTCGAGGAAGCGCAGTTCCGGGAAGCGGGCCAGGTCCGGGATGTACTTCATCTCGGTCTTCTGGTTGCCGTCGTCGAAGATCCACAGCACGTGCGAATACCAGAAGCCGTCCTGCGCCACCGAATGGGTGTCGTTGGCCTGGTCGGAGTGGCGGTGGTGGTGGCGGTGGTGGGCGGCCCACCAGAGCGCGCCGCGCTGGGCGCTGGTCTGCGCCAGGAAGGCAAGGATGAACTGGAACACGCGGCTGGTGCGGTAGGTGCGGTGCGAGAAGTAACGGTGGTAACCGCCGGTCACGCCGAACATGCGCACCACGTACAGCACCGCGCAGCAGATGGCCGCTTCGACCGTCACTCCGGTGTAGAACGACCCCAGGGCCAGGATATGGATGGCGATGAAGGGCATCATGCCCGCCCAGCCAATGCGGCGCTTCTGCACCTGCGCCGTCGATCCTGCCGATTCCATCACTGCCGCCATGCACCGCTCCATTCCGGGGGGCCGGGATTGGCCCTGGAACAATGCTCGCGCAACACGGGGCGCGGTACGGTCAGGCTTGCGTCATCGAATGTAAAAGTTATGTCACCGGCGTGAAGGCCGTCACGGGCATCACTTACGGGTCGGGTACGAAGCGGTAGCCGGCCCCGCGGTGCGAGACGAAATGCACGGGTTTTTCAGGCTCGCGCTCGAACAACTTGCGCAGCCGCGCAATGAAATTGTCGACGCTGCGGGTGTTCGGCGCATTGCGAAGCTTCCAGACCCGCTCCAGCAGTTCCTCCCGCGACAGCACCCGGCCGGGGTGCTGGGAGAAATAGCGCACCAGGTCCAGTTCCAGCTGCGTCAGGCGCAGAGGCCTGCCGAAGGCAGTCGCTTCATGCGTGTCGAAGTCGATCATGGCCTCGCCGAAGCGCAGCACGCCCAGTGGCCGCTCGGTCGGCGTGGCGTCGGCGGCCTGGCGCCAGCCGCTGCGGCGCAGTGCCGATCGCACCCGGGCCAGCAGTTCGGGCAGTTCGAAGGGCTTGGGCATGTAGTCGTCGGCGCCGGAATCCAGGCCCAGCACCCGGTCCTCGGCTGCGCTGCGTGCCGTCAGCATGATCACCGGCATGTAGTGGCCGGCCTCGCGCAGGTGGCGGCAGAAGCTGTAGCCGTCGCCGTCGGGCAGCATCACGTCGAGCAGGACAAGGTCAATGGGTGTTGTCTGCAGTAACTGCGCGCCTGCTTCGCGGATCGAACGGGCCACCACCACCTTGTAGCCGTCCAGCTCGAGATTGAGCTTCAGGCCGGCGGCGATGTGCGCCTCGTCCTCGACCACCAGCACCGTGGCGCCCGACGCGGGCGAACCCGGTGAACCCTCAGCCATCAACAGTCTCCTCCCCGAATCCCGGTGAACCCAACGGCAGCTCGATGCGCATCAGCGTGCCCTGGTCGCGGCCGGCCGATTCGGCGCGGATGCGGCCGCCCAGGTTGCGCACCAGCCGGTGCACCACGTACAGGCCCAGGCCGGACCCGCTGCGTTCGTTGACCCGCGGGTCCGGGGCGCGATGGAAGCGGTGGAACACCCGCTTCAGCTGGTTGCGCTCGATGCCGATGCCATTGTCGCGCACCCCGATGCACAGCTTGCCATCGGGCGTGGAGTTGATCCGCACCTCGACCTGCGGTGAGCTGCCGGAATATTTGACCGCGTTGTCGATGACGTTCTTCAGGATGATCTCCAGTGCGGTCGGATCGCTGAAGGTCTCCAGCCGTGCCGGGGCCTGCAGGGTGATGACGCCATCCGTGAGTTCGTAGCGCTTGCGGATGCTGTCCACCGACGTCCTGGCCAGCTGCACCACGTCGACCACGGTCCAGGTCTGCGAGCGGCGACCGTGGGCGATGCGGCTGGCCTGCAGGATGTCGTCCACGAACACCGACAGGCGCTCCACGTCGGTGAGCATCATGCGGCGCAGGCCGGAGCGCTGCGTTTCGGACAGGCCTTCCCGGCCCAGCGTCTCCAGGCACAGCTTGATCGAGGCCAGCGGGCTGCGCAGTTCGTGGGTGACCGAATCGATGAACATCTGCTGGCGCCGACCCTCGAGGATCTCGCGCACCAGCGAGACGCTGAACATCACCAGCACGCAGATGATCAGCGCCAGCGAGATGGTGCCGGCGGCCAGCAGCCAGTAATTGTTCCAGATCTCGCGGGTGGCCTGCGCGTACTGGCGGATCACCAGGATCCAGCCGACCAGCACCGCAAAGGTCAGCAGCACCGCAAGGACACTGATGACGATGGGAAGCGAGATGGATCGGCGGTTCACGGGCACCCGCCAAGCATACAGCGGCCGGTGGCGCGCCGGCCGCCGCCCGGGCAATCCGCCTAGAATGCGGCGATGGATGAAGAGATCGGTCCGCTGCTGACACTTGAGGTCTGCGAGGTGCTGAAGGCGGGGCGGCAGGCCGGGGCGGCCGAGGTGGAGTGTTCGCTGGACCTGGGCCGGTCGACCGTGCGCGTGACGCTGCACGGGGACCAGTGGGAAATCGCCGGCCGCCGTTTCCCGCTGCCGCAGCGATGCAAGGAGCGCACGATCTACTACTGGCAGGCGGAGACCGGCGGGTTCGAGCCGCTGTCGCGCTACAGCGGCGCGCTGGTGAAGCTGGTGCCCACCGAATGGGGTGCGCCCACCTTCGAGATCGATGGCATCAAGATGCTGCCGACCGCGCAGGTGTCGCCCTTCGAGGATGCCGCCGCCAAGGTGCGGCTGGTGGAGCCGCGCGGCAAGGTGGTGCTCGATACCTGCGCCGGACAGGGATATTTCGCGTACTGGTGCCTCAAGGAGGGCGCCGCGCAGGTGCTGTCGTTCGAGAAGAGCGCCGAGGTGCTGTGGCTGCGCCGGCACAATCCCTGGTCGCCGAAGCCGGATGCGCGGCTGGCGCTCGCGCATGCCGATATCAACGGCGAGATCGGCCGGATCGCCTCCCGCTCCATCGATGCCTGCCTGCATGACCCGCCGCGCTTCGGCATTGCCGGTGAACTGTATTCGCAGGCCTTCTATGACGAACTGGCGCGGGTGATGAAGCGGCGCGGACGGTTGTTCCACTACACCGGGTCGCCGAACCGGCTCACCTCCGGTCGCGACGTGCCGCGTGAGGTGGCGACGCGGCTGGGTCGCGCCGGGTTCGACGCGCGGCTGCATGGCGATGGCGTGCTGGCGGTCCTGAAGTGAGGATTCGGACATGAAACCGCGGATCAGCGTCATCACGCTGGGAGTCGAGGACCTGGAACGCTCGGTGCGCTTCTACCGCGGGCTCGGCCTGAACACCGACGGTATCGTGGGACAGGAATTCGAGCATGGCGCGGTGGCCTTCTTCGACCTGGAGGGCGGTGCGCGCCTGGCACTGTGGCCGCGGCGGAGCCTTGCGCATGATTCCGGGCTGGCATCGGGCGCACCCGCTCCCTGCGCCTTCACGCTGGGACACAACGTGCGGACGCGCGAAGAGGTGGATGCCGTGATGGAACAGGCGCGCAGCGCCGGCGCCCGCATCGTGAAGCCGGCGCAGCCGACGTTCTGGGGCGGCTATGCAGGATATTTCGCGGATCCGGACCAGCACCTGTGGGAGGTGGTCTGGAATCCGCAGGCGTTGCCGCCGGAGTGATGCCGGGCGGTCAGCCCGTCTGCAGCTTGAACTCCCGCATCGCGTTGAGCCCGCGCACCGCATCGCGGTGTTCGGCCGGCAGCGCATCGATCCGGCCGAGGATGCCGCGCATGTCGCCGAGCCGGAACGGATAGTCCGATCCATACATCACGCGGTCCGCGCCCACGGTGGCGATCAGGTATTCCAGCGTCGGCTGGTCGTACACGATCGAGTCGAAGTAGATGCGCCGCAGGTAGGTGCTCGGCGGCTGCGCGACATCGCGGCGGCTGGCGGAGATCTCCCACATGCGATCGAAGCGTCCCATCAGGTAGGGCAGGGTGCCGCCGCCGTGGCTGGCGATCGGCCGCACGCGCGGGTAACGCTCGAAAAAACCACTCAGCAGGAACTTGGCAAAGCAGGTGGTGGTGTCGGTGGTGAAGCCGATGCTGTTGGCCATGCCGTAGGCGGACAACCCGAAGCCGTCGACAAAGGGTGTGGTCGGATGGATGAACACCGGCACGTCGATGCGGTCGATCTCGGCCCAGACCGGCGCGTACTTCTCCTCGATCAGCGCCTGGCCCTTGATGTTGGTGAGCATGCACACGCCCACCGCGCCGGCCTCCACGGCGCGGTGCAGCTCGGTGATGGCCTGGTCGGCGTCGTCCCACGGCAGCGAGGCGAACCAGCGGATGCGATCCGGCCAGCGCGCCTGCGCCTCGGCGTATTCGTCGTTGACGATGCGCGCCGCCTCGGCGCTCTGTTTCAGGCTGCCCCAGTACACATTCGGCGCGGTGAGGCTGATCACGGCGATGTCGACCCCGGCCTCGTCCATGCGGGCGATGCGCTCTTCCCAGTCGAACATGTTGGCGGCAAGCACGGCGTAGTTCACGCCGCGATAGGCGATGGATTCCGGCGTGCCGGGCACGACCACGGTGTCCGGATCACCGGAGGCCTTCAGCGCATCGAGCCAGCGGCGCGTGTACATGTGCGTGTGTATGTCGATGACCGGCACGCGGGAGGCGGCAGCGGTGCTGCCCCCGTTGCTTCCTGCGCAGGCGGTCAGGCCCATTGCCGCGGCGGCGCCGGCCGCCACAATCCACTGTCGGCGATCGATGTTCATGCGCCTATTCTGCCGTGGCCGGCGGGACGGCGCTGCATGAAAGCGGTGCGCGGTGATTACTGCCGGATCTGGTGCCGCAGGGCCACGATGCCGCTGCGGTAGGCCTTCACCTCGAGCAGATGCAGCGCCACCGTGCGGTCCATTCCCTGGAAGAAGTGGATGCCATCTCCAGGCGCCACGGGCATCACCGAGAAACGCACCTCGTCGGCGAGGCCGCGCTGCAGGCATTCACCGCAGACCTTGCCGCCGCCGACCACCCAGATGCTGCAGAAGCGCGTGCGCAGCTGTTTGATGAGATCGGCCAGGTCGCCGGCCAGGAACTCCACGGATGGGCGTACTTTCGGCAGTGCCCGGTGCGTCAGCACGAAGGTCGGCGTGTCGCCGTAGGCCCAGCCCATGCCGCGGGCTTCAAAGTCCGTCGCCAGCTCATAGGTGCGGGAACCCATCACGTAATAATCGATGCCGCGCAGGAACTCGGCCATCGCGGCCGGTTCGAGGGTTTCTCCCGCCTCGGACCGGTCATGCGTCTGCATCCAGTCGACGCTGCCGTCGCGGCGGGCAATGAAGCCGTCGAGGCTGGCG
Source organism: uncultured Steroidobacteraceae bacterium (assembly GCA_964396335.1). GTDB lineage: Bacteria > Pseudomonadota > Gammaproteobacteria > Steroidobacterales > Steroidobacteraceae > ZC4RG30. Next base: position 2,398 of record CAYNEX010000006.1, on the reverse strand, counting down.
GCCATGTGGAGGGTCACGCACGAAGTCGACGTGTTCTGCATCGCTGCCACCGCCGCTAGGGGAATGCCGGGAGTATAGGACCGCAGGCCCTGCGTGCTTCAATCCACGGAAAAGAAGCTGCGCGCGATGAAACGCACGCCACCCGCGCCCCAGGGCGCGCCGGTTGCGGGCGGCTTCACCTGCACCGCGTCATCGCGCGTGTTGTAGCAATACAGCGTGCCGACGACGCCGGGAGACACCTCCCAGGCGCGCGGCGGCCGCAGCCGGTTGCCATACACCATCACGATGCGCCCGTCGGCAAGCAGCAGCGGCGCGGCCGGCGCGCCGAACGCATTGACGCGCGACAGGAATCGCCAGCTGCGGCCGCGATCCTCCGAGCGCATGGTCACCGCGCGACGGCCACCCGGACTGCGCAACAGCGCCAGCTGCGACAGCGCGTTCGGGTCACCGCGGTAATCGACAGTGGCCACCGAGAAGTTGGCGACCAGGTGGCCAGCTGCGGTTTCCCGGAAACCGCGCACATAGGGGTGGCTGGCGAATTCATTCTCGCGCCGGTAGACCACGGCATGTTCGACACGGGCAGGGCGGGGCGGCGCATACGGGGGCATGGGTGTTCCTCCGCTGCCAAGCCTAAGCCTGTCTGGAGCGGATGCCGGGCCCGCCGCCGCAGCGGGCAAGCAATGCCACCGCGCCGCGCAATCTCCCCGGTGCGAGCAGGGCCGTCCCACTCGTGCTAGCGTTTCCAGTCTCCATGAAAGAGCCAGAAGACATGCACAAGATTCCGCACGCCCTGCTTGCTGCCGGCCTCACCATCGTCGGCTGTACATCTTCCGCCCCCGGCCCGGCCGAGGACCCGCACATGTGGCTGGAGGAAGTGGAGGGCGAGAGCGCCCTGGACTGGGTGCGCAAGCGCAATGCGGCCGCGGAAGCCGAGCTGGCCGCGAGCGGCGAGTTCGCGAAGACCAAGGCGGACATCCTCGCCATCCTCGATTCCGACGCGAAGATCCCGGCGGTCGAGAAGATCGGCGCGTACTACTACAACTTCTGGAAGGACAGGAACCATGAGCGCGGCATCTGGCGTCGCACCACGCTGGAGGAATACCGCAAGCCGCAACCGAAGTGGGAAACCGTCCTCGATCTGGATGCGCTGAACGCAGCGGAGGGCGCCAGGTGGGTCTGGCATGGCGCCGAATGCCTGAAGCCGGATTACCGCCGCTGCCTGATCGCGCTGTCGCCGGGCGGCTCGGACGCGGACGAGACCCGTGAATTCGACCTTGAAACAAAGACCTTCATCAAGGATGGCTTCTATCGCCCGGAGGCCAAGGGTGCGCTGGGCTGGATCGACGAGAACACCGTTTATGTGTACACGGACTTCGGCCCGGGTACGCTGACCAGCTCGGGTTACCCGAACATCGTCAAGGAGTGGAAGCGCGGCACGCCGCTGTCGGAAGCCAGGACGGTGTACGAAGGCAAGCCGGGCGACATGTATATCGCCGCCTTCCGCGACCATACGCCGGGGCACGTGCGTGACTTCGTCGGCCGCACGATGGAGTTCTATGCCGACGAGCTGTACCTGAGGAAGCCCGATGGCACGCTGGCACGCATCGACGCGCCGGACTCTGCGATCAAGAGCGTGCACAAGGACTGGCTGGTGTTGCAGCTGCGCGATCCCTACGAGGCGGGCGGACGCACCTGGCCGGCCGGCGCGCTGATCGCCGCGCGTTTCGATGACTTCATGGCTGGCAGCCGCGATTTCATCGCGCTGTTCGAGCCCACCGATCGTTCCTCGCTGGCCGACTACACCTGGACGCGGGACCACCTGGTGCTGAATGTGATGGAGGACGTGAAGAACCGTCTTTCCGTGCTGACACCGGGCAAGGAGGGCTGGCAGCGCAGCGCGTTCACCGGTGCGCCGGAGTTCGGCACCATCAGCGTGCAGGCGGTGGACCCGGACGAAAGCAATGCGGTGTGGCTGGTGTCGGCGGATTTCCTCACGCCCAGCACGCTGTCGATTGCCGAGATCGGCAGCAAGCCCGAGGTGTTGAAGTCGAACCCGGCCTTCTTCGACGGCAGCCGGCATGTGATCGAGCAGCACTTCGCCACCTCGAAGGACGGCACGCGTGTTCCCTACTTCCTGGTCCGGCCGAAGGACCTCGTGCCGGACGGCACGGCGCCGACGCTGCTGTATGGCTATGGCGGCTTCGAGGTGTCGATGACGCCCGGCTATTCGGCCGGCATGGGCAAGGCCTGGCTGGAGAAGGGTGGCGTGTATGTGCTGGCCAACATCCGTGGCGGGGGCGAATATGGCCCGCGCTGGCACCAGGCGGCGCTGAAGGAGAACCGGCACAAGGCCTATGAGGATTTCGCCGCCGTGGCCGACGACCTGGTGGCGCGCAAG
>CAYNEX010000005.1:0-42798 GCA_964396335.1 uncultured Steroidobacteraceae bacterium | reverse complement strand
GCCCACCAACGACCTGGACATCGAGACGTTGCGCGCGCTCGAGGAGGCGCTGCTGGCCTTCCCCGGCTGCGCGGTGGTGATCTCGCACGATCGCTGGTTCCTCGACCGCATCGCCACCCACATCCTGGCCTTCGAGGGTGACTCGCAGGTGGTGTTCTTCGAGGGCAACTACCAGGAATACGCCGCCGACTACCAGCGTCGCCACGGCGAGGACCCGAACCCGCACCGGATCAAGTACAAGAAGCTCACCCGATGAGCGCCGCCGGCGCGTGGGCTCCGCTGCGCCACCGGCAGTTCGCGCTGCTGTGGGGCGCGGGGCTGGTCGCCAACGTCGGCAACTGGATGTACGACCTGGCGGCACGCTGGCTGATGACCGAGTTCGATCCCTCGGCCTCGATGGTGGCGCTGGTGCAGGCCGCCAGCGCCCTGCCGGTATTCCTGCTGGCGGTGCCGGCCGGCACGCTGGCCGACCGCTGCGATCGCCGCTGGCTCCTGATCATCGTGCAGGCGGCGATGCTGCTGCTGGCGCTCCTGATGGGCCTGCTGGTGCTGGGGCACATCGCCAATCCGGTGAACCTGCTGCTGATCACGCTGGCGATGGGCAGCTGCGTGGCGGTGATGTCGCCCACCTGGCAGGCCATCGTGCCGGCGCTGGTGACGCGCGAGGACCTGCCGCAGTCGATCGCGCTGCATGCGATGAGCATGAACATCAGCCGCGCCATCGGACCGGCACTGGCCGGCGTGGTGATCGCCACCATCGGCATCGCCTGGCCGTTCCTGATCAACGCCCTCACCTTCGTGGTGGCGATCACCGCGCTGCTGATGTGGCGCAACTACCAGCGCGTGGTGCCCGCGCACAAGGAAAGTTACATGGCGGCGCTGCGCACCGGCCTGGCGCAGGCGCGTGACAACGCCGCCCTGCAGCGCACGCTGTGGCGCTCGGTGCTGTATTACCTCAACGGCAGCTGCTACTGGGCGCTGCTGCCGCTGATCGCGCGCGAACAATTGCACGGCGGGCCGAGCCTGTTCGGCGTCCTGGTGGGATGCATCGGCGCGGGCGCGGTGGCCGGCGCGATGTACCTGCCCGGGCTGCGCGCGCGCATCGGCATCGACAAGGTGCAGCAGCTGGGCCAGGTGGTGACCGCCATCGCGCTGCTGGGATTCGCGCTGCTGCGCATCCCGGCGCTCGGCATGATCGCGGCGCTGCTCGCCGGTGCGGCGTGGCTGGCCAGCCTGTCATCGCTGAACGTGGCGGCGCAGCTGGCAATGTCCGAGCCGCTGCGGGCCCGCGGCATGGCGCTGTATACGGCCGTGTTCTATGGCTGCCTGGCCGGTGGCAGCCTGCTGTGGGGCCAGGTGGCCAGCGGCGTCGGTGTGACCGGCGCATTGCTGCTGGCGGCGGGCCTGGCCCTGGTGGCGCTGTGGCCCGCTTCGAGGTTGCCGCTGCGCGCGAACTGAGCGCAGCGGCGACGGCTCTTAACGCGCCTCGGCGAGGTGCTTCTGCAGCGCCTCGCGGCGCGCCTGCGCGAAGTTCTTGCAGGCCGACTCGTCGCTGAGCGCGTCGGCATCACCCCCGGCCTGTTCCAGCTTCGCCAGCGTGGCTTCATCCGGGTGCGGCGTCAGCAGCAGCTGGCAGGGCAAGGTCTCCAGCAGCTTGAAGCTCTGCTCGAATCCGGCCAGCACATCCGGGTGATCCTTGAACCTGTACTTCGCGCCCGGCACCGCGGTCAGCGTGTCGGCATAGACGAAGTTCAGGCACCGGCTGCCTTCGCAGGCGTCCCAGGTCCAGGTGGCGCTGCCCGGCGTATGGCCCGGCGTGGCATACACGCGCAGGCGGATGCCACCCACGCCCAGCAGCTGGCCATCGGTGGCCACCCACACGCGCTCCACCTTCGGGATGGGCTGCGACTTGTCGGCCGCCTGCGGATCATCCTTGGCCAGCTTGCCGGTGCGCAGCACCGGTTCGGCCGGGCGCAGCGCATACACCTGCGCGCCGGTGAGGCGCTGCAGTTCGGCGATGCCGCCGACATGATCGACATGCGCATGCGAGAACACGATGGCCTTCACTTCATCGAGCTTGAAGCCCAGCTCCTCGATGTTCTTCGCGATCTGCGCGGCGGATTCGGGCAGGCCGCCATCCACCAGCACATGGCCGTAATCGGAGGTCACCAGCACCGAGCTGATGCCGTTCATGCCGACGTAGTAGGTGTTGCCGTAGATCTGGAAGGGCTTGTGCGGCTGGTTCATCGCCGCGTGATGGGCACTGGGGCCGGCGGCCAGCGCAGTGCCGATCGACAGTCCGGCGACGGTGACAAACTTCAGCGTAAGCGCGGCCAGCGGGGCCGACTGCCTGCGTCCGATCATCGGTTCTCTTCTCCCGGTCGGTTTCAAGTCTTTGACGGGACGGAGATTTTACTCAAACCGTCCCGTCATGGAACCGTCAGCCCACCCACGCCCTGGCGTTGCGGAACATGCGCATCCAGCCGGAGAACTCGCCCTCTTCGCCAGCCGGATACCAGGAGTGCTGCACCACCCGGAAGGCGCGTTCCGGATGCGGCATCGTGATCAGCACGCGGCCATCGCGGCTGGTGACCGCGGCCAGTGCATCGGGAGATCCGTTCGGGTTGTACGGATAGGTCTTCGCCGGCTCGCCGCGCCCGTTCACATAGCGGAACGCCATCTGCTTCGCGTCGAGCAGGGCACGACGCGAGACATCGCTGGCGTGTTCCGCGCGGCCCTCGCCATGCGACACCACAATCGGCAGGCGCGAGCCGGCCATGCCGGCCAGCAGCACCGCCGGCGATTCGAGGATCTCCACCTGGCTCAGGCGGCCCTCGAACTGTTCGATGCGGTTGCGCACGAAGCGCGGCCAGTGTTCGGCACCGGGCACCAGCTCCTTCAGCGCCGCCATCATCTGGCAGCCATTGCAGACGCCCAGCGTGAAGGTGTTGTTGCGTTCGAAGAACGCGGCGAACTGCTCGCGCGCGCGCGGGTTGAACAGGATGGACTTGGCCCAGCCCTCGCCCGCGCCCAGCACGTCGCCGTACGAGAACCCACCGCAGGCGATCAGGCCGCGGAAGTCTTCCAGCGTGCGACCGCCGTCGAGCACATCGGTCATGTGCACGTCATGCGACTCGAAGCCGGCCATCTCGAGCACGGCCGCCATCTCGACATGGCTGTTGACGCCCTGCTCGCGCAGCACGGCCACCTTCGGCCGCGCGCCGCGGTTCACGTAGGGCGCGGCGACGTCTTCGGCCGGATCGAAGCTCAGCGACACACCGAGGCCGGGATCGCCGGTATCCAGCTGTGTCTCCAATTCCTCGTGGGCCGAGGCCGGCTCATCGCGCAGCAGGCGCATGCGATGCGAGGTGGCACTCCATGCCTTGCGCGCCTCATCCCAGCCCAGCGCCAGCGCCTGGTTGCCGCCGTTGAAGGTGAGCGTGAGGTCGGCAACCGGGGTGCCCAGGTCGTGCAGGCACTCGGCCAGTCCGGCCTGCTGCGCCAGTTCGCGCAGGGCCGCCACATCGCCGGCGCGGACCTGCAGCACCACGCCCGGCTCTTCGGCGAACAGCTGCGCGGTGAGACCGGCGCCCTGCGCCGGCAGATCCACCTCGAGGCCGCAATGCGAGGCAAAGGCCATCTCCGCCAGCGCCGCGAACAGGCCGCCGTCGGAAATATCGTGGTAGGCCAGCACCAGGTCGCGCGCGCGCGCCTCGCGCAGCAGCTGCGCCAGGCCCTTCAGCAGCGCCGGATCGTCGAGATCCGGGACCGCGCCGCCCAGCGCACCATGCACCTGCGCGAGGATCGAAGCACCGAGGCGGCCCTTGCCGCGACCCAGGTCGATCCACAGCAGGCGTGTGTCGCCGGCATCCTGGCGCAGCAGCGGCGTCCAGGTGCGCCGCACGTCGCCCACCGGCGCGAACGCCGACACGATCAGCGACACCGGCGCGACCACCGACTTCTGCCGCGTGCCATCGCGCCACACCGTGCGCATCGAGAGGGAGTCCTTGCCCACCGGGATGGCGATGCCCAGCTCCGGGCACAGCTCCATGCCCACCGCGCGCACCGCGTCGTACAGCGCCGCATCCTCGCCGGGTTCGCCGCAGGCGGCCATCCAGTTGGCCGACAGGCGGATGTCACCGAGCCTGCCGATGTCGGCGGCGAGGATGTTGGTCACCGCCTCGGTCACCGCGATGCGCGCGGCAGCGGCGGCATCCAGCAGCGCCAGCGGCGTGCGTTCGCCCATCGCCATCGCCTCGCCGGCATGGCCGAAGAAATCGGCCGTGGTCACGGCCACGTCGGCCACCGGCACCTGCCACGGACCCACCATCTGGTCGCGGCTCACGAGGCCGCCGACGGTACGGTCACCGATGCTGATCAGGAAGGTCTTGTCGGCCACGGCCGGATGCGCCAGCACACGCAGCGCCGCATCGCGCAGCGCCACGGCCTGCGCGTCGAAGGCCGGGAATTCATGGCTGGCGTGCTTCGCGTCGCGCTGCATGCGCGGCGCCTTGCCCAGCAGCACCTCGATCGGCAGGTCCACCGGATGATTGCCGAACACCTCGTCCTGCACGGTGAGCACGCCATCGTCGGTGAGACGGCCGATGACCGCATAGGGGCAGCGTTCGCGGCGCGCGATGCGCTCGAACTCGGCCAGCCCCTTCTCGGAGACCACCAGCACATAGCGCTCCTGCGCCTCGTTGCACCAGATCTCCAGCGGCGACATGCGCGCTTCGGCATTGGGCACGGCACGCAGGTCGACGCGCGCGCCGCGCTCGCTGTGCGCCACGGCTTCGGGCACGGCGTTGGAAAGTCCGCCCGCGCCGACGTCGTGGATCAGTTCGATCGGGTTCGATTCACCCAGCGCCCAGCAGCGGTCGATGACTTCCTGCGCGCGGCGCTGCATCTCGGGATTGCCACGCTGCACGGAGGCGAAGTCGAGTTCGGCATGCGATTCGCCGCTGCCCATCGACGAGGCCGCGCCACCGCCGAGGCCGATCAGCATCGCAGGACCGCCGAGCACCACCAGGTGCGCGCCCACGGCCACCTCGCCCTTCACCGCATGCTGGCGGCGCACATTGCCGAGGCCGCCGGCGATCATGATGGGCTTGTGATAGCCGCGCGCCAGCGCCTCGTCCACCGGCTGCTCGAAGGTGCGGAAATAACCGGCCACGCAGGGCCGGCCGAATTCATTGTTGAACGCCGCGGCGCCCAGCGGGCCCTCGATCATCACGTCGAGGCTGCTGACGATGCGGTCGGGCTTGCCCAGCGTGCGTTCCCACGGCTGCTCGAAGCCGGGGATCAGCAGGTTCGACACCGTGAAGCCGACCAGGCCCGCCTTCGGACGCGCGCCCAGGCCGGTGGCGCCCTCGTCGCGGATCTCGCCGCCGGAACCGGTGGACGCGCCCGGGAACGGCGAGATCGCCGTCGGGTGATTGTGCGTCTCGACCTTCATCAGGATGTCGATGGGTTCCTCGACACCGCGATACACGTTGTCCGCCGGATCGGCGAAATAACGCCGGCCGGTGGCGCCCTCGATCACCGCGGCATTGTCGCGGTAGGCCGAGATCACGCCCTCGGGCGCATGCGCATGCGTGTTGCGGATCATCGCGAACAGCGACTTTTCCTGCGGCTGCCCGTCCACCGTGAAGGAGGCGTTGAAGATCTTGTGCCGGCAGTGCTCGGAGTTGGCCTGCGCGAACATCATCAGTTCAACGTCGGTGGGATCGCGTCCCAGCCGCGTGAAGCTCTCGTGCAGGTACTGGATCTCGTCACCCGACAGCGCCAGGCCCAGCGCGCTGTTGGCGGCGGCGAGGTCATCGAGCGAACGGCCGATGGTGGTCATCGGCTGCGGCCGGCCGGCGGCGAACAATTGGTCCACCGCCGACGGGTCGATCACCGACTCGGTCATCCGGTCGTGCAGCAGCGCGGCCAGCGCATCGAGGTCGGCAGCCGGGAGCTCGCCGGCCGCTTCGATGAAGAAATACACGCCGCGCTCGACGCGGCGCAGCCAGTCCAGGCCGCACACCAGCGCGATGTCGGTGGCCTTGCTCGACCAGGGCGAGATGGTGCCGGGACGCGGCACCACCAGCAGGCGCACGCCGCGCGGCGCTTCGCCATCGTGGCGCGGGCCGTAGTCCAGCAACGCCGCAAGGCGCGCGCGTCCGGCCGCATCGGGCTCGCGGGCACAGTCGGCCAGGTGCACGTGGCGGCTGTCGATGCCACGCACCGCGGGCACCGCGGCGCGCAGGCGCGTGAGTATCTTCGCGAGGCGGAATTCGCTGTGGGCGGGACCGCCGGGGAGCTGCAGGATCACGGCGTGGAAGCCATGGCCATCGGGGAATGCAGACCGGCGCAAAGCATGGCCTGGTTCACGCACCGGGCCGTGAAAATGTGATGAGGTGCCATAGTCTTTCGGGGGACGGCGGCCGAAAGGCCGCTGCCCATTATAGTTCAGGTTGGTCATCGAAGGTTCCGTCCGGCTCCATGGCCCTGCGCCTCGAAATCATCAGTCCCCAGCGCCAGAAGCTCGGCGCACGCGGCAGCATCGTGCTGGGCGTGTCCGGCGGCGGCATCGGCCGCGCGCTCGACAATGACTGGGCACTGCCGGACCCCAACCGCTTCCTTTCCGGCCACCACGCGCGCGTGCATTTCCGGGCCGGGCACTACATCGTCGAGGACCTCAGCAGCAACGGCGTGTTCGTGAACGAGTCGGCCAGGCCGCTGGGCAAGCGCGGCATCCACCGGCTTGCTGCCGGGGACATCCTTCGCATGGGCGAATACCGCATCCTGGTGAGCATCGATGAGGATGACCCGGCCTCGGTGCCGGCCCCGGGCGCCGCCACCATGGCCAATCTCACCGTGCACAACGTGGTGCCGCTGCGCGTGCCGGCGGCCGGGCAACGCGAGGCGGGCGACGACCTGGGCCATTCGCTGGACATCAAGGCACTGATCCCGGACACCGCGTCGGACACCGTGCCGCCGCCCCCCTCCGCCATGCCGCGCGACATCAACGCCACCGGCTCCGGGGATGTGCCCGCCTTCACCTCGACCTCGCCCGGCTCGATGCAGGATCGCGTGGCGCGCCTGCGCGCCGCCGCCAAGGCGCGGCTCGAAGGCACCTCACCGGCACTCTCGACGCTGTCGGGCGTGCAGGCCTTCTGCCGTGGCGCCGGCATCGATCCTGAACGTCTGCCTGTCACCACCGATGCGCAGACGCTGCACCTGGTCGGCCGCCTGCTGCGCGAGACATTGATGGGACTGCGCGAGATCCTGCGCAGCCAGGCCGCCTTCAAGAACCGCTACGACCTGCGCTCCGAGGCCCCCGAAGGCGCCTCGCCGCTGGACATGGGCATCGACGAATACCTGGTGGAACTGCTCGGCGGCCACGAACAGCGGCGGCTGGATGCGGTGATGCGGCTGCGCGAGCAGTTCAGCGCGGCCGCCGCGCACGGCGCGGCCGTCGACCCGGCGCTGCGCAAGGCACTGGAGGCCTTCATGTCACACCTGGATCCCTCGCGCATGGATGGCCTGCCCGGGGAAACCAGCTGGGCACGCTACCGCGAGATCTATGCGCACCTGCTGCGCACGCAGGGCAGGGAAGTGCCGCACCTGTTCGCCGAGGCGCTGGCGCAGGCCTACCTGGAAGCGCGCAAGCCCACGCCCTGATCCGCGGCGGCCGGCTGCAGCACGGCGCCGCCGCGGCGGCCGCTGAGGGCATATTCCCGCTGCAGCAGGCCACACCAGCTTTCCAGGCAGCGGTCGATGTCGAGCCTTGCCAGTTGCTCCGCGCGCGGCTGCGGCGCGCGCACCGCCTGCAGTTCGCGGCGCATGGCATCGGCCAGGCCCGCCACCGATTCCGGCGGCGCCAGCGAACCCAGTTCACCACCCAGCAGGATCTCCGCATTGCCGGTGCGGCAGTCGGTGGCAACGATGGGCACATCACAGGCCAGCGCCTCGATCAGTGCATTGGAAGCGCCTTCCCAGCGCGACGCACACACATACAGCTGCGAGCGCGCCACCAGCGGGAACGGATTGGCCATGAAGCCGGTGAAATCCACCTGCTCCGCCACGCCTTCCTTCGCGGCCAGTTCGCGCAGTTCACGCGTGCGCGAGGCGCTGCCGGTGCCGATCACCAGCAGCCGTGCATCCACGTCGCGGCGCAGGAGGGCCAGCGCGCGGATCAGCACGTCGAACCCCTTCTGGCGCGCGATGCGTCCCATTGTGGTGATGACCGGACCCCTTGCGAAGAAAGGGTGATCAGCCGGCTCGCGCGCGGCCGCGCGCACCGCGGCGATGTCGCAGCCGTTGGGAATGCTCTCGACGCCAGCCGACGGCATCACGCTGCGCATCTCGGCGGCCAGGTCCTGCGAGACGGCAACGAGGAAATCCGCGCCGGCATATTTCAGGCGGATGAACGGATTCAGCAGCGCGGCAGTGAAGTCGCCCGCCTGGTGCACCAGCGAATTGCTGACCCGCAGGCCGAAGCGGATGCGGTCACGCTGGCCGCTGAGGCGGATCGCCGCCTGCGCGAACACATGGAAATGATTGCCGCCGGACAGGAACACCGCCGGCTGGCGCTGCCGCAGCGCATGCGCGATGGAGCGGGTTGACCCGATGAGGTCCGGCAGGCGCTTGCGCAGGCGCAGGTGCCTTGAACCCACCGCGACGACCGGAATGTTTGCCGGCACGCGCGCCAGCAACGGCCCTTCCGCACGCACGCACCACAGCTCGACCGGCAGGCCCTTCGCGCGCGCGGCAACCGCGATCTGGATGGACTTGGCAACGGTACCACTCGACCTGAAGTCGTAATTGGCTATCGCGACCGCGCCGCCGGGGTTGTGCATGGTTTCAATCTATCAGTGGCTTGCGGCGCGCGCAGGGTGTCGCGCGCCCGCGCCACGCATGTCGGGAAGAATTCCTACGCCAGCCACAGCGTTTGCCCTACACACTGGTTGCAGGGCCCAACGCCGTGCGAGTCGATCAGGCCGTGCCGGTCGCCGCCCGCGAAGCCTGTCGCGGAGCAAGGCGCGTCAGCACCTCGATCAGGCGATCCACATCCGCATCGCTGTGCGCCGCCGACAGGCTGATGCGCACGATCGAAAGTCCGGCCGGTGTCGACGGCGGCACCATCAGGTTGGTGTACACACCATCATCGAGCAGTCCCTGCCACAGCGCCATCGCGGTCTCGCGCGAATCAAACAGCAGCGCGGTGACCGGGCCGGCATCGGGCGAACCGAGTCGATAGCCCGCTTTCTCCATCGCGGCATGGAAACGGCGCGCATGACGCCACAGGCGTTCACGCAGGTCATCGCCGGCAAGCAGGCGCGCCAGCGCCGCGCGCGTCGCGGCGATCACCGGCGGCGGCGGCGAAGCGGTGAAGATGTACGGGCGGCTGGCCAGGCGCAGCAGTTCCATCTCCGCATGGCGGCTGACGAGGAATCCGCCCACGCCACCCAGGCTCTTCGAGAACGTGCCGACGATGAAGTCGACCCGCTGCAGCAGGTCGAGTTCGGCGCAGATGCCGAGGCCGCGCGGACCGAACATGCCGAACGAATGCGCCTCGTCGACGATGATCATCGCGCCATGGCGTTCGCACACTTCGACGAACTCGCGCAGCGGGGCGCGATCACCCAGCACGCTGTAGAGGCTTTCGACCACCACCAGCGTGCGCTTCGCGTCCTCGCCCAGGCGTTCCAGGCGGCGCGAGAGGTTTTCCGGGTCGTTGTGCCGGAAGCGGATGGTGGTGGCGGCCGACAGGCGGCAGGCATCGTGGATGCTGGCGTGGCCATCGGCATCGACCAGCAGGTATTCATCCGGGCCCGCCAGCGCCGAGATCGCACCGAGGTTGGCCTGATAGCCGGTCGAGAACACGATGCTCGACGGATAACCGAAGGCCGCGGCGAATTCCTGTTCCAGCTGGCGATGGCCGGAGTAGTTGCCGCTGGCCATGCGCGAACCGGTGGTGCCGGTGCCGAGCGTGCGGATCGCCTCGATGGCGGCCTCGCAGGTCTCGGGCGCGAAGGTCAGGCCGAGGTAATTGTTGGTGCCGGCCAGCAACACCGGCTTGCCATTGATGATGGCGGACGTGGCGCCGAGCACCTGGTCCATCGGCGTGGCCACGGAGGGCACACTGCCCTGCGCCACCAGCTGCGAGCGAAGCTCGGCCAGCGGCGCGAATTTTTCGAACAGGCTCATGTATTCACCACGCGCCGCACGGCATCGCACAGCTGGTCGAGCGTGCGCGCCTCGGCGATCAGGGCCACCGGGATGGAGATGTCGAGGCGGTCCTCGATCTCCATGATCATGTCCATCACCTGCGCGGAATCGAGACCGAGCTCGCCCGCCAGGTGGGTGCTGCCATCGACGGCGCCGATGTCCGGGCAGGCGATCTTCAATGCCTCGCGGACAACCTGCTCAACCCGGTCGTGTTCGCTCATGACAGGAGATTGCCGCCGTCAGGCGGCAACCCGGCGCCGGCCGCCGTCGCTGACGAGATAGCGCAGGTGCAGCGCTTCACGCAGGCTGTCTTCGCTGTGGCGGTCGAGGAATTCCTTACGGGCGGCACTGCGCGACAGCTTGCCGGACGACGTGCGCGGCAGCGTGTGCGGCGGCACCAGCTCGATCAGGCAGCGGATGCCGAACTCGGTCGAGATCGCCTCGTGCAGGCGGTCGGCCAGCTCGGCCTGCGCCTTCGGATCGGTCTCACGGCACTGCACCACCAGCACGGCCACTTCGGTGCCGTCGACGCCCATCACCGAGAACGCCGAGGCGTCGGTGGGACGCACTTCGGGCTGCTGTTCGGCGAGGCTCTCCAGGTCCTGCGGCCAGATGTTGCGACCGTTGACGATCAGCAGGTCCTTGGCACGACCGGTGAGGTAGAGCGCGCCATTGACGCGGTATCCCAGGTCGCCGGTGTTCAGCCAGCCATCACCGGTGAGGTATTCGGCGCTGATCTCGGGCTGGTTGTAATAGCCCTGCATCACGCTCGGGCTGCGCAGGAAGATGCGGCCCACCTTGCGTTCGGGCAGCACACGGCCACGCTCGTCGCGGATCTCCACTTCGAAGCCCGGCAGCGGCTCGCCGCACATCACGAAACCCTTGCGGCGACCCGGCGTGGCTTCGGTGTGCACGCGCGCTTCGCCGGTATCGGACAGGCAGTCGCCATCGACGAAATCGATGTGCACGCCCTCGCCCACCGGCGAGAAGCTCACACCCAGCGCGCACTCGGCCATGCCATAACACGGCAGGAAGGCCTTGCGATTGAAGCCGGCCGGAGCCAGCGCGGTCGCGAAGGCATCCAGCCACTCTTCGTGGATCATCTCCGCGCCAACACCGGCGACACGCCATGCGGACAGGTCGAGTGATTCGGTGTCTTTCTGCGTGATGCGGCGGGCCGCCAGCGCATAACCGAACGGCGGGCTGAAGGAGATGGTCGACTTGTTCTGCGACATCAGCTTCAGCCACAGGCGCGGACGCATCGCGAACTCGCGCGAGCCGAGGAAATCGCAGGAACGCTGCGTGGCCATGCAACCCAGCACAATGCCGACCAGGCCCATGTCGTGGTAGTACGGCAGCCACGAGCAGAAGCGGTCTTCCTGCGTCAGGCGGAAGCCATGGTTGAAGATGGCCTCGAGGTTATGCATCACCGAAGCCTGCGTGATCATCGTGCCACGCGGGAAACGCGTGCTGCCCGAGGTGTACTGCAGGTAGGCGAGCTCTTCGACCTTCGGCGGCGCGGGCAGGTCGCCCTGGTCCTTCATCGCCAGGAAATCGTCGAGCGTGCCGGCGATCTGCACCGGCACATCGTCAACGGCTTCACGCAGCAGGTCGATGAATTCAGCCGGCGCAAACGCGGCAGCGGCGCGGCAATCGAGCACCATCTGGCGCAGATGCCGCACATAAGCTTCGTGTCCACCAAGGTGGATGGCGGCCGGCAGCGGCACGGGCACCAGAGCCGCGTACTGGCAGGCATAGAACATCACGGCGAAATCCGGATGCGTATGCGCGACCAGCGCAACGCGCGCGCCACGACCCAGTCCCTGCAGTCGACGCGCGAGCGCACGGGCGCGATCACGCAGTTCGCTATAAGGAAGGACCGTGGTCAGCTCTCCCCGGCCATTGTAGTAATTGAAGCCGGAGAGGCCCCGCGCGGCGTAATCCAGCGCCTCGGTGAGCGTGGAAAATTGTGCACGACGCAACTCGATGCCACTGGCCGTCGGTGTCGGCACGTTCTGTAAAACCAAGTTACCGTCCAATTCTCGACGCCTTTTCAGTGGCTCTGAGTAACAAGAACCTTGACCAAATTTAGTGTGGCGCAGCCGCCAAAGCAATCACCCTGCAATGTCTTTGTGATGCACTGCCTGATTACCGGGGGCCTGCCCTGAAATGCATCATACAGGTTCCCGACCCCAAATTTGAGAGGGTTAAGAAGGGTTTAGGGGAATCCCGGCCTGTGGAAAGGGTCCGGGCACGGCCCTTCGGGGGTGTGTACACTTCGCGCAAATCATTTAACGGGTACACCTGTGACCGTCGCAGAAAAGCCACAACGAGCCGTGATCCTGTCCGCTGGACAAGGCAGCCGGCTGCTTCCCCACACCCAGAACCTGCCCAAGTGCCTGCTCGACCTGGCCGGCCTGCCGATGCTCGGCTGGCAGCTGCAGGCCCTGGCGCAGGCGGGAATCGCCGAAGCCGTGGTGGTCACCGGGTTCCGCAGCGACCTGGTGGAAAAGGCCCTGCCGGGGCTTGCACCCCCCGGAATGCGGGTCCGGACCCTGTTCAACCCCTTCTACAAGGTGGCCGACAACCTCGCCAGCTGCTGGATGGTGCGGCACGAGTTCGCAGGTCCCGCCCTGGTGCTGAACGGGGATACCCTGATTTCGCCCGAGATCGTCAGCCGCCTGCTGGCCGCGCCGGCCGCCGACATCACCGTCACCATCGACCGCAAGGCCGGTTATGACGATGACGACATGAAGGTGGTCACCGAGGGCGATCAGCTGCGCGCCATCGGCAAGCGGCTGTCCGGCCCCGAGGTGAATGGCGAATCCATCGGTTTCCTGCGTTTCGGCAGCCGCGGTGCTGCCGCCTTCGTGGCCGAGGTCGAAGCGGTGATGCGCACTGCCGAGGGCACCGGCCTGTGGTACCTGTCGGCCATCAACAAGCTGGCCGGCGACGGGGTAGACGTGCGTACCGCCTCCATCGAGGGACTGGACTGGGCCGAGCTGGACTTTCCGGCCGACCTTGAACGCTGCCGCGAGATCGCCGGGCAGTGGCAGGCCGGACGGGCCAAGAAGACCGGCTGATGCAGCACAGGAGGGGGCGCTACCTGGCGTACGCGCTGGCGTACCCCTTCACGCTGCTCGAAGCAGCCGTGATGGCCCTCGCCTCCGTGCTGGGTTACCTCATCTGCCGCATCGCCTACTCACGGCTCTGGTATCGCGAATCGGCGCGCCGGCTGCCTCCGAGCACCGTCAAGTCACGACTCGATGGCGCCAGCGCGATGGCCGCGATGCAGACGCTGGAACGCATCGCCGCGCAGAGCGGTGTGCGCCTGTTCTGGATCTCCGGCACGCTGCTCGGCCTTGAGCGCCTCGGCGAACCGCTGCCGCATGACACCGACATGGATGCCGGCCTGCTGTCGGATGATCCACGCCTGCCGCAGTTCCTGCGCGACCTGCAGGCCTCGCCGCTGATCTGCGCATTCGCGCCGCAGACCGTGTCGCTGAAGGCGCGCGTGCAGAACCCGGACCTGAGCGTGCTGCCCGGCGGCATCATCCGCTACCAGTGCAAGGTACTGAACGCCGATGCACCCGATGCGCCGCCCATCAAGACCGACCTGTTCCTGCATTTCCCGCACCGTGGCGGCGTGGTGCATGGCTCGCGCAATTCGCTGTGGTGGAACTCGCCGCTCGAGGTGACGCAGAAGGACTATCGCGGCCGCCGCTTCACGGTGCCGGCCGATGCGCACCGCTACCTCACCGAGAACTACGGCGATTACCGGCAGGAAGTGAAGGAATTCGAGAACTGCATCGACTGCCCGAACGTGATGGACATCTTCTCGTGGCGGTCCCTGCTGTTCCTGCTGCGGCGGATGCAGGTGATGCTGCGGCTGGGACGCACGGGCCGCGCGCATCGCATCGGCGCGCGCATCCGCACCACCATCCTGAAGGGCATCAACCCCGCGGGCGTGGCTCAGCCGAAGGCGGCCACGGGCTCAGGCGCGCGCTCGCGCTCGTAATCGCGCAGGCCGGCGCGCATCAGCGTCGAGGAAATCTGCGGCGTGCGCGCCAGGTACACCACCTCGCAGAGGTTGCCGAACTGGTCGAACCTGCCCTTCCAGTCATCGCCCATCACCAGCACGCCGGCCCGGTAATGCACGATGTCGGTGGCCTTCTGCTCCCAGTTGCTCTCCGGGAAGACAAAGTCGACGAAGCGGCAGGTCGACAGCAGGGCCGCCCGCTCGGCATACGACATGAAGGCCTTCTTGTTCTTCACGGCGTTGAATTCATCGGTGGAGAGCCCGACGCCGAGGCTGCTGCCCAGGGCGCGGGCCCTTTCCAGCAGCCGGATGTGTCCGTAGTGGAACAGGTCGAAGGTGCCGTAAGTCAGGACGAGCATTCGGATTTTCCGGTCGGTGCGGAATGGTTGTAGTGGTTGTTGTGTCCGCCCGGCCCCCTGGCTCCGGGACGTCTTTCAGCCTTGTAAAGCCTCTGCATTGATTAGGCAAGTACCGTAAGGGAGCCGCGTGAACCCGCTCACAGGGTCCTCCAGGACGCCTCAGGCTGCCGGACCGGCCTGCGACACCAGCTGCCGCGCCAGGTCCAGGTCGGCAGGCTTGTCCACGTCGATGGCCGCCCGCCCGTCCGAGAGCACCACCGGCGCCAGCCCGGCACCGGCCAGCCGGCCCAGCCGGGCGAGCGCCCGTGGCAGCGACAGCCAGCCCAGCCGGTAGCGCAGCACATAGGTGAAACCCAGCCGGCCGAGCAGCATCAGCGGCCGCTTGCGCTCGGCTTCCATCTGCTGCCACAGCCGCACCACTCCCGCCGCGGCCGGCGTGCGCAGCAGGAACAGGTTGCAGCCGGAGAAGTCGCCGTCGGAAAAACGCAGCCAGGTGCGCTGGGTATGCGGCACGGCGGCCAGCACGGCCTCACGTCGCGCCAGCGCCACGAAGGCATCGGCATCGCCGCCCTGCGCGCCGCGCAGGAGTTCCTCCACCCAGCCGGCCTGCAGCAGGGCATGGTCGGCGGTGGTGACCAGCAGCGGCGTGCCTTCACCGGCCAGGACCGCCCCCACGCTGGCAGAGGGACCGACGGCCGCCGGCACCGCGGTGACCGGCTTGCCGCAGTCGGGCATCTGCGCCAGCACTTCCGGGCGGTCGATGGCGACCAGGATGCGACCCACCTGCGGCACGGCCGCCAGGGCATGCAGCACCCGCGACAGCATCGGCACGCCACCGACCTCGATCAGCGCCTTGTGCGAAACCCCCGCATGCTGCGCCAGCGGATCGCCGCCGGGACGGGTGCCGGCCAGCACCAGCGCTGTGAGCGGCCGCGTCGTGTTCAAGCCAGCTGCTTCTCGTAGATGCGGTAGGTCTTGTAGGCCTCGGTATCCAGCGCCTCGATCATGCGGCGCATCGGGCGGTTGTCCTCGAGGATCCACGACAGTTCGGCACGCTCGAGCCCGGTGGGTTTCGCATGCTTCAGCAGGCTGTGGATCATCACCATCGGCACCATGCCGCCCACCAGGCCGCCGGCGAAGCTGCGGCGCACGCCCATCAGCGGCACGCGGCCGCTGCGCACGCGCTTCAGGCGCAGCATCAGCTTCAGCCAGTTGAACGGCAGCAGCCTGCCGTTGAAGTCAGCAATGGGCTCATTGAGGTTGGGCAGCAGGATGGCGAAGCCCACCGCCTGGCCGTCGTATTCGGCGATCGCCGTCCACTTCGGGTTCAGGAAGGGCTTCAGGCCCCTGGCCATGTGCGTCAGTTCGGACTTCGTGAACGGGATGAAACCCCAGTTGCCGCTCCAGGCATCGTTGAAGATGTCCATCACCAGCGCGAACTCTTCTTCGATGCGCGCAAGATCAATGTGGCGGATGGTCACGCCGCCGGACTCGGAACGACGCACCAGGCGCATCACCTTCTCCGGGTAACCGCGCTGCACCTGGATCAGGTAGGCGATCACATCCTTGGCCTTGGCATAACCCTGTTCTTCGACGCGCGCCGCCATGTAACGCGGGTCATGCGGCATGAACACCATCGGCGGCGTGTCGAAGCCGTCGATCAACAGGCCGGTTTCCTCGTTGATCGACAGGCTGAAGGGTCCCTGCACACGCGTGCGGCCGCGCTGGCGCAGCCAGCCCTCGGCGGCATCGAACAGGGCCTTGATGACCTCGCGGTCATCCTCGGCCGCCAGCAGGCCGAAGAATCCCAGCTGCTTGTCGTTGACGAGGCTGTCGACCTGCGCGGAGATGCGGCCCACATCGCGGCCATCCCGCACGGCGAGGAAGAACTGTGCCTCGCCGTGTTCGAAATACGGGTTCTTGCCGGGACGCAGCGCATCCAGCCGCTCCATCTCCAGCGGTGGCACGAAGTTCGGGTCATTGCGGTACAGCCGCGCCGGCAGGCGGATGAAACGCTTCAGCTCCGCGCTGCTGTTCACCGGCAGGATCCTGATTTCTCCCACAGCCCTTCCCTTTCCGTACGAGTTGTCGCGAATGATACGCGCTGGATCAGGCGCGCTCGCAGGCACGCAGCTGCAGCAGGCCGATCAGCGCAAAGGCCACCGGCGCGGTGAAGGCCGCCGTGGTCGGCGCGATGCGCCCGGAGGTGCCGAAGGCCGAGAACACGCCATCGACCAGCAGGAAACCCAGGCCCAGCATCAGCGCCATCAGCATGCGGCCACCGCCGCCGCCGCGTTCGGACACCAGCGCCGCCGGCACCGCCAGCAGCATCATGATGAACACCGTGAACGGCGCGGCGAAGGACTGCATCAGCACGGTCTCGTAGAACGAGCGCGGCCGCGTGCCGACGCGCTCGCCGCCGATCACCTCGGCCAGCTCGACGCTGCTCAGGTGCGGTTCGGATTCGTCCAGCCGCACCACGTCATCGGGCCTGAGGTTGCTGCTCCAGGTGAGCTCGCCGCTGCCGCGATGGCCGGCGTTGTCGACCGACAGCTCATCCGCCTCGGTGAGCCGCCACTGGCCGCCTTCCCAGCGGGCCTCCTCGGCGCGCAGCCGCTGCGTCAGCAGGCCATCCTCGCCGCGCTCGAACACGCGCACGCCCAGCAGCCGCCGGCCATCGGCACTGCGGCGCTCGAACTGCAGGATGCCGCCGCTGGTCTGCACCCATTCCGGGTCGGCGTCACGTGCCTCCAGCGGCACGGCATCGTCCCACCAGGTCTTCAATGCACCCTCGGCCATCGGCACCAGCTTCTGCGCCAGCGCCACGTGCAGCACCGCGAACAGCACCGGCACCGGCAGCAGGTACAGCATCACGCGCCCCAAGCCCACGCCGGCCGAGCGCAGCGCGGTGATCTCGCGGGTGCGCGCCATTGCAAAGAAGGCCGCCATCGAACCCAGCAGTCCGGCCAGTGGCAAGGCCAGCTCCAGCTGCGCCGGCACGCGCAGCGCCGCGTAACGCAGGATGCCGCCGAC
Source organism: uncultured Steroidobacteraceae bacterium (assembly GCA_964396335.1). Taxonomy (GTDB): domain Bacteria; phylum Pseudomonadota; class Gammaproteobacteria; order Steroidobacterales; family Steroidobacteraceae; genus ZC4RG30. The sequence goes on along the minus strand of CAYNEX010000005.1, from coordinate 25,149 downwards.
ACCCATGCCGCGGTCGAGCACGTCGGTGGTGACTTCGAGCAATTCCAGCAGCTGCATCAACGCGGTCAGCGCCAGCAGCAGGCCGAAGATCTGCCCGGCGACGCGGCGGCGCAGGTAATTGCCCAGCACCATTATTTGCTGCCCTTGCTGCGCCGCTTGACGCCTTCGAAGCCGGACTCGATGGCGCTGACGGCGCGCATCACCGGGTTGTCGCCCGGCCACTGCAGGCTGCTGCGGAACAGCCACAGGCCGAAGGCGGCGAACACCACCACCGGCAGCCACACCGACAGCCACGCCACCGCGCGGCCGGTCTCGGCCAGGCTCTCGCCGAACTGCAGCGCCTGGTTCAGTGACAGCAGTGCCAGCACCGCGAACACCGTGCCGGGTGCGCGCCGGCCGCGCTTGGCGGCCATGCCCAGCGGCAGCGCCAGCAACGGCAGCAGCAGCGGCAGCACGGTGCGCGCCAGGCGGCCATGGAACTCACCGGCGCGCTGCGCGGGCGTGATCTCGTCCTCGACGTATTCGGGGCGGTCCTGCAGCAGCTCCGGCAGCGTCAACTGGCGCACGTTCGCACCGCGCGCGCGGTAGGGCGGCGGTACCGCGGTGAAGTCCTCGTTGATGCGCCCGGCCTCGAAGCGCAGTGCGCGCAGGGTGCCGTTGGCGGCGCGGTCCACGATCAGGCCGGCCTGCAGTTCCAGCTCCAGGCTGTTGCCATCGTCGGAAGGCACCAGCCGGCCATTGCGCGCGGTGACGATCTGCTCGCCGGTGACATCATGGCGTTCAACGAACACCTCGCCCAGCGTGCGGCCATCGGCCGCCACCTGCCCGGCGGCGAGCGTGTAGCCATCCTTCACGGTGACGAAGCGGTTCGGCTCGAGCCTGGCATCCCAGCCGGTGTTGCGCGCCACGTGCACGGTGGCCTGGTAGTCATAGCGCGTCAGCGGCTGCAGGTAACCGAACAGGTAGAGATTGAACGCCGTCAGCAGCAGCGCCACGGCGAAATAAGGAATGGCCATGCGCGTGATCGAACGGCCGGTGGCCAGCATCGCATCCAGCTCGTTGTCATCGCCGATGCGCGCGGTGGACATGAAGATGGCGGCGAAGAAGGCCGCCGGCAGCGCCATGCCCAGGTAATGCGGCACCAGCGAGGCGATCATGCGCAGCACCAGCAGCGGACTGGCGCCGGTGGCGGCGGCCAGCTCGAACAGGCGCAGCATGCGTTCCAGCAGCTGCGCCAGCAGCAGCACCGCCAGCGCCAGCAGCATCGGCCCGAACAGGCCACGCAACCCGTACCAGTCGAGTCGGTCGGGGATGCGGTGGACCAGGCGCGGGGCGACGCTCACGCGGAGGCAGCGCCCGGGCCGGGCCACGCGGACACCAGCCGCGCGCGCAGGGCATCACGCAATGCGGGCTCGAGCACCACGGCGGGTTCCAGCGCCGGCGGGCCGGGCCAGCCGGTGTCGGGGAACTCCACGCCTTCGAACGAGCGGGCGGTGGAGTAACGCGGGATCACGTGGAAGTGCACGTCCGGATCGACCATCATCAGCATCAGGTAGTTGATGCGTTCATAGCCGACCACCTGGCGCAGCGTGGTTTCGATTCCCTGCACCATGCGCTGCAGGTCGGCGAAGCCGGCGGCGCTCACTTCCGAGAAGCTGCGCACCGGTTCGCGGCACACCAGCACCAGCGAGCCGAAGGTGGGCTGGCGCGGACGCAGCAGCACCGTCCAGTGCGCGCTCTGTGCGATGCGGTTGTCCGGATCGCCGAATTTCAGTTCAGTGGCATTGGGCATGGGCGGATTATCGCGCTTCGGGCAGCTTCAGGTCATAGGCCGCGGCATCAACGAAGGCGCGGCGCGGCAGCGACCACTGCCGCACCTCCACGCGGGCCCAGCGTTCGGCACCGTCGGTCGGCAGCGTGACCATATGCCAGCGTGCCGCCTCGTCGTGGCGATTGGGCAGTGCCGAGGACGACGGCACGCACAGCACCGGAATGGGACCTTTCGGGCCGCGCAGCGCGTCCAGGCGCGCATGACGCGCATGGCCGTGCAGCACCATCTCGGCACCGGCACGGGCCAGCACCTCGCGCAGCGCGCCGCGATCGGACAGGGCCTTGCGCTTCGACACCGCCCCTTCAGCCACGGGATGATGCAGCAGCACGATGCGCAATTGTCCGGCGGCGCCCTCCTCTTCGAGGACGGCTTCGAGCCGCTTCAGCTGCTCCGGCCCGAGCCGGCCCGAGGCCAGCAGCGGCGCGGTGGCGACTGCCGAGCACAGGCCGATGAAGGTCACCGTGCCCCGCCGCACCACCCACGGCCATTGGCCATCGGCGCCGGTGAACGCACCCAGGCGTCCCAGGCCCTGATCCGGTGGCAGCTCCACCAGCGCGTCGTGGTTGCCGGGGACAATGTTCACCGGCATGTGGCCGGCGAGTCCCGCCAGCCAGTGACTGGCGCGGACAAATTCCTCCGGCAGCGCGAAGTTGGTGATGTCGCCGGTCACCAGCAGCTGTTCGGGCTGGCGCGCAACCAGGTCTTCGCGCAGCGCTTCGAGGATCTCCGGCAGCTGCACGGCCCGCCGCCGCCGCCACGACCACACCGACAGCTGGCGCTTGGAGAATTTCTGCTGCCAGGAAAGCCGCGGCTCGAACGGCAGGTGCAGGTCGGACACATGCGCAAAGCGCAGGGTGTTCGCTGATAATGCCGCCGTCAGATTCATGAGGACTCGATGATGCCACAAGCCGCTCCGGCCCCCACCAGGACTGCTGGCTGCATCGTGGGCGAATCCACGCTGCGGATCTGGGGGTTGGCCTCCACCGAACGCCTGGAGCGACAGTTCCGCCGCGCCGGCCTGACCGGGCAGGCGGCCGATGCCGACCTGGTGCTGCTGCTGCGCGCCGACTGGGTGTACGACGAACCACTGGTGAAGGCACTGGCGCGCCAGAAGGCCCCCTGTGGCATGTGGTCGCAGCAGCAATGCGTGGCGCTGCTGGTGCCGCCGGCGCAACTGGACGAAGCGCGCGCCCTGCTGGCCGCGGGCCAGGCACCGGCGAACCTGCCGCGCCGCGCGCCCGAAGACATCGCCGGCGCATTCAATGAACAATTGAAGAAGCGCGAAGTGCCCTTCCTGCTGCCGCTGGATGCCGCCAACCTGCCGGCCATCGAGGCGCGGGTTTTCTCCGGTTCCTACAAGGGCGTCACCGACTTCGTGACGCTGTACATCTGGCCGCGGCCGGCGCGCGCGATGACGCGCATCTGCGCCAATGCCGGCATCACGCCCAACATGGTCACCTCGGTGAGCCTGATCCTCACCCTGTATGCCATGTGGGCCTTCTGGCATGGCCAGTTCTGGCCCGGCCTTGCGGCCGCCTGGGGCATGACCTTCCTCGACACGGTCGACGGCAAGCTGGCGCGCGTCACGCTGAACTCCTCGAAGTTCGGTGACCTGTTCGACCACTCCATCGACCTGCTGACGCCGCCGATCTGGTGGTGGGCCTGGGTGGTGGGACTGGGCGTGATCGGCAGGCCCCTGCCGCCGGAATCCCTCGCCCTGACCATCATCATCGTGGGCTACATCCTGCAGCGGCTCGAGGAAGGCATCTTCGACGTGGTGCTGAAGATGCCGATGCACCTGTGGCGGCGCTTCGACAGCAAGTTCCGCCTGGTCACTGCAAGGCGCAATCCGAACCTCGCCATCCTGACCCTCAGCATGCTGTTCGGCCGGCCCGACATCGGCATCCAGGTGGTGGCGGTGTGGGTGGCGATCTGCCTCGTCATCCACACGGTGCAGACCGCGCAGGCCTTCGCCGCGCGCCGCCATGGTCCGCTCACCTCCTGGCTGAAGTGAGCCGCGCCGCACTCATCGAGCGGATCAGCACCGAACTGGCGCGGCCTGCCCCGCCCGGCGCGGTGGCGCTGGCCGAAGAGCTGGCAAGACGCGGCGGCGCGGCCACGGTGGCGGTGCTCTATTACGGCTCGACGCTGCGCGCCGAGTCGCTGGAAGGCATCCTCGACTTCTACGTGCTGCTCGATGAGGTGTCGGCCTGGCCGGCTGGCGCGATGGCGCGCCTGGCCAATCGCCTGCTGCCGCCCAACGTGGGCTACATGGAGATGGAGCACGAGGGCGTGCGCCTGCGCGCCAAGTTCGCCGTGATCAGCGTGGCGCAGTTCGCCGCGCGACTGACGCAGGCCGCGCTCGACACCACGTTGTGGGCGCGCTTCTGCCAGCCGGCGTTGTGCATCCATGCGAGGTCGGAAGAGGACCGCAATACGGCCGCCGGTCTGGTGGCCGACGCGGTGATCCGTGCCGCCGCCTGGGCGGCGCGACTGGGACCACCGGAAGCCACGCCCGAGGAGTACTGGCGCGCGCTGTTCACGCATACCTATGGCGCCGAGCTGCGGGTGGAGAAAAGCGGCCGCCCGCAGGACATCGTCGCGAAGGATCCGGCCCGTTATGCCACGCTGCTGCCGCTGGCATGGAAGGCCGGTGGAATCTCCTTCGCGGAACGGCCGGACGGCCGGCTGGTGATGCTGCTGCCACCGAATGAGCGCCGCCGCGCCCTGCGGCAATGGCGTCGACGCGCGCGCCATGGACGCAGGCTGAATGTGCTGCGCCTGCTGAAGGCCAGCTTCACCTTCGAAGGCGCGATGGACTATGTGGCGTGGAAGATCGAGCGCCACCGCGGCGTGCGCATCGACGTGCAACCCTGGCAGCGGCGTTATCCGCTGCTGGCGGCACCGGTGCTCTACTTCAAGCTGAAGCGAATGGGCGTGCTGTCGCGCCGCAGCTGAGTTACAGCCAGCCCTCGCGGCGATACCAGGCCACCGCGTTGGCGAAACCCTCCGCCAGCGTCCACGACGGCGACCAGCCCGCCGGTCGTGCCAGTTCCGCTGCCGGCACCGTCCAGTCCGGATGGCGCAGTTCGCGCAGCTTCTCCGAGTTGAGCATGTTGGCCACGCCGAACAGGCGCGCCGCATCGCCGGCCAGCGCCACCGTGCGCAGCAGCGGATAGGGAGCGTGGAACAGGCTGGCGCGGCGATTGCCCACCGCACGCGCCGCCGTGCCGAACACCTCCAGCCAGGTGTAACCCTCCGGCCGGGAATCGGCCGCGGTCAGAACCCGGCCGCCCGCGCCTTCACGCAGCAGCGCCACCATCAGGCTGCACAGGTCGTCGATGTGGATCATCGCGGCGCGCGCCTCGGGCGTGCCCAGCAGCGGCACGAAACGCTTCGCCGCCAGCTGGAAGAACACCAGGGTCTCGCGGTCGCCGGGGCCGTAGACCGCCGGCGGACGCAGCACCGTGGCGCGCTCGCCCAGCCGCTCACGCACGCAGTCTTCGCCGGCGCGCTTGCTGGCGGCATAACCGGACAGCTGCGGCTGGCGCGCCGCCAGCGTCGACAGGTGCAGGAAATGCGCGCCCGGCGCCAGCTGCTGCACGGCCTCGACCAGCCGCTTCGTGCCATCGACATTCACCGCGTCGTACTGGCCCTGCTTCGCCGCCTTGATCAGGCCGGCCACATGCACCACCGCGTCCGCGCCCTTCACCAGCTGCCGCAGCGCTTCGGCATCACCCAGGTCACCGGCGATGATCTGCGGGTTCATGCCGCGCCAGTCCACATGCACCGGATCACGGCGCAGCAGCAGCCGCACCCGCCAGCCGGCATGCGCCAGCAGCGGCGCGAGGCGACGACCGACGAAACCGGACGCGCCGGTGAGTGCAACCAGCGGAGCTTCGCTCATGCGTCCTTCGCCACGGGATATTTGCGCCAGCGACGGTGCTGCCAGCTCCACAATTCCGGATGCGCCATGATCTGGCCTTCGACATGGCGCAGCACCAGCGCGGTGTCTTCCTCGATGCTGCCGCCCGGCGGAATGCGCAGCGGCTCCTCGATGTTGAAATGCCACACCGGGTCGGCCGCCAGCGCGGTGACCGGCAGGATGGGCGCGCGCGAGGTGCGCGCCAGCTGCACCACGCCACCGGGCATCGGCATGTCCTTGCCGAGGAAACGCACCGGCACGCCGGTCTCGGCTTCCTTCACGCCCTGGTCCACCATCGCGAACACCACGCCGTTCTTGCGCAGGGCATCGACCATGCGCGCATAGGCCTTGAAACCCTCGTTGGCGAGGATGCCATGGATGCCATAACGCGGCAGTCCGGTGGCGAAGAACGACTGCGACATCATGCGCGCATGGCGGTACACCACCGTCACCGGTACGCCGGCCTCGGCCAGCTGGGCCGCCAGCAGCAGGCTGTTGCCCGAATGCGTGGCCAGCAGGATGGCGCCGCGGCCATTGCGGGCGGCTTCAAGGTGTTCCATGCCATCGACGCGGCAGGACGCCCGCAGTCGCGCCGGATCGAGCTTGCGGTCGACCATGCTGAGCACTTCGAGCACGGCGATGGTGTTGACGCGATAGGCCTCGCGCAGCGTGTTGACCACCACCGGGTCATTCATGGGTCGACCCAGCAGGCTCGCCAGGCCCTCCAGGCAGGCGCGGCGCGCTTCGGCGCCCAGGCGGTAATGCAGGCGGCCCATCACCGCGCCGAGGCGGCGGATGCCGTCGAAGCCGCTGCGGCGGACCAGCCAGCGCGCGGTGCGGAACAGCAGGCGCCGGCGCACACGGCCGACGTTGCGCCGCAGTTCAGCCACCCAGCGAGGCACGTCCCTCCTCCAGGGTCAGTGGCACCAGCCGGCCTTCGGCCAGCCGCCAGACATGATCGGCGGCATGCACCAGCTTCTGCGTATGCGCGACGCCCAGCACCGCCATGTGGGTCTTCAGGCGCGCGACGGTTTCGACGATGGCCTGCTGCGCCTCCGGGTCGAGGTTGCTGGTGGCCTCATCGAGGATCAGCAGCTTCGGGTCATGGATCAGCGCGCGCGCGATCGCCAGGCGCTGCCGCTGTCCGCCGGACAGGCGCGAGCCGTTCTGGCCCACGCGCGTGGCCAGGCCCTCGGGCATCGCCTCGACGAAGGCCAGCGCATCCGCCTCGCGCAGCGCGGCGCGGATCTTCTCCTCCGGCACGTCCTCGCCCAGCGTCAGGTTGTGCGCCACGGACTCATCCACCAGCACCGATTCCTGCGGCACATAACCGATCTGGCGGCGCCAGCCGCGCAGGTCCAGCTCCGGCAGCGGCACGCCGTCGATCAGCACCTGGCCGCCCTGCGGCTGGCGCAGGCCGGCGATCAGGTCGAGCAGCGTGGTCTTGCCGGATCCGGATGGTCCGATGATCAGGGTCAGCCCGCGCGCCGGGATGCGCAGCGAGATGCCGTTGAAGATGCGATGGCCGCCGGCATGCGAGAACACCACGTCATCGAGCTTGATCTCGCTGGTCAGATGCGCCGGCTTGCCGCCGCCGGGCGGCTCCTGCGCGGCGTTGGCGGCATCGATGGCGGCCATCGCCGACCAGTAGGCGCTCTCGTGGATCACCAGCTGCTGGTAGGCCTTCTGCCCCTTGGCCACATAGTTCACCACGCGCGCCAGCATGAACAGCATCACCACCAGCTCGGCCATCGGGATGTCGAGCACGGTGCGGCCGATATAGAAGCCGATGCCCACCAGGATGGCCAGCATGGGTTCCTGGAATGCGGTCAGCGCGCCTTTGCTGATCACCTGCTTGCGCAGCGCGCGCTCCAGCAGCTGCGTCTCGCCGGTGAGCAGCGCGTCCACGTGGTCCTCGCGCGCCATCGCCTTCAGAGGCTTGGCGGCGGTGAACTGCGCATTGATCAGCGTCAGCAGCGACTTCTGCAATTCGGTCTGGCGCACGCCGGCCTTGCGCGACTTGCGGATCAGGATGCGCAGCGTGCCCACCAGCAGGCCGCCGGCCACGGCGGCGCCGATGCCGGCCTCGACCGAGATCGAGAACGCCACCACCAGGTAGACCACGCTGGTCAGCGCCATCGCCGCCATCTCGGCGCCGAGCTGGAAGGTCTCGGACGCGCGCTGCGCCTCGGTGGCCACGGAGTTGGAAAGTCCACCCACCGACTGGTCGAGGTAATGCTGCCAGCGCGCCCGCATGGTGCTGCGGATCAGCGTCAGGCGCAGGTCGGTGGCGATATGCGCCACGGTGTAGCCCACCTGGCGGTTGGCCACCAGCGACATCACCGCGCGCAGGCCGATCAGAACGATGGCCGCCAGCAGCAGGTTGGTGGTGGTGGGATTGATGCCGATGTTTTCCAGCGCCGCCATCGCCACCCGCTGCGGCGCGGTCGGCTCACCGCTCTCGTCGGTGGCCATCGACAGCATCGACAGCAGCATCGCCATGCCCGCGCCTTCCAGCAGGCTGGCCAGGAACACCGCCCCCAGCGCGCCGCCGCTGCGGCCCGGGTAACGGCGCACGAAGCGGCCCAGCATGCGCAACGCGCCGCCGGACGGCCTGGACAGGGGAGCGGCAGGCTTGGCCGGCGCGTTCAAGGCTTCAGCACCGTCAGCACGGTGCCCGCCTCGATGGTGAGCGGCAGGGAAGGATCGGCACTGCGCAGTTCGCCATCCAGCGAGTAATCACGGATGCCCAGCACCTGCACCGACTGGCAGCGGCCGGACAGCACACCGCGCTCCGGCACCAGCGAGGGACCGAAGCGGCCACGCAGGATGCCTGGCAGATGGCGCCAGAACTGCGGTGCATCGGCGGCAATGGCCGTCACTCTCACTGATCCCTCCCCGTTTGCGGCGAAGGGATTGTAAAGGGCATCGCCCATGCCGAGGGTGGTGGCAAGCAGGATGCGCATCGGCGAGGACGGCAGCTGCCGGCCATCCGCCATGCTCAGCGCCATCCTGGTGTAAGGCGGCAGCGGGCTGCGGCCGATCACCACCTGCACCAGCAGCTTCAGCAGCGCATAGAAGTCCGCCGCCAGGCTGCGATGCAGCCAGCCCTCGCCGCGCGCGCGGTGCGCGCTGCACACCTGCACGCCCTCGTGCACCATGCCGCCGGCGATGAAGAAACCGTGCCGGTCGGGCTGCCCCGGCTGCCTGATGGTCAGTGATGGCAGTGCCATGCGTGGCAGCGGCCTGCCCTCGCGATGCGCGGCCAGAGCCCGGCGAAGTGCCCGCATCGGGGGATAACCGCCGCATTCGCGCGGCACCACATTGGCGCGGCCACCGCCCAGCAGCAGCAGCGCCGGCGACCAGCCGTCATCCAGGGCGTTCAGGGATTCGAGCAACCAGAGGATGGTGCCGTCGCCGGCGAACACCCATACCTGCTGCTGGCGCCGCGCATGCAGCGCATCGAAGGCGGCGCGGAACTGCAGCGGATCACTCGCCATGATCACTGCGATGCCGGCGCGGCGCGCGAGCTGCGCCGCACGCTCGCCGCGGCGCCACCGCGACGCCCGGAAGCTTCGCGGGTTCACCAGCAGCACCGGCGAACCGGTGGCCGGGGAAACAGGGGAATTCACGGCCTGGCGCGCTTTAAGCGCGCGCCGAACGCGACCGCCACAGGTTGACCGCGGACTCGGCCGCCGGCGTGTTGCCGGCATTGCGCCACAGCCGCGCGACGGCGGTGAAATAGCTGTCGCAGTTGACCTTGCGGTACGGCGAGTCGGCCGGCAGGCGCTCCATCAGGCGCCGGTGCGCCTTGCCCATGTTGTGGTAGGGCAGGAACGGGAACAGGTGATGCAGCGCGTGGTAGCGCAGGCCCACCGGGAACATCAGCACGGTGAGCCAGGTCTGGCCGGTGATGTTGATCGAGTCGGCGACCTGCTCGGGCAGCGACATGCGCTCGCCGCGGTTGGCATAGCCATGCGCGGCCAGGTTGCGCACCCAGTTCAGGCCCAGGGCCAGCGCCAGCAGCGCATAGGCCTTCACCAGCACCATCCAGCCGATGTGGCCACGGGCGACCAGCACGGCGATGGCCACCATCCACAGGAAGCACAGCACCTCGACCACCAGCAGGTGGCGCTCGTCTTCCTTCGGGAAACGGCGGCGGTAGTAGGGATTGCTGACGGCGGCGGAGTAGATGCCGGTGAGCGTCCACTCGCGCAGGCGACGACTGAACCACGACAGCGGACCGAGCAGGCCGAAGCGCAGGATCACGCCCAGTGGCAGCACCGTGACCTGCGCCACGTACTTGATGGTCTCGGAGCGCGGCGCGCTGGCCAGCGGCAGGTATTCGCCATCGTCGGGCGTGCCGAAATAACGCACGCTGTGGTGGTCGACATGGTTGCGGTAGAAGATCCACGGCATCAGCATCGGGATGCCCATGCCGAGGTTCCAGGCGCGCGCGAACCACTTCAGCTCGCCGTCGCGGAAATGCACGATCTCGTGGATGAAGGTGCCGGCGCGGAAAAACAGGATGGCCGAGCCCAGCATCTGCAGCAGCGCCAGCGGGCCCCAGCCCGGCGCACGGAAGAACAGCACCGCCAGGGTCCACGCCGCGGTAACCGACAGCACGAAGTCCGTCCAGTAGATGACGGCAGAACGCTGGTGCAGGTCGTCGACGATCTCACGCGCCTGGCGCGTCCAGTTCGTGTTCGATTCCGGCGTCACGCGGGTTTCCGCCTGCGGGCGGGCGATGGAGGCAGCAGTAGACACAGAGCAACAGATTACTGTCCAAACCCTTGTCTGCCAAGCCAGTATGAATGTTGTTTATTTGCCACCGGGCAACATCCGACCGTACGGGCGGGCGATTTGCAATGCATCATCCCGGCCGGCCGCGTAGGAAGCCACCCACCGCCGGTTACGGCTTGCAGTAACTGCCCTCCTCCTTGATCCCCCGTAGACCTGCCGGATCGCGCAAATGCGCAATGGCGGAGCAGCTGATGGCGAAGAAGAAGGCAAAGAAGAAGTACGGGGAGAAGGCCTCGCAGAAGGTGGGCCGGGCCGTGCATGAAATGAAGCGGGGCACGCTGCGCAGCAGCTCCGGCCGGAAGGTGAAGAGCCGCAAGCAGGCCGTGGCGATCGGCCTGTCGGAGGCACGCAGCGAAGGCGGCAAGGCGCCACCGCCGCCGAAGCGGAAGAAGAAGAAGGCACCGGCGAAGCGCAAGAAGGCGGCGCGCAAGAAATAGTCCAGCGGTCAGGCCTGCATCCATCGCGACAATCCGCAGCGATCGATGCGCCCTGGCATCCACCTGCCCCTTTGTCCGCGCGGGCAGCAGCATATCGTCGCGCAAGTCCGCGAGGATTGCGCGTGCCATGACAGACATTGCTGCGCCTGCATACAAGCCCCCGTTGCATCCCCTAGGATGGATTCACGGGCCACGAATGACGAATAACAATGAGACCCGCAGGGATGCGCCGCGTGAGACAGGAAGCTCACCCATGCCGACCGCAGGCGGCGACGCGCCGCATGCGATCGGAATCGTTTCATCGCTCGTCGCCGGCGTCGGCATCTGGGACTTCGACCTGCGGCGTGGCACGCTGGAATGCGATGCCGGCTGGTATCGCATCATGGGACGCGATCCGGAACAGCCGGTGCGTTCGCTCGCCGGCTTCCGGCCGCTGATCCACCCGGAGGATGTCGACCGCGCCACCGAAGTGGAACAGACCGCGGGGGAACTGCTGGCCAGCAACCGCGACTACAGCATCATCTTCCGCATCATCCGTCCCAATGGCGAGATCCGCTGGGTGCGTTCCGCCGCCAGCCTGATCCAGGACGCCGATGGCAAGCCGGTGCGCGCCGTGGGTTTCGTGCTCGACATCACCGATTCATGGCGCGGCGAACTGGCGCTGCGCCACGCCAACCGTCGCCTTGAAGAAGAGAAGACCTCGCTGGCGCGGCAGAGCCTGGAGGATCCGCTCACCGGCCTTGCCAACCGGCGTTTCCTCGACAGCGAGCTGGCGCGCCTCTGCGTCGAGGCCAACGAGCATCGCGAACCGCTGTCGCTGGCGATGATCGACGTGGATTTCTTCAAGAACTACAACGACCGTTATGGCCACCTGGCCGGTGACGAAGCGCTGCGGTGCATTGCCGAGGCCATCCATTCGGTGGCGCGCCGCTCGGACATCGCCGCGCGTTATGGCGGTGAGGAATTTGTCGTCGGTTTCCCGGGCACGGCCGATCCCGAGCCCATCATCGAGCGACTGGTGCAGGCCATCGCCGCGCTTGATCTGCGGCACGAAGGTTCACCCTTCGGCCGGGTCACCATCAGTTGCGGCTGCGCGGTGTTCACGCCGGGCGGATCGCTCTGCTGCGAGGACCTGCTGCAGGCCTGCGATGCGGCGCTGTACGAGGCGAAAAGCCTGGGGCGCAACCGGCACGTGATCCGGTCGATGCCGGCGGAAGGGACATGAGGGCAAGGGAAGTGGCGGAGAGGGTGGGATTCGAACCCACGGTAGGCTTGCACCTACGCCTGATTTCGAGTCAGGTACATTCGACCACTCTGCCACCTCTCCGCGGTGCCCTGGTCGTGAAGGGCGCGTATTCTATAGGCAAATGCAGCCCGAGCGTATCGAGTTTCCGAGCGAATACCCCATCAAGGTCGTCCTGCGCGACGAGGCCGCCCTGCGCGTGCAGATCGAGGCGGTTTTTGTGCGCCATTTCGGCCCCCAGGACCCTGACGGGGTCAGTGAACGGCGCTCCGCGCAGGGCAATTTCACCGCCCTGACCTTCCGGCCGACGGTGGAGCACGAGGGTCAGCTGCGCATCCTGCACGCCGAGCTGGTGGCCATCGAAGGCGTGATGCTGGTGCTCTAGCCGACCGGGGCCTCTGCTGTGGCGGCCCGGGTCGCCGCCAGCCGCGCCTGCATGGCCTCGGCGAACCGCCGGCCGCTCTCCTCCACGCTCCAGTCGATCCCCAGCTGCCGCAGGCTGGTGACGGTCAGCCCGGCCATGCCGCAGGGGTTGATGCGCTGGAATGGCGCCGGGTCCAGGTCCACGTTCAGCGCCAGGCCGTGGTAGCTGGCGCCGCGCCGCACGCGCAGGCCCAGCGACGCCAGCTTTCGCCCCTGCACATACACGCCGGGCGCATCCCGCCGCGCCGCCGCCTCGATGCCGGATGGCGTCACCAGGTCAATGACGCTCTGCTCCAGCAGGGTGACAAGGCTGCGCACGGTCAGCCCATGGCGCCGCAGGTCCAGCAGCGGATAAGCCACCAGCTGCCCGGGTCCGTGGTAGGTCACCTGCCCGCCGCGGTCGGTCTGCACCACCGGGATGTCGCCGGCATCCAGCACATGGCCGGGATCGGCCGCCATGCCCAGCGTGAACACCGGCGGATGCTCCAGCAGCCACAGCTCATCGTCGGTGGAGGCGTCGCGCCTGTCGGTGAAGGCGCGCATGTCCTGCCAGGTGGCGGCGTAATCGACGCGACCCAGCCAGCGGACGATCACGGCGTGCTCCTATCGGCCGACGTCGAGGCCGACGTTGTTGCCGGCCAGCGCCTGCTCGGCCCGGTAGCTGGAACGCACCATCGGCCCGGACACGCACTCGCGGAAACCGCGCTTCAGGCCCTGCTCGCGGTAGAACGCGAACTGCTCCGGCGTGACGAAACGCGCCACCGGCAGGTGGTTCGGCGTGGGACGCAGGTATTGTCCCAGCGTGAGGATGTCGACGTTGGCGGCGCGCAGGTCATCCATGGCCTGCAGGATCTCTTCATCGTCCTCGCCCAGCCCCAGCATCAGGCTGCTCTTGGTGAGCACATCGGGGCGATGGCGCTTGGCATGCGCCAGCACGGCCAGCGTCTGTTCATAACCGGCGCGCGGATCGCGCACCGGATGCGTCAGCCGCTTCACCGTCTCGAGGTTCTGCGCGAACACGGCCAGGCCCGAATCGACCACGGTCTCGACATCGGCCGGCACGCCCTGGAAATCCGGCGTCAGCGCCTCAACCGCAGTGGAAGGCGAACGCTCGCGGATGGCGCGCACGCAGGCGGCGATGTGGCCGGCGCCGCCATCGGGCAGGTCATCGCGGTTGACGCTGGTGAGCACCACATAGTTCAGGCGCATCAGCGCCACACTCTCGGCCACGTTGGCCGGTTCGTCGGCATCCAGCCAGCCATGCGGGTTGCCGGTATCCACCGAACAGAAGCGGCAGGCACGCGTGCACACCGCGCCCATCAGCATGATGGTGGCGGTGCCGGCATTCCAGCATTCACCGATGTTCGGGCACTTGGCCTCTTCGCAGACGGTGGCGAGGCGATGCGCATGCACGATGCGGCGCGTGTCCACATATCGCTCGCCGGTGGCGGGCAGTGCCTTCAGCCAGCGCGGCTTGCCGGTGAGCGGCGCGGCGCTCTCGCCGTCGCGCGCCTTCTGGCCGTCGCGGATCGCGGTGAAACCCTGCGCGGTGCGGTATTTCTCGCCGCTGCGCGCCGCCGTGCCGAATGGCGCGGCCGGCTCGGTCACCACTTCGATGCCCTTCAAGCTGCTCATTGGGGGGATGCTCGCATGGCGGTCAGTTCAGCGTCGAGCGCAGCCAGCCTTTCCGGCGTGCCGACATCCAGCCAGCGGCCGTCATGGCGCTGGCCACCCAGCCGGCCGGCCGCGCGGGCGCGCTGCAGCGGCGGCAGCAGCGGGAAACGCCCCGCCTCGCAGCCCTCGAACAGGGCCGGATGCAGCACGGCAATGCCTGAATAGGTCAGTCTTTCGGCGCCCGCAGCGCCCTCTTCCACGATGCGCCCGCCGGCAAGCCGGAAGTCGCCGCGCGGGTGATGTTCCGGATTGGGTACCAGCACCAGCTGCGCCAGGTCCCCCGGCGCCAGCTTCAGCGAGTCGAAATCGACATCCGTGAAGACATCGCCGTTCACCAGCAGGAACGGCTCCCCGCCCAGCAGCGGCAGCGCATTGAAGATGCCGCCGCCGGTTTCCAGCGCCGGCCAGGGCTCACGGCTGTACTGGATGTGCACGCCATGGCTTGAGCCATCGCCGAGCGCCGCGGCGATCTGCTCGCCCAGCCAGGAAAGATTGATCACCACCTCGGTGAAGCCGGCCGCGGCGAGCCGCTGCAGGTGCCAGGCGATCAGCGGCCTGCCTGCCACCGGCAGCAAAGGCTTCGGACAGGCGTCGGTCAGCGGCCGCATGCGTTCGCCGCGGCCCGCCGCCAGCAGCATCACCTTCATGCCGTGGCCGCCGCGCGACCTTCGCGACGGGCGCGTTCGTTGGCGTCAGGCAACCCCGGCGCCAGCCGCGTGTCGACGAAGCGCGAGAACTCCGCCAGTTCCGGATACAGCCGCGCCGCCGCCTGCACATAACCCAGCGTGCGCGGCAGGTCGTCGAGGTAACCGCTCTTGCCGTCGCGCCAGAACAGTCGCGCGAAGATGCCCAGCACCTTGATGTGCCGCTGCAGGCCGATCAGGTCGAACCAGCGCAGGAACTGCGCATCGTCCGCGCCGGCAAGCCGCGCACCACCGCCGTCGACCAGGCGCCTGCGGAAGCCGCGCAGCCATGCTTCGACCTGCGCGCGCGGCCATTCCACATAGCAGTCCTTCAGGATCGACACCGGGTCGTAACCCACCGGCCCCCGCAGCGCGTCCTGGAAATCGATCACGCCGGGCGAGCGCTCGGCGACGATCATCAGGTTGCGCGAGTGGTAATCCCGGTGCACGAACACCTGCGGCTGCGCCAGCGCTTCTCCGGCCAGCCAGTCGAAGGTGCGCGCGACCAGCTGCTGTTCGTCTTCGGTCAGCGTGATGGCCAGGTGCCTTGCGCAGTACCACTCGGGCAGCAGCTGCATTTCACGCAGCAGCGTCGCCCGGTCATACGGCGGCAGCTGCTGCGCGGCCGCCCCGCCCTGCAGCTGCAGCGTGGCCAGCATGTCCAGCGCATCGGCATACAGCCGCTGCGGGTCGTCACCGGCGCGCAGCGCGGTCAGCAGGTGGCGGTCACCCAGGTCCTCGATCAGCGCGAATCCCTGCGTGGTGTCGCTGGCCAGCACATGCGGCACATGCACGCCGCAGGATTCGAGCAGCGCGGTCACGGCCAGGTAGGTGGCGAGATCCTCCTTGCCCGGCGGCGCGTCCATCGCGATCCAGCTGCTGCCGTCCCGGCGGTCCACACGGAAATAACGGCGGAAGCTGGCGTCGGCGGATGCCACGCGCAGGGTGTCGGGATCGAAGCCGCCCAGCTGGTGGATCCAGCGGCCGAGGGCTGCAAGTCTGGGGTCGGCGGGCATTCGGAACATTATAATCGGCCGACTCATGCCCCGACCTTACCTTCCTGCCGTTGCCGCCGCCGTCGCCATGGCACTGCTGCGCGCGCAGGGTGCCGCACAGGCGGCCGAGGCCACCGGCCCCTTCCTGCCCAGCTGCCCGGACCAGGAGGCTGCCGAGCGCCTGGCACTGGCGGCCGCCGCCGCGCCCCGGCGCGATGCCGGGGCCGCCCCGGGCGAACTCGAAGTGGAATGGGGCACGGCGCAGTTCAATCCCGGTGGCAGCATCCGCGCCGGCGGCGGCGTCACGGTGCGGCGGGACAATCGCGAGATCGCCACCGATGAGGTGCTGATCGACGAGGACCGTCGCGTGCATGTGGAAGGCGGCCTCACCTATCGCGACCCGGAACTGGTGGTCAGCGCCGAGCGCGGCGCCATCGATGAGGACGGCGCCAGCTTCGAGGGCGGACGTTTCGAGCTGCCGCAGAAGCCCGCCCGCGGCGGGGCCGAGTCCATCGCCGTGGATCGCGCCGGCATCCTGAAGCTGCGTGGCGGTGAATACACCACCTGCCCCGAGGGCAATGACGACTGGAAGATCCGCTTCGACAGCGTCTCCATCGACCCGGTGAAAGGCGTCGGCACGGCGCGCGATGCGCGGCTGGAATTCCTCGGCTTGTCGCTGATCCGCCTGCCGGTGATCTCCTTCCCGGTGGGCGACAAGCGCAAGAGCGGCCTGCTGTTCCCCAGCATCGGCAGCTCCACCAGCGGCGGTGTCGAACTGTCGGTGCCCTGGTACTTCAACCTCGCCCCGCAGCACGACTTCACCCTCACGCCGACGTGGTATTCGAATCGCGGCGTCGATTTCGGTGGCGAATACCGCTACCTGCTGCGCAATGGTCGCGGCACCGTCGAGGGCAACCTGCTGCCCGGCGATGACCGCAGCCACAGCACGCGCAGCCGCCTGCGCGTCGAGAGCATCACCGATCTGTCGGACCGCTGGCGGCTCACCTTCGACGCCACCAACGTCAGCGACACGCGTTACCTGGAAGATTTCGCGCGCGGCACCGACGATGCCAGCACGCCCTTCCTCGGCCGCACCGGCCTGCTCGAATATCGCGCCGACCATCTCGACCTGGGCGTGATGTGGCGCAATTTCCAGACGCTGGATGCCGAGCTGCCGCAGCTGGATCGCCCGCACACCGAACTGCCACGCCTCTTTGCACGCAGCGATGGCCGCATTCCCGGGGCCATGCCGCTGTTCTACGGCGCCTATGTCGAAGCCGCCAACTTCCAGCATGACGAGGACGTGGAAGGCTGGCGCCTGCATGCCTCGCCACGGCTGGAGCTGGACTACCAGGGTGCCGGCTGGTTCGTGCGCCCGGGCGCCGGACTCGACGCCACCCGCTACCGCCTGCGGCACACCGAAGCCGGCGTCGACCGCTCGCCCTCGCGCGTGCTGCCGGTGCTGAGCCTCGACACCGGCCTCGCCTTCGAAACCATCAATGGCGCGCAGGGCCAGCGCCGCATCACGCTCGAGCCGCGGCTGATGTACCTGTACGTGCCCTTCGAGGACCAGTCCGACCTGCCGGTGTTCGACACCGGCGAGCCGGACCTCAACTGGGTCGAACTGTTCCGCGACAACCGCTACGTGGGCCTCGACCGCCGCAGCGATGCCAACCAGGTCAGCGCCGGCGTCACCACGCAGCTTTATTCCAGCTCCACCGGCCAGCGTTACATCTCGGCCACCGTCGGCCAGATCTACTACCTGCGCACCCCGCGGGTGACGCTGCCGGACGAACCGCCCGACACCGGCGACACCTCCGACCTGATCGCCGAGGTGGAACTGGCGGCGCTGCGCAACTGGAACGTCAACACCGGCTGGCAGTGGGACCCGCAGCGCGGCCAGACCGAACGCGCCGAGGTGCGCCTGCAATACCGCCCCGAATCGCGCCGCGTGGTCAATTTCGGTTACCGCCTGCAGCGCGGCCGCATGGAGCAGACCGAGTTTTCCTTCGCGTGGCCGCTGAGCGACGCCTGGCGCCTGTACGGCCGCTCGCAATACTCGCTGCGCGAAAACAAGATCATCGAGAACTTCGCCGGTTTCGAATACAGCAGCTGCTGCTGGAACGTGCGGGCCGTGGCCCGCGATTACGTGGGTCGCCGCTCCGGCAAGCGCGACCGCAGCCTGTACCTGCAGCTGGAGCTCAAGGGCCTCTCCAACCTGGGTCTGGCGGCCGACGCTTTCCTCGAAAGGTCCATTCGCGGATACTCCTCGCGCCGCCGCCGCTAGGGCGCATTACGGCCTTGTAATTCCTATGAAATCAAGAATCCTGACGCGCCATCTCCCGGCCCTGCTCGCCCTGCTGCTGGCGGGCCCCGTGCTGGCGGCCGATGCGCCTGCCGCTGCCTTGCCCACCCCGGCCCCCGGCATCCTGCTGGACCGCGTGGTGGCGGTGGTCAACGACGGCGTCATCACGCAGAGCGAGTTCGACGAACGCCTGCAGCAGGCCATCGCCGACTTCCGCCGCAACAACAACGCGGCGCCGCCGCCGGACAGCGTGCTGCGTCCCGCGGTGCTCGAGCGCCTGATCATGGACAAGGTGCAGTACCAGCGGGCCCAGCGCATCGGCATCAAGATCTCCGATGAAGACCTCAATGCGCAGCTGCGGCAGCTGGCCGAGGAAAACGGCATGACGCTCGACCAGCTGCCCGCCGCGCTGGCGCAGCAGGGCATCAACTACGCCTCCTTCCGTGACAACTACCGCGAGGAGATCGCCCGCCGCCAGGTCCGCCGCAGCGAGGTGTACAACCGCGTCAACATCACGCCGCGCGAACTGGACCAGTTCATGGAGCGGCTGAAGAAGCTGCCGGACACCGAGGCGGAGTACAACTTCTCGCACATCCTGATCGCGGTGCCCTTCGAGGCCACGCAGGATGACTTCGCCGCGGCCAAGGCGCGCGCGGAAGAGGTCTATGAAAAGGCCGCCACCGAGGACTTCGCGCAGCTGGCGGTGGAGTACTCGCAGGGCCAGACCGCGCTCGAGGGCGGCCAGATGGGCTGGCGCGCCGGCGCCGACCTGCCGACGCTGCTGGCCGAGACCATCGCCTCGCTGAAGCCGGGTGAGGTTTCAAGGCCCATCCAGGCGGCCAACGGCTACCACATCGTGCGCCTGAACGACCTGCGGACCGGCGTGGGTGACCCGGTGCAGCAGCAGACCCACGCGCGCCACATCCTGCTGACGCCCAATGCGCTGCAGGACGATGCCACCGTGCGCCAGCGCCTGATCGAGATCCGCAACCGCGTGCTGGCCGGCGAGGACTTCGCCGCCTTCGCCAAGAGCCTTTCCGAGGATGCCGCCTCGGCCGTCGAGGGCGGCGACCTGGACTGGCTGAGCGAAGGCCAGACCGTGCCGGAGTTCGAGGAAGTGATGAACCAGCTGGCCGAGAACGAGATCAGCGAACCGTTCAATTCCCGGTTCGGCTGGCACATCGTGCAGGTGCTGGGGCGTCGCCAGGTCGATGCCACCGAAGAGAACCTGCGCCAGCGCGCCTTCCTGCAGCTGCGGCAGAACAAGGCCGACCAGGACCTGGAGCTGTGGGCACAGCGCCTGCGCGATGAGTCCTACATCGAAATCCTGATCGACAACTGATCGTGGACGCCACGCGCCCGCGCCTGGCGCTGACCTGCGGCGAGCCGGCCGGCATCGGGCCGGACCTGTGCCTCGCCGCCGCGGCCGAACTGGGCCGGCAGGATGGCGGCTTCGACATCATCTGCCTGGCCGATCACGACCTGCTGGCCGAACGCGCGCGGCAGCTGTCGCTGCCCTTCCCGCCGGCCAACCCGCATTTCCGCATCGAACACCTGCCACTGCCCGCACCGGTGAGCGCCGGGCGCCTGGATGCGCGCAATGCGCGCTGGGTGCTGGGCCTGCTTGATCGCGCGCTCACCGGCTGCCGCAGCGGCGAGTTCGACGCGATGGTCACCGCGCCGGTCCAGAAGAGCGTGATCAATGATGCCGGCATCGCCTTCACCGGCCATACGGAATACCTCGCCGATGCCTGCGGCGTGCCGCGGCCGGTGATGCTGCTGGCCGCCGGCAGCCTGCGTGTGGCGCTGGCCACCACGCACCTGCCGCTGGCCGCCGTTCCGGCGGCCATCACCGGTGAACTGCTCGATGAGGTGCTCGACATCCTGCAGCGCGACCTCACGCAGCGCTGGAAACTGGCCGCGCCGCGCATCGGCGTGTGCGGCCTGAATCCGCATGCGGGTGAATCCGGCCACATGGGCCGCGAGGAGATCGACGTGATCACGCCGGCCATCGAGCGGGCGCGCCGGCGCGGCATCAACGCCAGTGGCCCCTGGCCGGCCGACACCATATTCACGCCGCGCAAGCTGGCCGACCTCGATGTGGTGCTGGCGATGTTCCATGACCAGGGCCTGCCGGTGCTCAAGCACGCCGGCTTCGGCAATGCGGTGAACGTGACGCTGGGGCTGCCGCTCATCCGCACCTCCGTCGACCATGGCACCGCGCTCGAACTCGCCGGCACCGGCGCGGCCGAGCACGGCAGCCTTCTGGCCGCATTGCAGCTGGCCGCGGAACTGGCACGGCGGCCGGCATGATCCGCGCGCGCAAACGCTTCGGGCAGCATTTCCTGCACGATGCCAACGTGCTGCAGCGGATCGTCGCGGCGGTTGACCCGCGACCCGGCCAGAATGTGGTGGAGATCGGCCCCGGCCCCGGCGCATTGACCGAACGGCTGCTCGAACGCATCCAGCCCATCGACGCGGTGGAGATCGATCGCGACCTCGCCGCCGCGCTGCGCACCCGCTGGCCCGAGGCACTGCGCCTGCATGAGGGCGATGCGCTGGATTTCGACTTCACCGCGCTGGCCCTCGCACGCGGCGGCCCGCTGCGCATCGTCGGCAACCTGCCCTACAACATTTCCACGCCGCTGCTGTTCCACCTGCTCTCGCACCGCGCGCACATCGTCGACATGACGGTGATGCTGCAGAAGGAAGTGATCGACCGCATGGTGGCCACACCCGGCAGCGATGACTACGGCCGCCTCGGCGTGATGCTGGCGCCCTGGTTCGACATCACCTGGCTGTTCGACGTCGGCCCCGGCGCGTTCCGTCCGCCGCCACGGGTGTGGTCGTCGGTGGCGCACCTGGCGGTGCTGCCCGAACCGCGTTTCGCGGTGCCGGAAAGTTATGGCCTGGTGGTGGCGCGCGCCTTCTCGCAGCGGCGCAAGACCCTGCGCAACGGCCTGCGCGGACTGGTCGATGGCGCGGAGATCGAAAAGGCCGGCATCGACCCCGGTGCCCGCCCGGAAACACTGTCACCGCAACAGTTCGCCACGCTCGCGGCGCTTGCCCCGGGGGCGCCTGCCTGATTAGGCTCGTGGCATGAGCATCTACCGCAGCATCCTGGCCGTCATCGACCTTTCCGCCGATGGCTCCCGCGTGGCCGAACGGGCCCAGGCCCTGGCGGCCCTGTTCCCGGAAGCGAAGCTGAAGCTGCTGCACGTGGTCGAATACGTGCCGGTGGAACCGCTCAGCGATTCACTGCTGCCGGCGGTGCAGATCGAAGGCGAACTGGTCGAGCGCGCGCGCAACCAGATCGCACAGCTCGCCGCCCGCCTGCAGCCCACTCCCGAATGGGAAGTCGCCATCGGCAGCATCAAGGGCGAGATCGTGCGCGCCGCGCGCACCGGCGGCCACGACCTGATCGTGATCGGCAGCCATGAGCGCCATGGCCTGTCCATCCTCGTCAACCTGATCGAAGACGCCGTGCTGCACGCGTCCCCCTGCGATGTGCTCGCCGTGCGCCTGCCGGCCGCGGAGCGGACTGCATGACGCCACGCATCCGCGTCGACGTCGAAACCAGCTACATCGCCGAACAATCCGACCCGGACAGCCAGCGCTACGTGTTCGCCTACACCATCACCATCCGCAACGAGGGTGATGAGGCGGCGAAGCTGCTGCGCCGGCACTGGGTGATCACCGACTCCAACGGCAAGGTGCAGGAGGTGCGCGGCGACGGCGTGGTCGGCGAGCAGCCCCACCTGGAACCCGGCCAGGGCTTCCGCTATTCCAGCGGCGCCATCCTCGAAACCCCGGTGGGCACCATGCAGGGCAGCTACCAGATGCAGTCCGACGGCGGCGCACAGTTCGACGCACCCATCGCACCGTTCCGCCTGGCGGTGCCGGGCCTGCTGCACTAACACACCGCCTTGGCCCGCTACGCGATCGGTGATGTCCAGGGCTGCCGGCAGGCACTCGAGGCGCTGCTGCAGCAACTGGGTTTCTCCCCCGGCCGCGACCAGCTGTATTTCGTCGGCGACCTGGTCAACCGTGGACCGGATTCACTCGGCGTGCTGCGCCTGGTGCGCCAGCTCGGCGCAGCCGCGCACACCGTGCTCGGCAACCACGACCTGCACCTGCTGGCGCTGCATTTCGGCACCGGCCGCGGGCAGCGCAATGGCGACACCCTCGATGACGTGCTGGCCGCGCCTGATCGCGAGTCGTTGATGGACTGGTTGATCGCCCGGCCTCTGGTCATCGATGACGCCGTGCATGGCGACCTGTTCGTGCACGGCGGCGTGGTGCCGGAATGGTCGCTCGATGACCTGCTGGCCAATGCCGCCGCCGCCGAAAACGCGCTGCGCGCGGATCCGCGGCGTTTCCTGACGGAGATGTACGGCAACCAGCCCGATCGCTGGAGCGAGGCGCGCACGCCGATGGAGCGGCATCGCTTCACCATCAACGTGCTGACCCGCATGCGCTACTGCCACGCCGACGGCCGCATCGACCTGAAGCTCAAGGGCGCGCCCGATCCTTCGCATGCGCCGTGGCTGCCCTGGTTCGAACACGAGCGCCGGCTGACCGATCGCCGGCTGGTATTCGGCCACTGGTCCACGCTCGGACTGTTGCGCCGGCCCGGCCTGCTGGCGCTGGACACTGGTTGCGTCTGGGGTGGGCAGCTCACCGCCGTCAACCTCGACGATCCGCAGGCACCCGCCACCGCCGTGCAATGCGTGGCCTGCCAGGCCCCGGGGATCGAATGATGAAACGCGCACTCGCCTGCCTCACGCTGGTTTTCCTGGCCGCCTGCGCCGGCTCGGCGCCACCGGCTGCTCCCGGCCTCAGCGAAAGCGATCGCCTGAACGCCTGGTTCGACCGCCAGTACGAACGCGAACTGCAGTTCTCGCCACTGGAGCTGACCGCGCTCGGCCGCAAGGAGTTGAACGACCAGCTCGACGATTTCTCCGCCGAAGCCTTCGCGCGGCAGCTGCGCTGGCAGCGTGATTCGGTGCGCGAGATGCAGCGGCGCTTCAGTTACGACGCGCTGGATGAGTCGGCGCGCCTGTCATGGGACCTGTGGAAATACCGCTACGAAATCGCCGCCGCCAGCCGGCCGTGGCGGGAACGCGGGTACCTGTTCCAGCAGATGGACGGCATGCAGGCGGAGCTGCCGATGGTGCTGATCAACTTCCACGCGGTCGACAGCCTGGACGACCTGGAGGCCTACCTCAGTCGCCTCGAGGCATTGCCGCGTGCGATGGAGCAGCTGCTGCAACGCGCGCGCAGCGCCGCCCGCGCCGGCATCCGCCCGCCGCGTTTCGCGTACGAGCAGTCCATCGACCAGGCCCGCCGCGTGATCTCCGGCATTCCCTTCGACGCCGGACCGGATGACAGCGCGTTGTGGGCCGACCTTAAGGCGAAGATCGACGGACTGGTCACCAACGGCAGCATCAGCCCCAGCCAGACCGTGGCGCTGAAGCAGGCGGCCAGCGAGGCGCTGCTGCGCCATGTGCAGCCGGCCTACACGCGTGTGATCAGCTGGCTGCAGTCGGACCTGCCCGACGCGCCGGCGAATGCCTCCGGCGTTTCCACCACGCAGCGCAATGGCCTCAGGTACTACGAGTTCATGCTGCGGCAGATGACCACCACGGATCTCACGCCCGAGGAGATCCATCGCATCGGCCTCGGGGAAGTGGCGCGCCTGCGCGCGGAGATGGAGAGCCTGCGCCGGCAGGTGGGTTTCGAGGGCGACCTGGCCGCATTCTTCCGCTTCCTCGATACCGACCCGCGCTTCCGTTACCCCGATACCGATGAAGGCCGCCAGGCCTATCTCGACGATGCGACCGCGGCCATCGACAACATCCGGCGCCAGTTGCCGCAGTTCTTCGGGCGCCTGCCGAAGGCCGACCTCATCGTGCGCCGGGTCGAACCCTTCCGCGAGGAGCCGGGCGCCGCACAGCATTATTTCGCGCCGGCGCCGGATGGTTCCCGTCCCGGCATTTATTACGTGCACCTGATCGACATGCAGGCGATGCCGAAGACCTCGCTGGAGGCGACCGCCTACCACGAGGGCCTGCCCGGCCATCACATGCAGATCGCCATCGCGCAGGAACTGGACGGCCTGCCGATGTTCCGCCGCCAGGAGGTGACCACCGCCTATGCCGAGGGCTGGGCGCTGTACACCTAGTGGCTGGCGAGGGAGATGTCCGGCACCTACGCCGATCCTTACTCGCGCTTCGGACAGCTCATCAACGAGATGTTCCGCGCCGTGCGCCTGGTGGTCGATACCGGGCTGCACGCGAAGGGCTGGACCGAACAGCAGGCGGTGGATTACTTCCTCGAGAACACGCCCCTGCCCGAGACGGCGGTGCGCTCGGAGGTGCAGCGTTACCTGGTGCTGCCGGGACAGGCCACTGCGTACAAGATCGGCATGCTGAAGATCCAGGAACTGCGCCGTCGTGCCGAATCCGCGCTGGGCGAAGGGTTCGACCTGCGCGCCTTCCACGACGCGGTGCTGGATGGCGGCGCCCTGCCGCTGCACCTGCTGGAGCGCAAGATCGACGCCTGGATCGCCACCCGGTCGCGTTGAACAACCCGCGCCGCATTATCATCGCCAGCCATTCGTCCACCACCACCAACGGGAAACCCATGACCATCTCGATGCACAACGCATCCGTCGGCGTCTACACCCGCCTGCTCTCCAACCTGCTGAAGATCCTCGACAAGGCCGAGGCCTGGGTCGGCGAGAAGAAGATCGACCCGGCCGCCATCCTGCAGGCCCGCCTCGCGCCCGACATGTTCCACTTCACCCGCCAGGTGCAGATCGCCACCGA
>CAYNEX010000004.1:2672-51616 GCA_964396335.1 uncultured Steroidobacteraceae bacterium | reverse complement strand
GCCGCTACCACATGGAAGACGTGCATCGCGCCGGTGGCGTGATGGCGATCCTGGGCGAGCTGGACCGCGCCGGCCTGCTGAAGACCGATGTGCCCACCGTGCATTCGCCGTCGCTGGCCGCGGCGCTGGACAAGTGGGACATCGTGCGCACGCAGGATGAAACCGTGCGCGAGTTCTTCCGCGCCGGTCCGGCCGGCATCCGCACCGAGAAGGCCTTCTCGCAGTCCTGCCGCTACCCGGACCTGGACCTCGATCGCGAGAAGGGCTGCATCCGTTCGCGCGAGGCGGCGTATTTCCAGGACGGTGGCCTGGCCGTGCTGTGGGGCAACCTGGCCGAACGTGGCTGCATCGTGAAATCCGCGGGTGTGGATCCTTCGATCCTGAAGTTCAGCGGCCCGGCCTATGTGGTCGAGAGCCAGGACGCCGCGGTGGAAGCCATCCTCACCAACCGCGTGAAGGCCGGTGACGTGGTGCTGATCCGCTACGAAGGACCGCGCGGCGGCCCGGGCATGCAGGAGATGCTCTATCCCACCAGCTACCTGAAGTCGCGCGGACTGGGCAAGGCCTGCGCGCTGGTCACCGACGGCCGTTTCTCCGGCGGCACGGCGGGCCTGTCGATCGGTCATGTCTCGCCCGAGGCGGCCGAGGGCGGCAACATCGGCCTGGTGCAGAGCGGTGACACCATCGTCATCGACATCCCCGGCCGCAGCATCCGCGTCGACATCAGCGACGAGGAACTGGCGCGTCGGCGCGCGGCGCAGGTGGCAAAGGGCTGGAAGCCGGCGGCGCCGCGCAAGCGCGTGGTCACCACCGCGCTGAAGGCCTACGCCAGGCTGGTCACCAGCGCCGACCGCGGTGCCGTGCGTGACCTGGAACTGCTGAAGGACTGACGTTCGCCTGGAGGGCGGAGGAGACGGCATGCGCGCGGGTTCATCGATGGTGGCCGTCAGGCCATAAAATCATGAGGTCCACCCGCGCGCGTTCCGCTGCGGCATGGATGCTGCTCGCCGGCCTGCTGTTCGCCATGATGGATGCGGCGATGAAGTGGATCGCCGGCAGCTATTCGCCGTTCCAGGTCGCCGCGCTGCGCAGCCTCGCGGCCATGCCGCCGGTGCTGCTGTGGATCATCGTCGGCGGCAAGCTGCACACGCTGTTGCGGATCCACTGGCCGCTGCACCTGGCGCGCGGCGTGATCGGCCTCGGCGTGATGACCTGTTTCATCTACGGCGTGGCGCGCATGCCGCTCTCCAGCGCCTATGCCATCGTGTTCGCCGCGCCGCTGATGATCACGGCGCTGGCCGTGCCGCTGCTGGGCGAGAAGGTGGGGCCGCGCCGCTGGACCGCCATCCTCGCCGGCCTGGTGGGTGTGCTGGTGGTGCTGCGTCCCGGTGTCTCGGGCGTCGCCACCGGTCCGGGCCTGGTGCTGCTGGTCTCGGCACTGTGTTATGCGCTCGCCGCCATCACTGTGCGCAAGCTGGCCCAGCGCGACAGTCCCGAGTCGATGGTGTTCTGGTTCCTGCTGCTGCTGGGTGTGTTCGCCGGCGTGATCGCCGCCTTCGACTGGCGCCCGGTGCAGGGCGCGCACATCCCCGCCATCGTGGTCATCGGCCTC
Source organism: uncultured Steroidobacteraceae bacterium (assembly GCA_964396335.1). GTDB lineage: Bacteria > Pseudomonadota > Gammaproteobacteria > Steroidobacterales > Steroidobacteraceae > ZC4RG30. The sequence goes on along the minus strand of CAYNEX010000004.1, from coordinate 50,004 downwards.
ACCGGCTCGGTGGCACAGATCGCGCTGACGCATGCCTTCCGGCTCGGCGAGGCCAGCCAGCTGGCACCGCTGGAATACGCCGGCCTGGTGTGGGTGGTGATGCTCGACCTGTTGGTCTGGAACGTGCTGCCGGATGGCATGACCTGGCTGGGCGCGGCCATCATCATTGGCAGCGGCCTGTACCTGATCCATCGGGATGCCACCGCCGCGGAGTCGGCGCGGCCGCCGGGCGAGGTGCCCTGACAGATCCGTGCGGTCCGTTGCATACTCGGCCGCATGCAACGAATCCTGACCGTGCTGGTGATCGCGCTGCTTTCCGCCGCCCTGGGCTGGACGGCCTCGCGCGCCTTCGGCGATGGCCGCAGTTACGCGGACGACCGCGCCGAGATCGACGAGCTGTTCGCCCGCTACCTGTTCGCGCTCGACTGGCAGGACCCGCAGATGTACGGCTCGGTATTCGCGCCCGATGGCGTGCTGGTGTGGGCCGGCGGCACGGTGAATGGCCGCGAGGCCATCGTGGCGGAGCTGCACAACGCGCGCGCTGCCGACCAGCGCGCTCATGACGCCGAACCCGACCTGCGTCCGTTCCGCCGCCGCCACTTCGTCAGCAATTTCGCGCTGAAGATCGACGGCGACCGCGCCACCGCGCGTTCACTGTGGTTCGAGTTCAACAACGACGGCCCCGACCGCAAGCCCTATGTGGGGGCTTACGGGCATCTCGAGGACGAACTGAAGAAGGTCGACGGCAAATGGCTGATCGCCCGCCACCAGGTCTTCAACGAGCAGCGCGAGGGCATGTCGGCGGGGGACCAGAACCCCGCCTGGTGATGCAGAGCCCCGCGGCTGCTCAGGCCGGCAGGGAGTCGCGCACCGATTCGAAGAACTGCCGCATGTCGCGTGCCGGGTGCCCGGTGATCTCGCGGTAGTCCGGAGTGACCAGGTCGAACTCGCCGGCCTCGATGGCCTTCGTCGTGCCGAGCACGCTGTTGGCCAGTTCCATCGGCAGGCCCCAGCGCTCGTGCATGAAGCGCGGCCACTCGGCCGCCGGGATCGACTGGTAACGCACCGGCTTGCCGAATACCTCGCTCATCAGCGCGGCGATCTCCTCGCCGTTGTAGGTGCGGTCCATGGTCTCCGAATAGGTGCGGCCGCCGGGCTCATCGCGCATCAGGATGGTGGCAGCGGAAACACCCAGGTCGGCGCGCGCCGCATAGGCGCAGCGGGCCTGGCCGCCGGGGCGCTGGAACAGCCCGCCGGCCAGCGTCTGCTGCAGGTCGCCGATCAGCACATCGGCATACAGCGCGTGGCGCAGGATGGTGAAGTCGAGGCCGGAGGCGCGGATGGCCTGCTCGGTGGGGTAGTGCACCAGCCGGCTGTGCTCCACCAGCTGCGATTCGGCATTGATGAAGCTGGGATAGACCACATGGCGCACGCCGGCCGCGCGGGCGGCCTCGATCGCATTCAGGTTCTGCTGCAGGCGGACGTCATTGGTGTCGTAGGTCGGGATGAACAGGGCCTTTTCGACGCCCTGCAGCGCCTGGCGCATCAGCGCCGGGTCACGGTAATCCGAGTGGCGCACCGTCACGCCGCGCGAGGCCAGCTCCTGCGCGAAGGCTGACTTCACGTCGCGGGTGCCGACGATCAGCGAATGGCCGCGACCGGCTTCCAGCAAGGTGCGGATGACGGCCCTGGCCAGCTGCCCGTTTGCGCCTGAAACGAAGATCATCGTCATACCCCCGGATTGCCTGCGGTCAATGGACTGGCGGGCATCCTATCGCACCGGCCACGCAACGCGTGCGTCAGCGTGGACGCAGCGCGAACACATTCCACGACAGCGGCTTCAGGCTGGCCTCGAGGCCGCGCTCCGAGACGGCACAGCCTTCGTGCACCACCGGCCAGACCGTGCGCGGCGCGTCCTTCGTATTGACCGCCTTCAGGTCGTCGTGGTGCAGCTGCTGGCTTTCGGCCAGTTCGAGTGGACCGAAGCCGCGCAGTTCCACCGACAGCTGCATGGCTTCCGGGGCCCGGTTCAGCGCCAGCACCGACACATTGCCAGTGGAGGGGTCATGTACCACCGACGACAGCAGCAGCGGCGCGTCCGGGTAGTCGCCGGCGCTGAAGCTGCCGCATTCGGTCACCAGCCGCAGCACATTGCCGCGCGCCAGCCGCGAGGCCTGCGCGAAGGGGTGGAAGATGGTCTGCCGCCAGGCCGGGCCGCCGGTCTCGGTGCGGATCGCGCCGATCACATTGACCAACTGCGCCAGGCACGCCGATTTCACGCGGTCGGCATGGTTGATCAGCGTCACCAGTGCGCCACCCACCACCAGCGCATCCTCGAAGTTGTAGATCTCCTCGAGCAGCTTCGGCGCCTCCGGCCAGCCCGGCTGCGCCAGGTCCGCCGGCGTGCGGGCCTTGTACCAGACGTTCCACTCGTCCATCGACAGCATGATGCGCTTGGGGCTGCGGCGCCGCGCCGCCACCGCATCGGCGATCGCCGTCACCTCGGTGATGAAGCTGTCGAGCTTGTCGACATGGGTGAAGAACTTCGCAATGTCGTTGTCGCGGTTGTGGAAATACTGGTGCAGCGAGATGAAGTCCACCTGGTCGAAGCAATGGCCCAGCACCTCGTATTCCCACGCGCCATAGGTGGGCATCTCGCGATAGGAGGAGCCGCAGGCGGCCAGCGTGATGTCGCTGGAGGTCCAGCGCATCACCTTGGCCGCTTCCTGTGCGACCCGGCCGTATTCCTGCGCATTCTTGTGACAGATCTGCCAGGGGCCGTCGGTCTCGTTCCCCAGGCACCAGAAGCGGATGTTGTGCGGCTCGGGATAACCATGCGCGATGCGCAGGTCCGAATATTCGGTGCCCCCCGGATGGTTGCAGTATTCGACCAGCTGGCGGGCCTCCTCGGGTCCGGCGGTGCCGAGGTTCACGGCCATCATCGGTTCGACGCCGGCCTTGCGGCACCAGGTGACGAACTCGTTGGTGCCGAACTGGTTGCGCTCGGTCGAGAACCAGGCGAGGTCCAGCCGCACCGGTCGCTTGTCCTTCGGGCCCACGCCATCGCGCCAGTTGTAGCCGGAGACGAAATTGCCGCCCGGCCAGCGCATGATGGTCACGCCCAGCTCGCGCGTCAGTTCCAGCACGTCACCGCGGAAGCCATGCTCGTCGGCGGTGGGATGGCCCGGCTCGTAGATGCCGCCATAGATGCAGCGTCCCAGGTGTTCGACGAATGCGCCGAACACACGCCGGTCCAGCTGGTCGACGATGAAATCGCGGTCGGCGATGACGCGGGCCTTTTGCACGGATGCTCCCTTCTAGAAACTCTGCAGGATCTCGTCGGCGCGCCGCTGCATGTCGGTGAGCGCGCGATCGATGGGTTTGACGCCGGTGAAGGCGGCGGCCGCCTCCTCGCCGACGATGAATTCGATGGGGGACTGGCGGCGCACGAAACGCGGCAGCGGTTCGCCCAGCTCGGTGATCGGCGCCAGGTCCTCGCGATGCGGCAGCCGCTGCCAGGCCTCGCTCTCGATGATGCCCACATAGGCCGGGAAATGGCCGGTGCGCGCCCACTGGAAGTCATTGGCGGCGAAATAGGCGAGGAATCGCTGTGCCGCCTCGCGCGTGGCCTCGCTGCGGCGTGGATTGCGCGGCATCACCCAGTTGTGGCCGTCCACCAGCAGCGTGCGCTGGCCGTGGAACAGGAACGGGAAGGGGCGCACCGCATAGCCCTGGTAAAGCGGGCTGGATGCATCACCGGCAGCGGCATCGAACTGCCCGACCATCCAGGTGCCGTCCACCAGGATGCCGCCTTCGCCCTTCAGGAAGGTCGACACCGCGCCGGCATAGTCCAGGTTCTTCGCGCTGTGGCCGCGCTGGTACAGCTCGGTCATGAACTCCAGCGCGCGCCGGCCCTCGGGGCTGTTGAAGTTGGCATGGTGCTCATCGCGGAAGGGCGGGGCACCCTGCTGCATCATCCAGGCGTAGAAGATGCGCATCGGGCCTGCGAAGTCCTTGCTGGTCACCTGCACGAAATAAGGCTTGCCCGTGCGCTGCCTGAACTGTTCGGCCTGGGCGAGGAACTCTTCCGGGCTGGTGGGCATCACCGGCAGGCCATCCTTCACCAGCCCGGCCTGGCGGAACAGGTTCATGTTGATATGCCACAGCGGCGCCCAGACGTCGATGGGCAGGCCCATCGTGCGCCCATCGGCCGTCACGCCGGCGCGCGCCGCGGCAGTGAACTGGTCGGGATGGATATCCACTGCGGCCAGCAGTGCGTCCAGCGGTTCCAGCAGGCCACGCGCGTCATAGTCGGGGATGGCCGAGCTGTGCATGGTCACCAGGTCCGGCGGGCCGTTGGCGGCCAGCTGCGCGGTGAGCTGGTCATAGCCGGGCCAGAACACCGTGTTCTCGATCACGCGGATGTCCGGGTTGGCGGCCTCGAACTGGTTGATCATCGCGGTGATGATCCCGCATTCGCCGTCGGCACGGGATGGATCGGTCACCGCGCCATAGTCGGCCTGGCAGGCGCCGAAGAAACGCTGGATCACCAGCGTGGTGCGCTCGTCCCGCGCGCCGCAGGCGGCCAGCAGGGCCAGCGCCGTCAATCCCAGCACGCGCTTCATTGCCCGGCCGCTCCCGCCACCGCGCGCACGATGTACTTCTGGAACAACAGGTAGACCAGCAGCGTCGGCAGACCGGCGAACACCGCCTGCGCCATCAGGAAGCCGAGGCCCTCGGCCTGCGCGAAATTCATCTGCGTGGCCGCGATGCCGACGGTGAGGGTGAGCATGTCCTTGTTGGTGGCGCTGATCAGCGGCCACCAGTAATCGTTCCAGGCATGCAGGAAGGTGAAGATGCCCAGCGTCGCCTGCGCCGGGATGCTCAGCGGCAGCAGGATGCGCCAGAAGATCTTGAAGCGGGATGCGCCATCCAGCCGTGCGGCCTCGTCCAGCTCCTTCGGCACGGCGCGGAAATACTGCGTCATCAGGAACACGCCGAAGGGCATCGACAGCCCCGGCAGCACCAGCGCGGTGTAGGTATTGTGCATCGACACGGCGCTGAACATCTGGTGGCGGCCGATGATCACCGCCTGCTCGGGAATGGCCAGCCCCAGCAGCACCAGCACGAACAGCAGCTTGCGCCCCGGAAACTCCAGCCTGGCGAAGCCGTAGCCGGCCAGCGAGGAGAGCACCAGCACGCCGGCGGTCATCGCCAGCGACACGACCAGGCTGTTGCCCAGCCAGGTGAACACCTGGCCCTCGCCGAGGATGTTGCGGAAATTGGCCAGCGTCCACGGCGGCACGAAGGCCGAGCTGGTATCGGCCATCAGCGCGGCATTGTCCTTGAAGCTGAGGATCAGCACCCACAGCATCGGCGTCAGCATCATGATGGCGGCAATCGACACCAGCACGATGCCGAAACGCGGCGGCTGGTTGCGCAATGCGCTCATTGCGCCTCCTTCCGCGAGGAGACGTAGTACTGCACCATCGCCGCCACCGCGATCAGCGCGAACAGCACCTGCGAGGCGGCGGCCGCGTAACCCAGCTGCCACTGCTTCCAGCCGGTCTCGTAGATGAACAGCACCACCGGCCGGGTGGAGTTGTTGGGCCCGCCGCCGGTCATCAGGTGCGGCTGCCCGAACAGCTGGAACTGCAGGATGATCTCCACGATCACCACCAGCACCAGCGTGCGGCGGATCGAGGGCAGGGTGATCGAGAACAGGCTGCGCAGGCGCGATGCATTGTCCAGTGCCGCGGCTTCATACAGTTCCCGCGGCACCTGCTGCAGCGCTGCCAGGAACAGCACCATCGGCAGGCCGATGCCCCACCAGATGGTCGTTGCGGCGATGGCTGGCATCGCCAGCGCCTGCTCGTTCAGGAAGGCCAGCGGTTGCTGGCCGATGGCGCGCGCGATCACTGCGGCGAGGCCGCCTTCCGGGATCAGCACCAGCCGCCAGATCAGCGTCACCACCGTCACCGACAGCACGGTCGAGGCGAAGAAGATGGCGCGCAGGATGGCGGCCCAGCGCGTCTGGTAGTTCAGCGCCAGCGCCAGGGCCAGCCCCAGCAGCGTCATCGTCGGCACGGTCAACAGCACGAAATAGAACGTGTTCCACACCGTCTGGCGGAACACCGGGTCGCGCGCCAGGCGCACGAAGTTGTCGAAGCCGACAAAGGCCTTCATGCCGAACAGGTCGCCATGCATCAGTGACAGGCGGATGCCGGCGATCAGCGGCACCACCAGCATCAGCACGAATACCGCGAGATATGGCGCGACAAACAGCAGGCCCGACCACCGCTGCCAGGCCGAAGCCTGGCGTGTTGTGCGGCCGTCAGCGCTCACGCTGCTTCGCCGTGGAAGGCAGTGCCGTCGGCGGCGAACAGATGCGCCGTTCGACCATCGATCGCAAGCCCTGCGTTCTGTCCGGGCTGCGCCGGCGAATCACCGCGGTCCTCCGCGGTCAGCAGCGTGCCGTCGGACAGCGCCACATGCACATGCGTGCGGTCGCCGAGCCGTTCCACCACGCGCACCTGGCCGCGCAGCATGGCGGCCTCCGGTTCGACCAGGCGGATGCACTCGGGCCGCACGCCCAGCGTCATCGCGCCGCCACCGGGCAGGGCGGAATACGCCACGCCGGTGCCCAGCGTCGCGCCATCCGGCAGGCGCACCGTGGCGCGACCGGCCGATTCGGCAACCTGCACCGGCACCAGGTTGATCTGCGGCGTGCCGACGAAGCCGGCGACGAACAGCGAGGCCGGCCGGCGGTAGATCTCCATCGGCGTGCCGATCTGCTCGATCTTCCCGCCGTTCAACACCACGATGCGGTCGGCCATGGTCATGGCCTCCACCTGGTCGTGGGTCACGAAGATCATCGTGGTGCCCAGCTGCTGGTGCAGCTGCGCCAGCTCGACGCGGGTATGGGCGCGCAGCGCGGCGTCGAGGTTGGAAAGCGGTTCATCAAACAGGAACAACTGCGGCTGCTTCACGATGGCGCGCGCAATCGCCACGCGCTGGCGCTGGCCGCCGGACAGCTGGCCGGGTCGCCGCTGCAGCAGTGCCTCGATCCGCAGGCGCTGCGCCGCATCGGCGATGCGGCGCTCGATCTCGGCGCTGGCCACACCCGTGTTGCGCAGCCCGAAGGCCATGTTGTCGCGCACGCTCATGTGCGGGTACAGCGCGTACTGCTGGAACACCATCGCGACATTGCGCTCGCCGGGTGGCAGCGGGTCCACGCGCCGTCCGTCGATGTGGATGCTGCCGGCATCGATGGTCTCGAGCCCGGCGATCGCCCGCAGCAATGTGGATTTGCCACAGCCGGAAGGGCCCAGGAAAACGACGAACTCACCGCCCGGAATTTCGAGCGAGAGATTCTCGAGCACCCGCGTTTCGCCGAAACGCTTGCTGACGCCGGACAGTGAAACCCCGCGCACGTCTCCCCCGATTCTTGTTTTGGGTCTATTGTGCGTTGCGAACCCGCAGTGTCAACGAAGCGTTTCGGGACCCGCGGGATTTGCCCTGTTTTCGCCGCGGATGTAAATAGCGTCTAGTCGCCGCAGGTCTGACCATCCGGTCGTCTGTGGCAGTACATTTGATTCAAGCGGGAGGCCACATGTTGCGTCTGATTCCAGGTTCACTGCTGATCTGTGCGGGTGCGGCCCTGCTGGCCGGATGCGGACGCGGTGAGCCCGCTGCTTCCGGCGCAGCTGCAGCAGGCGGTGGGTCCGGTTCCCCGCCGATCCAGGAAGTGATGGCCAATGCCTTCACGCCGCAATCGAACCTGCTGTGGGAACTGGGCGGCAAGCTCTACGACGACGAGGGCAACATCGTCGCGTCGCTGCTGAACGAACCGGAGTGGGCGACGATGGAAAAGACCGCCTCCGAGATGCGCGCGGCCGCGGTGGCGCTGCAGACCGCGCCGCGCCGGCAGGTGGTGGCGCCGGGCGTGACCATCCAGGGCGATGGCGGCCCCGGCGCGCTGGGCGCGGCGCAGATCCAGGCGTTGATCGACAGCCAGCCGCAGCAGTTCGCCGAAGAGGCCGGCAAGCTGGTCGAAGTGGCCGACGGTTACCTGGCGGCCATCAAGGCGCGCGATGGCAATGCCATCGATGAGCTTTCGGGCAGGCTGAACGAGGCCTGCTCGTCCTGCCACATGCGCTTCTGGTATCCGGAGCAGGCGGCGCAGTAGGTCCCTGCGGCGGCGGCTACGGCTTCCAGGCCGCCGCGGCCGCCATGAAGGCCAGCGTCTCTGCATCCAGTTCGGAATTGTCCCCCGGCGGGAAGTAGCTGAGCTTCACCACCACCGTGCGCGAGGGCGGGTCCACGTAGATGTACTGCCCCTGCAGGCCGATGGCCGCGTACGCATCGCTGTTGCCCATGGTCCACCACTGCAGGCCATAACCGCCGCGCGCGGCATCCTCCGGGTGCCTCGGCTGCGTGGCCTGCCGCACCCATTCCTCGCTGACGATGCGCCGTCCGTCCGCGACGCCGCCGTCCAGCATCATCTGGCCGATGCGGCCATAGTCGCGCAGCGTGGCATTGAAGCCGGCGCCGCTGAACTCGCGGCCCACGCCGGGCTGGCCGTCCATGATGTAGTAGCCGTCGGCCTCGGCGCCCAGCGGTTCCCACAGGCATTTTTCGGTGTAGGCCGCGACCGTGTTGCCGGTCACCCGCTCCAGCAGCCAGCCCAGCACGGCGGTGTCGATGGTCTTGTATTCGAACAGCTCGCCGGGCTTTGCCTTGCGGGGCAGGGTGCGCGCCACATCGGCAAAGCGCGCGATGTTGCGCACCAGTGCGGCGATGTGGTTGCTGGCCGCGGCACCCGGGTTGGCGAAGTCGTAGCGTTCCTCGTAATCGACGCCGGAACGCATCTCCATCACGTCGCGGATCGACACGCCGGCGTAACCGCCGCCGGCCAGTTCCGGCAGGTATTTCGTGACCGGCGATTCCAGCGAGTCGATATGGCCCTCCGCCAGCGCGCAGCCGACCAGCACCGAGGTCACCGACTTGGTCATCGACCAGCCCATGAAGCGCGTGCGCGCGTCGGTGTTGTTGCGGTAGATCTCGCTGACGATGCGCCCGTCCTTGATGACCAGCAGCGCATTGGTATAGGTGCGCTCGAGGAACTGCTCCGCCGGCAGCGCGCTGCCCTTCCAGGTGTACGAGAACGACAGCGGCGCATCCCGCCGCGGCAGGCGCCACACTGGTCCGCTGCGCGACACCGTGCGGGTGGTGAACAGGTTGTCCATGCTGCGGAACGTCAGCGCGTTCACCTCGCTGTCGAGCATGTGCCAGCGCAGGACCTGCACGGCCACCGGAACATCGGTCGGAGGGCCGCCGGCGAGCGGCGCGGGCAGTTGCTGCTGGGCGGGGAGGCTGCTGGGAAGCAGCAGGGCGACCGCAGCGGCGGTCGCGAGCCATCGGTGCATCGCGCCGGTGCGGCGCCTGGCCTCAGGCCTGAAGAGTGCGTGGTTCGCGTGCAGTCCGGGCATCGTCGTCTCCTCCCCATGCGCCATCCATGGGCGCATGGGGAAGGATAGGCTGAACAATGCCGGAATGTTGAGCGGCGGTCAGTTCAGCGACCGCGTCTGGATCTGCCAGTTCGGGTCCTTGCAGGGCACGCAGGTGTCGCCGACGAAATAGGCCTTGCCGTTGATGCCGGTCTCGCCGTCGAGCTGCCACTTCAGCCACGGCACCGCCAGCGCGCCATACGGCCCGCCGTTGTCCTGGCTGTAGGTGCCGCCGTGGCCCACCGAGGGATACACGCCGTAGAACACCGGGATGCGCGCCGGCATGTTCTCGAAGTCCGCCTTGCCGTTCACATAGGCAATGTCGGATTCGCCACCGGTGATGATGATGGCCGAGCCGTGCATCGTGTCGAAGTGCTTCTTGCGGTCCTCTTCGCTGAACAGGCCGCTGTTCCAGATGCCGACCGTCTTCACGTGCGGGTCGTGGGCCGCGCCATAGGACATGATGCCGCCGCAGGACATGCCCATCGCCGCCATCTTCCCGGTGTTGACCTTGTTGTAGAAGCGGCTGGAGGGATCCTTCGACTGCTTCTCGATCCAGTTGATGGCCTCGACCAGCGCGACACCGCCGTCACCCATGGTGCCGCCGCCCGGAGGTCCGCCGGCGCGACCGCCCGGAGGACCGCCCGCACCGGGAGGACCTCCGGCGCCAGGACCGGCCGGACCGCCAGCGCGGGGCGCGGCACCCGGAGGAGGGCCGCCCGCGCCGCCGGGACCCGCGCCCGGACCCCGCGCACCGGGACCTGCCCCCGGAGGAGCGCCAGCGCCGGGGCCACCGGGACCACCCGGTCCACCCGCGCCCGGTCCGGGACCACCGGAGCGCTGCACCGGCGGGCCGTCGGCCACGATGATGAAGCCGTGCGAGGCGATCTCGCTCAGGTATTCAGGAAAGGTCAGGCCGTTCTTCGCGCAGCCGCCATTGCCCCAAACCAGCACGCCGTACTTGCGGTTGGCCAGTTCCTTCGGGCGGTAGATGGTGTGCGTGGCGAGGCTCGGATCGTGCTCGATCACCACGGCATTCGGGCCGCTGAGCGGCGAGCCGATCTGCTCGTACTGGACCTCGGTCAGGCTGGTGATGGTCGGCGTCGGTGCCGGCTGGGCGGCGCCGGCGGCCATCGCGCCGAAGACGTAGCCGGCGGGCAGCAACGCCTTCCAGATTGATGAAGCAATGTTCCGGGTTGATTCCATTTCGTGCTCCCCTCCTGCACTGTGTTCTTTGAATGACCGTGGATGCGCAACACCCCGATCGTCCGAGTCTAGGTGAGTGGTCAATTCACCTTCCAAGACTTCGGGGCACGAAACACCAGACCTGCGAAGTCTGATCAATTCCGGCCCGAGAGAATAATATGCGTGCGGGGTCTTGAATGAATCATGTGGTCTCCAATCCGCAGTTCTCCGCGATAGCCGCGAGGTATCCGAGCCTCGAGGACCGTTGCGTCTTCATCACCGGTGGCGGCAGCGGCATCGGCGCCAGCCTGGTGGAGGGTTTTGCCCGCCAGGGGGCGCGCGTGGCCTTCGTCGACGTCGCGGAGGAAGCCTCCTGGCACCTGGTCGATCAGCTGCAATGTAAGCAATTGCCCAGGCCGTGGTATCGCCACTGTGATGTCACGGATGTGCGCGCGCTGCAGGATGCAATCCGCGACGCCGCCGCCGAACTGGGCCCGTTCCGCGTGCTGGTCAACAACGTCGCCAGCGACGACCGGCATGCCACCGATGAAGTCACCCCCGAATACTGGGATGAACGCATGGCCATCAACCAGCGGCCGGCGTTCTTCGCCATCCAGGCCGTGCTGCCGGGGATGCGCCGGCTCGGCGGCGGGTCGATCATCAACATCGGCTCGACCGGCTGGCTGAACAAGACCGGCGGTTATGTGGCCTATGCCACGGCCAAGTCATCGATGATGGGCCTGACGCGCGGCCTGGCCCGTGAACTGGGCGCGGATCGCATCCGCATCAATGTGGTCTCGCCGGGCTGGGTGATGACGGACCGGCAGCTGCGCCTGCATGCCGTGCCCGACATGGCCGGCGAGCTGGCGCGCATGCAGTGCACCTCCGAGCCCATCCAGGCGCCGGACATTGCCGCGATGGTGCTGTTCCTGGCCTCCGATGATGCGCGGGCCTGCACCGCGCAGGAATACATCGTCGACGCGGGATGGAGTTGAGCTGAACCGATGCGATTGATCCAGTTCGCTGATGAAGGCCGGCGCGTGCGCGTCGGCAGGGTGGAGGCTTCCGGTGAGTCCGTGGCCGTGCTGGCGGAATTCGATTCCACCTATGCACTGGCGCAGCACTGCATCGCGCGGCAGGTCTCGCTGGATGAGGCGCTGGCGGGCGCAAGGGTCGCGACGGAGCTGTCCTACCGCGAGCTGCTGGCATCCGGCCGGATGCTGCCGCCGCTGACCCATCCGGACCCCCATCACTGCCTGGTTTCCGGCACGGGTCTCACACACCTGGGCAGCGCGAAGGCGCGCGATGACATGCACCGCAAGGCGGCTGAGGCTGCGCAGGCCACACCGGCAGCCGCTGCGGGCGGCAACGCGGCGCCGGTCACCGATTCCGCGCGCATGTTCCAGTGGGGCCTGGAAGGCGGACGCCCGCAAGGTGCCGAGCCCGGCGTGCAGCCGGAATGGTTCTACAAGGGCAACGGCCACATCGTGGTCGGCTGCGGTCAGCCCATCACCGCGCCGTCATTCGCGCTCGACTGCGGCGAGGAGCCGGAGGTGGTGGGGCTGTATGTGATCTCGCCGGAAGGCCGCCCGCTGCGGCTGGGTTTCGCGATCGGCAACGAGTTCTCCGACCATGTCACCGAACGCCGCAACTATCTCTACCTGGCGCATTCGAAGCTGCGCCAGTGCAGTGTCGGCCCGGAGCTGAACACCGGCCCGCTGCCGCATCACCTGGAAGGCCGCAGCCGCATCCTGCGGGAGGGCACCGTGCGCTGGGAGAAACCCTTCCTGACCGGCGAGGCCAACATGAGCCATTCGCTGGCCAACCTCGAATACCATCATTTCAAGTACGCGGCCCACCGCCTTCCCGGCGATGTGCACCTGCATTATTTCGGCACCGCCACGCTGAGCTTCACCGACGGCATCCGGGTGGAGCCGGGCGAGCGTTTCGAGATCGACCTGCCGGCGCTGGGGCGGCCGCTGGTCAATCCGCTGGCGGTGGCGCACGAGGATTTCAGCCTGCATTCCGTCGCCGCGTTGTAGCGGCACATTCCTGACAACCATGGACCGGGGGAATTGATTGATGAAGATTTCGCGGAGACTGTGCGGGGTGCTTCTGCTCGGTGCGACGGCCGGCCTCGTGGCCTGTTCGCGCGGAGCGTCGGGGGATGACGGGAAGATCGTGCTGGGCTTCAGCCAGATCGGCGCGGAGAGTGAATGGCGTACCGCCAACACCCGGTCCATCACGCAGGCCGCCGCCGATGCAGGCATTGAACTGAAGTTCTCCGATGCACAGCAGAAGCAGGAGAACCAGATCAAGGCCATCCGCTCCTTCATCGCGCAGCGCGTCGACGTGATCTCGTTCTCGCCGGTGGTGGAGACCGGTTGGGAGCCGGTGCTGCAGGAGGCGAAGGCCGCCGGCATCCCGGTGATCCTCACCGACCGTGCCGTGGATGTGCAGGACGACTCGCTGTACGTGACGCTGATCGGCTCGGACTTCGTCGAGGAAGGGCGCCGCGCCGGCCGCTGGCTGCTGGAGAACACCGCCGATCGCAGCGGCGAGATCCGCATCGTCGAGCTGCAGGGCACGGTGGGTTCGGCGCCGGCCAATGACCGCAAGCGCGGTTTCCAGGAAGTGATCGCCGCCGAACCGCGCTATCGCATCGTGCGTTCGCAGACCGGTGACTTCACGCGCGCGAAGGGCAAGGAAGTGATGGAAGCCTTCCTGAAGGCCGAGGGCCGCAACATCGATGTGCTTTACGCGCACAACGATGACATGGCCATTGGCGCCATCCAGGCCATCGAGGAGGCGGGCCTGAAGCCCGGCGTGGACATCCTGATCGTGTCGATCGATGCGGTGAAGGGCGCCTTCGAGGCGATGATCGCCGGCAAGCTCAATGCCTCGATCGAATGCAATCCGCTGCTGGGTCCGCAGCTGATGGAGGCTGTCAAGGAAGTCGCCGCAGGTCGTTCCGTCCCCAAGCGCATCGTCACGGAAGAGGGCGTGTTCACACAGGCCAACGCCCGCGACGCCTTGCCTTCCCGCCAGTACTGAGGACCGCCACCCGCCATGAACGGGGAACGGCAGGCAGTCCTCCAGGCGCGCGGCATCACCGTGCAGTTCGGCGCCACGCGCGCGCTGGACGGCGTGGACCTGACGCTGCGCGCCGGCGAAGTGCATGCGCTGCTGGGACAGAATGGCGCCGGCAAGTCGACGCTGATCAAGGTGATTTCCGGTGCCTGCCAGCCGGTGGCCGGCACGGTCACGCTGCAGGGCACGCCGGTCATTCCGCGCTCGCCGGCGGATGCCCGCGACCTCGGGTTCAGCCCGGTGTACCAGGCCGTGCAGCTGGGCCCGAACGTGCCGGTGGCCGCGTAACTGTAGGCGGGGCGTTTCCCGCGCCGCGGCCTGCTGGCCGGCGGCGGCATCGACTGGAAGCGCCTGCATGCGATGGCACAGGCGAAAGTGGATGCGCTCGGCCTGCGCATCGACGTGCGGCGCATGCTCTCCAGCTATCCGGTGGCGATCCGGCAGATGGTGGCGATTGCGCGCGCCACCTGCGTCGACGCGCGGGTGCTGATCCTCGACGAACCCACCTCGAGCCTCGATGAACAGGAAGTGGCGCAGCTGTTCGTGCTGGTGCGGCGCCTGCGCGCGCAGGGCATGGCGGTGTTGTTCGTGTCGCATTTCCTCGACCAGGTGTATGCGCTGTCCGATCGCATGACGGTGCTGCGCAACGGCACGCTGGTGGGTGAATACCTGCCCGCGGAGCTGGATCGCGCCGGCCTGCTGGCCGCAATGGTGGGAAGGGAAGTCGACCTGCAGCGCCGCCAGGCGCAACTGGCCGCGGCGGAGCCGCAGGCCGGCGGCACGCCGGTGATCGAATTGCAGCAGGTGGCCCGGCGCGGCTGCCTGCATCCGCTGGACCTGACACTGCGCCAGGGAGAGATCCTCGGTGTGGCGGGCCTGCTGGGTTCCGGCCGCACCGAACTGGCGCGGCTGCTGTTCGGGATCGACCGCAGCGACCAGGGCGAGATGCGCGTTGATGGCCAGCCGGTGAAACTGCGCAGTCCTGCCGATGCAATCGCGCTGGGCATCGCCTATTGCCCCGAGGAGCGCAAGAGCGAGGGGCTGGTGCTGCAGCTGTCGGTCCGCGAGAACATCATGATGGCGCTGCAGGCCCGCAAGGGACTGAAAAAAGCGCTGTCGACGCGCGAACAGCAACAGCTGGCGCAGCGCCTGATCGAAGACCTGGGTATCCGCGCCGCCGACATCGACATGCCGGTGGCCCAGCTCTCCGGTGGCAACCAGCAGAAGGTGCTGATCGCGCGCTGGCTGGCCATCGAGCCGCGCGTGCTGCTGCTGGATGAACCCACGCGCGGCATCGATGTGGCCGCGCGCGAGGAGATCCTGCGGCGCATTGCGGCGCTGGCCGCCGACGGCATGGCGGTGCTGTTCATCTCGGCGGAGATCGCCGAGGTGCTGCGCGAATCCGCGCGCATCGTGGTGCTGCGCGAGCGGCACAAGGTGGGCGAACTGCCGGGCGGCTGTGACGAGCACGCCGTCTATTCCCTGATCGCGGAGCACGCGGCATGAGCTCCGCGGCGCCCACCCTGATCGCACGCCTGCGCACCCATCACCTGGCTGCGCCGCTGGCCGCACTGGTGCTGCTGCTGTTCATCGGCAGCCTGATGATCCCGGGCTTCCTGCATGTGGGCTGGCAGGACGGGCACCTGAGCGGCTTCCTGGTCGACATCCTGAACCGCGCGGCGCCGCTGATGCTGGTGTCGATGGGCATGCTGATGGTGGTGGCGATCCGCGGCCTCGACATTTCGGTCGGCGCGGTGGTGGCCATCTGCGCCGCCGTGGCGGCGCGCGTGATTGCCGGCGCGGACGGCGAGGCCGGCATCGGCCTGCTGTTCAGCGCGATCGGCAGCGCGCTGCTGGTGGCGCTGCTGTGCGGGGCATGGAACGGACTGCTGGTGGTGCATGCCGGCATGCAGCCCATCATCGCCACGCTGATCCTGATGATCGCCGGCCGCGGCATCGCCCAGCTGATCACCGACGGGCAGATCATCACCATCTACTACGCGCCTTATGCCTTCCTCGGCAATGGCTATCTGCTGGGCCTGCCGTTCGCCTTGCTGCTGGCGCTGCTGGTGGCGCTGTCGCTGCATGCGGTACTGACCCGCACCGCGCTGGGACTGTTCGTGCGCGCCGTGGGCTTCAATCCGCTGGCGGCGCACGTGACCGGCATCCGCGCGCGCCTGCTGTCGATGCTGCTGTATGCCTTCTGCAGCCTCACCGCCGGCATCGCGGGCCTGCTGATCAGCTCGAATGTGCGCAGTGCCGATGGCAACAATGCCGGCCAGCTGATCGAACTGGATGCCATCCTGGCGGTGGCGCTGGGCGGCACCTCGCTGGCGGGCGGGCGCTACACCGTGGCCGGCACGCTGGTGGCGGCGCTGGTGATCCAGACGCTCACCTCGGTGATCTATGCCTCCGGCCTGCCGCCGCAGGTGAACCTGGCGGTGAAGGCCGTGCTGGTGTTCGCCGTGATGCTGCTGCAGTCGAAGGAATTCCGCGGCATGTTCAGCGGCTTGTCGCGGGCCGGGGCGGGCAGCCGGTGAACAGCGTGGCCGGAACCTTCACGCCGGCACCTGAGCCACGCCGCTGGCAGCTGGATCCGCGCCTGCTGCCGCTGGCCATCACCGGCCTGCTGTTCATCGCGATGGCCGCCTGCGGCGCCATCCTGTACCCGGCCTTCCTCGCGCCGCAGGTGTTCCTGAACCTGCTGATCGACAACTCCTTCCTGTGCATCGTCGCGGTCGGCATGACCTTCGTGATCCTCACCGGCGGCGTCGACCTGTCGGTGGGCTCGGTGATCGCGCTGACCACGGTGCTGCTGGCCTCGATGCTCGAGGCAGGCATGGGTCTTGCCGTCGCGGTGCCGGTCGTGCTTCTGGTCGGCGTGGCCTTCGGCCTGCTGCACGGCGTGCTGATCCAGCGTTTCCGGCTGCAGCCCTTCATCGTCACGCTGGGCGGCATGTTCCTGGCGCGCGGCCTGAGTTACCTGGTCAGCACCGAGTCCATCCGCATTGCCGATGCCACCGCGATGCAGCTGGCCATGCTGCGCCTGCCACTGGGATTCGGCTCGATCACGTTGGGCGCGGTGCTGGCGCTGGGGGTGGTGGCACTGGGCATCTGGATCGCCCATGCCACGCCCTTCGGCCGCACCGTCTACGCGGTGGGCGGGGATGAAACCTCGGCGCGCCTGATGGGCCTGCCGGTGGATCGCACCGTGGTGGGCGTGTATGTGCTCAGCGGCATCTGCTCGGCGCTGGCCGGCGTGGTGATGGCGCTGTACATGCTGTCCGGCTACAGCCTGCATGGCGTGGGACTGGAACTGGATGCCATCGCCGCGGTGGTGATCGGCGGCACGCTGCTCAGCGGCGGCATCGGTTATGTGGCCGGCACCTTCGTCGGCGTGCTGATCCTCGGCATCATCCAGACACTGATCGCCTTCGACGGCTCGCTCAGTTCGTGGTGGACCCGCATCGTCATCGGCGCGCTGCTGCTGGTGTTCTGCCTGCTGCAGCGCCTGCTCGAGGCACGGAGCCTGCGACGCTGATGTCAGCCGCCGGCAAACAGCTTCTGCGGCAGGCCGGGTGTTTCCACGCGCAGGCGGAAGAGGGCGCCCGCCAGCGGCTCGCGCGCCCGTTCCTCATCCGACAGGCCCACCGACGCGGTGGTGATGTACAGCGTGCGCAGGTCTGCGCCGCCGAAGGCCACCTTGGTGCAGCGGGACACGGGCAGCGACACGGTGCGCAGAAGTTGTCCCCGCGGCGAATAACAGGCCACACCCCAGCCGCCGAACAGGCCCAGCCAGACATTGCCCGCGCTGTCCACGGTGGGGCCGTCGGGATAGGCGCCTTCCTGCTCGATGCGTGTGAACAGGCGCCTGCCGGAGAGATTGCCGGCAGCATCCACATCGAAGGCGAACACCTGCCGGTTGGCGGTGTCCGCCATGTACAGCGTGCGGCCGTCGGGGCTCAGCGCCGGTCCGTTGGTGATCACATAGCCCCCATCCACCCGCTCAAGCGAGCGCCCGTCGTAGCGGTAGACGGAACCGCTGGGGTCACGTTCGTCATTGTCCATCGTGCCGAACCACAACCGGCCGGCGGCATCGATGCAGCCATCGTTGAGCCGGTTGGCGGGGTGATCCGCATCCACCGTCTGCAGCGGTTCGAAGCGGCCGGTGTCCGGATCGAACCCGAACAGACCCGACTTCAGCCCGCACAGAAAGCCCCCGCCGGCCCGCGGAAACACGAACGCCGAAAACTCCGGCGTGGCGAAGCTGCGCCGCGTACCGTCCTCGCGACAGCAGTGGATGCGGCTGCCCTTGATGTCCACGAACCACAGTTCACCGCGCGAGGGCAGCCACATCGGGCCCTCGCCGAGCACCGCGCCCAGATCCCAGACGCATTCGAGTGAAGACCCAGCAGGAGGAAAAGGAATGTCCATCAAAGCGATCGCCCTTGTAATGGCCGGCACCTTCTTCGGGAGTGCCTGCCTGGCCCAGAACGCAACCACCCAGATCAAGGAAGACTTCAAGCCTTCGGAGCTCAACCAGCCCGGCCAGGAATATCCCCAGGTGAACTCACAGGGATATGCCCGCTTCCGGATCACGGCACCCGATGCCAAGGCCGTCAGTGTCAGCCTCGGTCTCGGTGGCAGCGGCGGCACCGTGCTGACGAAGGGAGCCGACGGTGTGTGGACGGGCACCACCTCCGGTCCCCTCGACCAGGGCTTCCATTATTACCATCTCACCGTGGATGGCGGAACCTTCAACGATCCGGGCACGCTGAACTTCTACGGTTCGATCCGCTGGGAGAGCGGCATCGAGATCCCGGCGCATGACCGGGACTTCTATGCCCTGAAGGATGTGCCGCACGGGCGTGTGCAGCAGGTGCTGTTCCCGTCGCCCAGCACCGGCACCTCGCGCCGCGCCTTCGTCTACACGCCGCCGGGCTATGACCGCGACAACACCACGCGTTATCCGGTGCTGTACCTGCAGCATGGCTGGGGCGAGGACGAGACCGCCTGGTCGAACCAGGGCAAGGCCAACCTGATCATGGACAACCTGATCGCCGACGGAAAGGTGCGGCCGTTCCTGATCGTGATGACCTATGGCATGACCAATGACGTGCGCATCGGCGGGCTGGGAAGCTTCGACATCAAGCCCTTCGAGACGGTGCTGGTGAACGAGCTGATCCCCTATATCGACGCCAACTTCCGCACGCTCAGCGACCAGAAGCACCGGGCCATGGCCGGCCTGTCGATGGGCGCGATGGAGACCAAGACCATCACCCTGAAGCATGTCGACAAGTTCTCGCACATCGGCCTGTTCAGCGGCGGCACCATCAACAAGGCCGACATGGACAAGACGCCGGGTTTTGCCGACAAGGTGAAGCTGGTGTTCGTCAGCTATGGCAGCAAGGAGCTGGCCAACCCGCGCGGCGGCGACCCGCGTGCCGGCACCGCGGAGCTGAAGCAGGCCGGCATCAACAGCGTGTTCTACGTGTCGGAGGACACCGCGCACGAGTTCCAGTCGTGGCGCCGCAGCCTGCGCGAGTTCGCGCCGCTGCTGTTCCGGGACTGAAGGAAGAGTGGCCTGGCGGGTCGCAGCAGCGACCCGCCCGGTTCAATCAACCCGGTAGAAACGCACGACCACTTCGTTCGGCGAGCGTTCGCCCACGCCGACGAACACATTGCGCACCAGCCACTGCAGGTCCGGCGACGAGGTTTCGAACTTCGGCACGGTGCGGAAGTACACCAGCTTCGGGTCCACCACTTCACCGGCATTGAGGCGGCTCATCACGTCCGGCGGTGCGTGGCGCACGCCCACGTTCTGCACATAGACCGTCTCGCCCTTGTCGGTGCGCAGCGTGTAGCGGGTGTCGAGTTCCGAAAAACCATCCGGCTGGATCAGCTGCCAGTCGGCGCCGCTGTTCGGTTCGATGATGCCGTTGAGCAGCGGGCCGCGCATGGTGCCGCCGGTGATGGCGACGATGCGGCGCAGGCCGTGCGTCACATTGCCGATCACCTGCGGGTCACCCACCGTGACGCGCAGTTCAAACGCGAAGGTCAGCGGCGGGGCCGCAGGAGTCGCGGCATTGCGCTGCTGCGCGCAGGCGGTGGAAACACTGGCCATTGCGGCCAGACCCAGGCCGATGCAGATGCTGGTTTTTTTCATGCGCCCGATCTTAGCGCAGTGGGGCGGAGCGGACCTCGGCGGCGGGCGGATAGCGCGGCATCAGCAGGAAACCCGCGCAGGTGATCACCAGGCCCGTGGCGGCGGCGGCGAGCGTGGCGGAGTAGCTGCCCGTCGCATCGCGCACCGCGCCCACCCACAGCGGGCCGAGTCCCGAGGCAAACACGAAGGCGAAATACAGCCAGCCGAAGATCCGTCCGAACTGCGCCAGGCCGAAATAACGCGCGATCAGGAAGCTCATCAGGTCCAGTTCCGCGCCCAGCGCCAGGCCCAGCGCCACCGCCATCACCGAGGCGGCGGACACGCCCTGGACCAGCAGCACCAGGATGCCGGCCGCGGCGATCAGGCACATGCCGATGGCGATGAACGGTGCGAACACGCGGTCGAGCAGGAAACCCACCACCAGGCGGCTGGCGATCACCGCCAGGCCCAGCTGGCCGGCGATCCTGCCAGCGGTGCGCGGATCGATGCCGCCGTCACCCAGCAGCGGCACCAGGTGCGGCAGCAGGCCGGCGAACGACAGCGACATCATTGCGAAGGTGCCGGCCAGCATCCAGAACACCGGCGTGCGCAGCCAGGTCATGTCCGCCGCGGCGACGGGCAGCCCTGATGCCCTGCGCGTCGATTGTCCGCGGGCATGGCGGGAGGGCAGCAGCAATGCAGTCAGTACCGCGCCGGCCAGCGGCACCAGCGCCAGGTGGAAATAGCCGGAGCGCCAGCCATGGTCGGCAATGACCCCGGCCAGGATCGGCGGAATCACCGCCGCGGCCACACCGATGCCGGTCATCGTCAGGCCCAGCGCGACGCCGCGATGGCGGTCGAAGGTCTCGTTGATGATCTTGCTGAAGGCCACCGGCCCTGAGGCGGCGCCGGCAAAGGCCAGCATGGCCTGCAGCAGGAAGTAGCTGCCGATCGAGCTGATCCAGGCGCCGAGCGAGGCAAAACCCGCCGACAGCATCAGCAGGCCGATCACCGACGGCCACTTGGCGCCGAAGCGATCCACCAGCCAGCCCACCAGTGGATTCGCCACGGCCAGCGCCATCGTCACCAGCAGCACACCGAGGCCGAACTGGCTGCGGGTCAGGCCATAGTCGGCGGTGAGCCCGTCAACGAACAGTCCGTTGGTATAGAGCAGCAGCGCCGACACACCGGTGGCGCTGCCGACGATGGCGCCGGAAAGACTGCGGGACCAGCCGCGCGCAGGATCCTGCGGCGGAGCCGTGCCGGCCTCCGCTGCCGAAGCCGTCACCGCATTCATTCAGGGTTGCGCCACGAACCGGTGTTTGTGCTCACCGATGCCTTCGATGACGCAGGTGCCCACGTCACCGGCCTTGATCCAGGTGGGGTTGTCGCGTTCGATGTTGGTTCCAGACGGGCTGCCCAGCGCAATCATGTCTCCCGGTCGCAGCGACAGGATGTTGGAGGCGTAGGAGAGCATCTCCCACTGGTTGTATTCCATCCGGCCGGTGTTCGAATCCTGCTTCATCTCGCCATTGAGCATGAAGTAGTGCCGCACATTGGTCGGGTCGGGCACGAACTCCTTCGGCACGATGAACGGCCCGATGGGGCCGAAGGTATCGTGATTCTTCTGCACCAGCCAGTCCGGTCCACCGCCCATCTTGCGGTCACCGCGGCCGCCACGGTCGGAGAAGTCGACATGCACGGTATAGCCGAAGATGTAGTCGCCCGCGGAGGCCACCGGCACGTTCTTCGCCGGCTTGCCGATCACCACCGAGAACTCGCACTCCCAGTCGATCTGGTCGCGGCCGCGCGGGATGATCACGTCATCGAGCGCGCCGACGATCGTGGTGGGGGATTTCAGGAACAGGTAGGGGTTGTCACCCCGCGGATCGTCCGGGGCGCGTTCCCAGATGCCGGGCGAGGATTGCGCCGGTGCGCGCGGTGGTCCACCCGCACCGGCAGGTCCGCCGGCGGGAGGGCCGCCCGGAGGCGGGCCGGCGACCGCGCCGGGTCCGCTCGCAGGCCCTGAACCTGCACCGCGCCCGCCCTGCTGGATGATGCCGGCGGCATGCTCGGGATAGTTGGCGCCGGCGTTGAGCATCAGCGTCGGGCGCACCGGCGGCAGGATCTTCACCGCATCGATGTTGCGCACATGGCTGCCTTCGCGCACATCGGCATTGGCCGCGGCCAGCGCCCGCAGGCGTGGCGCGAACTCGGCGTCATAACGCGCGATCACGTCCTTCAGGTCGGTGGGAAACTGCAGCTTCGGGGCAGCGGGGTTCGCCTGCTCGAAACGGGCATTGGCCGCGGCGATGTCGATGACCACGGTGTCGCGCAGCACCAGCCCGATGTAATCGCGGCCCTGGGCCTCGAAGGTGCCCAGCTTGAAGGGGGTCGCGGCCGGCTGCGCGGCCCACGCTGCCATTCCCGCAACGCCGAGGGCGAGCGCCACCGCGTGGCGCAACAAAGACCTGTCCATGTCTGCTCCTTGTATAAAGCGTGCGGGAATCCAGGCGTGCTCAGGGCGCGGTGACTCCGGGAACCACCAGTGCCGGGGGGATGGCGTCGCCGGTCCCCACCCTGGTGCCATCGGCCAGCAGGAGGTAGTCGATGCTGCCGCCGGGGCGGCCGTCACGGAAGGGATGGCCCACCACGGTGACCGTGTCGCCGGCCTTCACCGTGTCGCGGGTCCAGCCCACGCGCTTCAGCACCGAGATGGCGGCGCCTTCATAACTCAGCACGGTGGTCTTGCCGTTCTCGGTGACTTCCAGTTCCACCCAGACATGCGGATTGGTCCACTGCACCTCCTTCACCTTGCCGGTCTGGCGGGTGGTCCTCGTCATGTCGAACATGGCAAAGGAATGGTGCGCCAGGGTGGTCAGCGGCAGGGCCAGCGCCAGCAGCAGCGCGGCGGTTCTCTTGTTCATGCGCATTCTCCGGCAGTCACAGGTCGCGGTTGTTCTCGCACAGGTATTCCTCGAATCGGCTGCCCGGGGGCATCGGCACGTAGGCACGGCGGATGGTCCAGGGCTCCTCGAAAGCCTCCGGATCGGTCAGCGTCATTTCAATCTCGAGACGGGTGGGGCTGGTGCGCCGGATCTTCTCGACCACGGTCAGCTTGTCCGAATAGGGGATGCCGTCCCGATCGATGGTGGCGGCGCGGATGTTGTTGGTCTCCACCACCAGCGTGTCGCCTTCCCAGCGTCCCACCGAGTCGCCATTGAAGCTGGGTTCGGCGCCCACCGTGTGGCCGATGCCATCCAGGTAGATGCGGCGGATGTCATGCAGCACGCCCAGGTTCATCGTGATCTGGCCGGGTGTCTGGATGATCTCAACCGGCATGGTGCCGAAACGGGCGATGCCGAAAGCCAGGCAGCGCGTCACCGTGTCCGGTTCCTGCTCGCCGGTTTCATACTTCTTGCTCCATTCGGCGAAACGCTTCGCGTATTCCGGC
This sequence comes from uncultured Steroidobacteraceae bacterium, assembly GCA_964396335.1. Taxonomy (GTDB): domain Bacteria; phylum Pseudomonadota; class Gammaproteobacteria; order Steroidobacterales; family Steroidobacteraceae; genus ZC4RG30. Next base: position 26,621 of record CAYNEX010000004.1, on the reverse strand, counting down.
GTCAGCTTCGGCTGTGGCGGCCGGGTGAAACCGCCGCCACGCGGGGCGCCACCCGCGGGGAGGGCCCCGGTCGGCGCGCCACCCTGGGGGTTGGCGGGGATTGGTTGCGCCGGGGGCGGCGCGCCGACTGGAGGCCCGAAATAGGCGAACTCCGGGTTCCACATGCCCGAAATGTTCGGATGCGCCGGATCGCCATACAGCGGATCCTTCATGGCGCTGGCGGCAATGACTGTTCCTGCCGCAGTGGCCATGGCCAGCAACGTCAGGGTGCGGAACAACAAGGCTGGCGTTCTCATCAATTCACCGCATTTGTGTTAATCAGTAACCCATGAAGAAGACCAAGACCGCCGCCCGCACGGGCAGGACCGGCAAGTCCGCGAAGTCGACCAGAGTTGCAGCCAGCAAGGCCGTGGCCGCGAAGGCCGTGGCGACGAAGGCCGTGGCCACAAAACCGCGCCGCAGCCGTGGCCGGCCGCGCTCGAAGGAAGGCGCCGTCGGGCCCGAGGCCATCGTTGCCGCGGCCCGCAAGCTGCTCGACAAGCTGCCGCCGCACGAAGTGACCATTTCGCTGATCGCGCGCAGCGCCGGTGTTGATCCGGCGCTGGTGCGCTATTACTTCAGCACCCGCGAAGAGCTGCTGCTGGCAGTGATCGAGGACATCCTCGCCACCTGGAAGTTCTCGCGCCCGCAACCCTCCGCCGGTCCCGTGGTGAAACTCACCGCGGTGATCCGCGACATCGCCGACTTCGCCCTCAATGTGCGTTCGATGCAGCGCCTGATGATCGAGGAGTGCGCCGGCTCGAAGGTCCCGGAGGTGCGCCGCCGCGTGCGTGAGCTGAACACCGGCGTGGTCAGCCGCTGGGCGCTGATGCTGCATGCCGAGAAGGAGGAGGGCGCCAGTCATTCCACCGACCCGCTGTTCATGCACATCAGCATCATCGGCATGTGCGAGTTCTTCGCCGCCGCGCAGAACATGATCATGCCGCTGGTGCCTGCGGGCATGAGCAGCAAGGAACTGGCCGAGCGGTACAAGGAATTCATCGTGCGTCTCGTGCTGGATGGCATGCGTGCGAAGGTGGAGCCCTGGTCGGCCAGGACCCCGACCACGGGCTAGGGCATGTTCACGTAGGTGCCGAGGGAGTCCTCCCACTTGCTGTCGGTGAGCTGGCGGACATTGCTGCCGTCGCGGTTCATCAGGAAGATCTGCGCATAGGGCTGCGGCGACACGTCGAACATCGCCGCCTCGTCCTTGAAGCCGGTGCGCGAGCTGCCGAAGAAGATCTCCCTGCCGTCGGCGCTCCAGGTGGCATGTGCATCGGCGCCGCTGGTGGTGGTCAGCCGCTTCACGTCGCTGCCGTCCACGTTCATTGTGAAGACTTCGAAATCGAAGTCCGGCATGCGGCGGGTGAACACCACGCGATCGCCGGTGGGGGCGATGAAGGGGAAGTTGTCCCAGTCGGTGGTGAGCACCTTCTCGGTGTTGTCCTGCAGGTTCAGCGCGCGCAGGCCGCGGGTGTCCGGGTTCTCGGCGCTGCTCCACACGCGGTAGATCATCGTCTTGCCGTCCGGGTGCCAGGCCGGGAAGCCGGAGTTGACCTGGTTGTGGGTCACCTGGCGGCTCTCGGAGCCATCAGCCTTCACCATGAAGACATTGGCCGGCGCAAAACCGCGGCCGCCGAAGAAGGTGCCGACACCGAAGGCCACCCACTCGCAGTCCGGTGACCAGGTGGGCATCAGCGAGGCGCCGTCCTGGCGCTGGAAGATCTTCCGGCGGTTGCTGCCGTCGATGTCCATCACGCTCACCGAGGCGGTCGGATTGCCGAAGGGGAAATCCAGGTCCGTCAGCGCAAGGCGGTTGTTCTTCGGGCAGATGGCCGGGAACACGTCGGTGTAGCGGTACTCGCGGCGCGAATCCCAGCTGTACAGCTTCGTGTTCTGCGCGCGGTTCTGCACGTCGATGCGGTAATAGACGACCTGCTTGCCATCCGGCGACCAGGAGGGGCTGCGCACCTCACCGGTGGGCCCGCGGCTGCCATCGGAATAGACGATGCCCACGGCGGGGCCGTCGCGCGGGGTGCCCTTGACCACATAGCCGATGCGGCCATCCGGCAGGTACTGCGGATTGACCTTCAGCGCCGGACCGGAGGTGATGAGCTTTTCCTCGCCGGTGGCCACGTCGATCTCGACGATCTGCGAGGTGGAGTTCAACGCGGCAATGCCGGCGCCATGCATGCGCGCGCCGAAGGTGTCGCGCACCGGCAGGGTATAGGCCACGAGCTTGGCGCCATTGGCCGACCACTTCGGCGTGCCATAGGCCGTGCCCGGCTTGTTGGTGACGCGGCGCAGGCCGGTGCCATCGGCCTTGATCACATAGAGGCTGGTGGGGTGCGCATGGCCGGCGCCGGCGCCGGTTTCCGCACCCTGCCACTTTTCGCCGCGATCGGAGCTGAAGGCGATCCACTCACCGTCCGGGGACCAGGCCGGACGGAAGTGACCATTCATCAGTGCCGGCGGTTCGGTGCGGTTGTCACCGGTCAGGTTGCGGGCGCGGCCGGTGTCCAGGTCCTTCACCCAGATGTTGGCGGTGCGGGCGCCGCCTTCGGTCGAAACGAAGGCCAGCTTCCTGCCATCCGGCGAAAGCACGCCGGCATCCTGCATCGAGGTTTCGGTGGTCAGCCGCTCCAGGCCGGTGCCATCGGGGCGGATGCGGTAGATGTCCGACTGGCCGTCGCCTTCACCATCCCGCTCGGAGGTGAACACGATCCACCTGCCGTCGGGTGAGAACGAGGCGTCGTAGTCGCGCACATTGGCTTCCGGCAGCAGCCGCCGTTCGCCGCTGCCATCGGCATTGGCGACGTAGAGGATCAGCTTGGAAGGGCCGATGCGGTTCATCAGCATCACTTCCCTGCCCCGCGTCTGGGGCGCGGCCGCGCCCAGCAGCAGCATCGCCGCGGCGGCCGCAAACAGCGATCGGACGAACATGGCGTTCTTGGTCATGGCTTTTACCGTTGTCTTTTCAGCGCAGCAGTTCAGGCAGGAAACGTTCGACATTGCCGGCATAGATGCCCTTCAGTTCGTCGGGCGTGTACACGCGGGCCGACTGCAGGCCCTGCACATGCTCCAGGCAGGTGCGGAAGGGGAAGTCCGAGCCGAACACGATGTGGTTCACCGGCACCAGCTGCTTCAGCGCCTGCGAGGGAATCGCGTGGGTGGACTGGGCGATGTCGTAGAAGAAGCGGGACACCGCGGCCTTGAAGCCGTCCGGTGCCTGCGCCTTCGAGACGGGATTGCGATCGGTGAATTCGAACCGCTCCATCAGGAAGGGCATCGTGCCGCCCGAGTGGCTCCAGATCATGCGCACATCCGGGAAGCGGCGGGCCGCGCCCCGATAGACATAGCTGGCAATCGCACGGGTGGTGTCGGTGCCGTATTCGACCATCGTGTCGGCAATGCCCTGGATCAGCTGTCCGCAGCAATTGGCCGTGTTCGGATGCACATAGACCACCGTCTTGCGGCGGTTGAGCTCCTGGAACAGCGGATCGAAGCGCGCATCGCCCAGCCATGCATCGCCGTAGCTGGTGTACAGGCCCACGCCCGGTGCCTTCAGCACGTCGAGGCCGTATTCGAGCTCCTTCAGCGCCGCATCCATGTTGTCCATCGGCAGCGCGAGGAAATAGCCGAGCCGCTCCTTGTGGTCGGCGGCGAGGCGCGCGGCATCCTCGTTGATGCCACGCGCCAGCGTGCGGGCGCGCTCACCGCTGTCGGGAACACCGGGAGTGGTGATCGACAGCACCGAGCGGGTCACGCCGGCGGCGGCCATGTCATCAAGGTGCTTCTGCACGCTCCACGATCCCATCGGCCCCGGGATGTCGAGGGCACGCAACACTTCCGGCTGGAAGTGGGCGTGCACATCGACGATGGCCGAGGGCCGGGTGGCCTCGGCCGGCCAGATGGCCGGCGAGGCTGCCAGTGCCGACAGACCCAGCAGCACCTGCCGGCGGGTCGGTGTGTCGTGGGTGCTCACGGCCGGAACGACACCTGGATGCCGACCTGGCGCGGTGTCGGCGCGCTGATGGTCCGGCCGAAGGCATAGCTGTTGTAGGTGCTGCAATCGTCGTTGGTGCACTGGGAGCGGCCGCCGCCCCTGGCACCCTTCTTCTCGTCGGTTGCATTCAGCGCGAACAGCGAGACATCGAACCGGTCCAGTTCCAGTCCGAGGCGCAGGTTGATGTTCTTCTGCGCCGGGATGGTGCTGGAATCGGGCGAGAACTGCGCCGTGCCCGGCACCGCCGTGCGGTACGAATCAAACCAGCGGTAGTCGATGCGCGCATAGGCGCGGCCGAGGCTTGCCAGGTTGAAGTCGTAACGGGCACCGAAGTCCACCGTCCAGGCGGGCTGGGCGAACTTCTGCCCGTCACGGGCGATGCTCAGGTCGCCGGCACGCGTCCCCGGGCCGCCCGGGATGATCATCGACGAGGTGTACTTCGCGGAGGTGCGCGTCACCGCCGCATTCAGCGTCAGCGGCCGCACCGGGCGCAGCTGGCCTTCCAGTTCCACGCCGCGGCTGCGCGCCGAGGGCACGTTGAACACCGCGCCGTCGCCGAGGAACAGGAAGGTCTGCACATTGTCCCAGTCGGTGTGGTAGACGGCGGCGTTGATCTGCGCGCGGCCATCCCACAGCGAGGTCTTCGAGCCCAGCTCGTAGCTCCACACCGTGTCGGACTCATAGGTCTTCGGCAGCACGGCGGTGGTCAGGTCGTACTGGGCCAGCGAGCCGTCGGCCGCCGAGGTCAGTACCTGGTTCACGCCACCGGCGCGGAAGCCCTTGGCGGCATTGGCATAGATCAGCTGCGACGGGGTGAAGAAATACTGCAGCGAGACCTTCGGGGTGACCGGTGTCTCGGAGATCTGCCCGTCGATCTGCGCCTGCGCGGCCGAGCTGGTGCCGCCGTTGGGGCCGTAGTTCGATTGCGCGAACGAGGTGGTCACATAGGTGACGCGGGCGCCGGCACTGAGCTTGAGCTTCTCGGTCAGGTCCACGGTCACGTCGGCGAACAGCGCCTGCTCCACGTCCTGGATCGACTCGTAGATGTTCGAGAAGAAGCCGGTGAACGGCACACCATAGCGCTGCTCCACCGACATGCCGGCCAGCTGCCGGAAGCCCTCGTCGGTGGTCTCGGCGTACTGCAGCACGCGGGCGCGCGCGTTGGAGTAGTAGGCGCCCACCACGTAGCTGACCCGGTCGGTGGGCTGGCCGGCGAGGCGCAGTTCCTGCGAGAACACATTGCGGCGGTTGTTGGTGTTGGTGCGGATCAGCGCGCCGAGGCCCAGTCCATTGGGTACCGCGGTGATGTTCGGGTTGAAGCCCGAACCGGTCGGCACGGCGATGTCCGGCTGGCCGGGGATCACGATGTGCGCCGTGCCCGGGTGCACGAACAGGGTGACCGGGAAGTTCTGCGGGCTCTGGCCGCGGCTCAGGTCGTAGGTGAACGAGGAGACCGAGGTCAGCTTCAGGTTGTCGGCGATCTGCCAGTTGAAGATGCCGCTGCTGATTTCCATGTCGCTGCGGGTCGGGGTCTGGCCGAGAGCCAGTGACTGGAACCGCTCCAGTTCGAAGGGCCCGACGGTATAACCGGGTGCCACGTAGGCGCCGGTGCTGGCGTTGCAGCCCGGGTTCACCGGCAGCACGGCCGGCGGCACCAGGAAGGCGCGCGCCGGCACCGGCAGCGACATGATGTACGGGATGTTGAAGCACAGCGGATCGACCACCAGCTGGCCGGGCTCGGACAGGTTGTACGAGTTGCCCAGGCTGTCGGTCTTGTCCATCGACTTCAGGTACGACAGCGTCAGTTCGGTGTTGTTGGTGGGCGCCCAGGTCACCGCCAGGCGGCCCATGCGCACATTGCCGTTGTTGGCGTCCTCGTCGTAGATCTCGCCGGTGCGATCGTCGGGGAGGTCGAGGTAGCCGCCGGTCTGGCGCGCGACGTTGCTGGCGCGGAAGCCGAGCTTGCCCTCGACCAGCAGGCCGACGACGGCGGCGCCGCCCTCGAGGCTGGGATCACCACCCTTGGTGCTCATCCATTGCGCGCGGGCGGATCCGGTGTATTCGGTCAGGCTCGGGCGGGACTGGATGTAGCGGATGGTGCCGCCCTGCGAACCACCGCCGAACAGCGTGCCCTGCGGGCCGCGCAGCACCTCGACGCGTTCCAGGTCGAACAGGGGAGGCACCGGCGTGCCGTTCTGCGAGGCGAACGAACCTGCGGCGCGCTTCTGCAGCGAGGTTTCGTCGACGTAGAAGCCGGTGGTGGCGGCCGTGGCGCTCGACTGGCGGATGCCGCGGATGGCGACGGTGACGTTGCCGGAGGCTTCACGGCCGTTGAGCCGCAGGCCGGGCACTGTGGCCTGCAGGTCGGAAATGTCGCGGATGCCGCGCTCGTCGAGCAGTTCCTGCGTCGCGGCCGTCACGGCCAGTGCGACGCGATTGACCGAGTCTTCCTGGCGCGTGGCGGTGACGACCACTTCTTCCAGGGCGTAATCGGCATCTGCGTTGCGACTGGGACTGTCCTGCGCCGACAAGGCTGGCGTCGCTGCGGCGCCGAGGGCCGCAGTGGACAGAATGAGGCGAACACTCCGACGGATCAAACTCATCGAGGCCCCCTGGTGCGCTTCCTGCGCACGGCTGTTTTATGGTTGTGGTCCCCCGGGGATTAATTCCGGGGGGTAGGAAATCTATAGCACCATTCCCGGCGCATGGGAAAAAAATTCCTACCAGTGGGATTTTTGACAGCGCAACCAGGTCGAAGGGCAGCGGCGCAGATCGGGGCGCACTCGCCAGCAGACGCCGGCGGTCTGGAGAGCGGCGGTGCCGGGACCGGCACCGCCTCGGGAGTTACTTGGCAGCCGGGGCCTTGGCCGGCAGCTTGTCCAGTTCGGCCTGGACCTTCTTCAGGTTCTCGTCGCTGAGTGCTTCCGGCTCGTACTGCTGGATGGCGGCCAGCGTCGATTCGCGGCCCATGGTGTGGAACATCTCGTTCGCATACACGGTCGGAATCGTCTTCTTCAGCACTTCGTTGGCCGCCGGGTCATCGAGCAGCGTGCCCACCAGCGTGGTCGAGACCGAATACTTGGCCGGCTGCTGCTGCCTGGCGGCATCGGCCGACAGTGCGGGCGCGGAAACCACGGGCAGGGCACCCACCAGCATCGCCAGCATCAATCCGCGAAAAGTCCTGTTCATGTCATCTCCTTGAATCATGCCCGTTGCGGGCGGTCCTCTCCGGCGCCGATTCTCACACGAAAATTCACGGACGCAGGAATTATCCGGTGCGGCAAGGTCCGCGCCATTGGATGCTGCGGCAGTGATCTGGCTATCACCTATCCGTCAGGGAGGACTGGGTGGCCCACAATTCGTCGAGCACCGGCGGACGGGCGCGCGGCGCGTCCGCCTGGCCGGGGAAATTCGCCAGCACCGCGCCGCGCCAGTCGCGGATCACACGGCGCGACAGACGCCATGTTCCGGCATCACGCACCAGCGTGTCGTCGTAATGGCCCATCACGTGCAGGCGGTGCGGGCCGTCGCCGCAGGCCAGTGCCACCAGCACATAGGCGCGCGCCCTGGCTCCTTCGGGGGTGGCGGTGATGAGGATGTTGCTGACGTGATGCTGTCGGCCGGCTGATTCCGGCCTGCTGCTGAACCACCGGATGAAACGGCGCAGCGCGGCGTGGCCCTGCCAGTGTCCGGCGGGTTCGAAGGACTCCCAGACCAGTTCGGCATCGGCGGTGAAGCAGGCGATGAAGTCCTGCTCGTCACCGGTGTCGAGGCTCCACGCATAGCGGGCCAGCACTTCGTGGATCTCGATCTTGTCGGCGGCGCTGAGCGTGCTCATGTGACCTCGTGATACTCGAACACCGAACTGGCACCACGCCGTTCGCCGGTGCCGAGGAACACGGTGCGGCCCAGCCATTCATGCGGACCGGCCGGTACCTCGAAGCGTGGCGTGACGCGGCAGTAGGTCTCGTGGGGGCCGACCTGTTCGCCGGCTTCCATGCGCGCCAGCACTTCAGGCCGCACCCAGGCCAGCCCCTGGTTGTGGATGTAGATGGGCGTGCCGTCACTGGCTTCCAGCTGGTAGTGGGCTTCGAACTCGACCAGGCCACCGGGCCAGAAGCGCGGCCAGTCGCCGCCGGACTGCGGCAACACACGTCCGGTCAGCCGCGGGCCTTCGATCTCTCCGCCTTTGACGGCGACGAAACCGCGGCGTCCGCTGCGATGCGCCGGTTCGAAACGCAGGCGCGGACCCTCATCGAAGTGCAGCACGATGCGGAAGGCAAAGCGCAGTCCCGGCGCGGCAAGCAGCGGCGTGTGCGCGGGGTCATGCGACATGACTCACCTCCAGGCGTTGTGGCGCGCGCCACAGCGCCAGCGCGGCCGAGGCGACCAGCAGGAACGAGGCCAGCACCAGGATGCCCGCGACGTGACTGCCGCTGGCCTCGAGCAGCCAGCCCAGCATCACCGGTCCGACCAGGCCGCCGGCGGTGCCGGCCATGCTGATGGCGGCGATCACGCCCACCGGTACATGCCCGCCGCCGATGCCCAGCGCCTGCGGCACGGTCCAGAACACGCCCTGCGTGGCGCCGAAGCCGAAGCCGGCGATCACCAGCAGCACCAGCACCGCCGGGCCTTCCGGCAGGAGCACCGCCACCGCCAGCGCCACACCGGCCAGCAAGGCGCCGACGGCCGAATGGCGCAGCCTCTCGCCGCTGCGATCGGAATGCCGTGCATTCAGGAACAGTCCCGCGACCACGCCGGCCTGCGGCAGGGCGCTCAGCGTGCCGATCATCAGTTCGCTGCTCGACAGCGCCAGCTGGCGCACGATCTGCGGCAGCCAGTAGACCAGCGCATAGGAGCCGGTCATCACCAGGAACCACACCGCGCAACACAGCCAGATGCGTCCATCGGTGGCGGCTTCACGCCAGGGAATCGACGCCGGCGCCGAACCATCCCGCTCGGCGGCGATCTGCGCCTCGAGTTGCTCACCTTCTTCATTCGACAGCCAGCGCGCCTGCCGCGGCCGGTCGACGAAATAGGCTGCCGCAATGATGGCGAACAGGAAGTTCGGGATCGCCGAGATCAGGAACATCCAGCGCCAGCCCGGCAGGTCCATCGGGTTGCTCATGCCCAGCAGCCAGCCGCACAGCGGTCCGCCGACCACCAGCGAGAACGGCACGGCGGCCAGCGCCACCGCCATCGCGCGGGCGCGGGTGGCGCGCGGGGTCCACTGGCTGATGTACCAGGTCATGCCCGGCGCGAAGCCGGCCTCGGCCATGCCGAGCAGGAAACGCGCGATCATGAAATCGTTCGCGTCCTGCACCCGCGACATCAGGATGCCGGCGATGCCCCACACGCACATCGACAGGAACAGCCACGGGCGGATGCCCATGCGCCGCAGCAGCAGGGCGTGCGGATACTGGAACAGCAGGTAGGCGGCGAAGAACGCGCTGACACCGAGCCCGTATACCGTCGGTGACATGCCCACATCGGCCGACATGGGCTGGCCGGCAAAGCTGACATTCATCCGGTCGATCGAGTTGATGAAGGTCAGGATGGCGATCGGGATCAACAGTCGCCACAGGGTGCGCCGGTACAGCTGCTCGCCGGCATTCGTTGCGGTCTGGTGCTGGTCTGCCATGATCAGAATGTCGAGCGGGTGGTGGCGCCATCCACCACGATGCTCTGGCCGGTGATGTAGCTGGCAAAGCTGCTGCACAGCCAGGCCACCAGCGAGCCCACGTCACGCGGGTCGCCGAAGCGGCCGGCGGGGATCTGGTAGGCCTCGGCGAATTTCGCCACCTCGATGTCATAGGTGGTGCCATTGCGTTCGGCCGCGGCAGTGAACTGGGCCTGCACAAACGCACTGTGGAACATGCCCGGCAGCACGTTGTTCAGCGTGACATTGTCGGCGGCCACGCGACGCGCCACCGCGCCGACATAGTTGGCCAGCGCGGCACGCGGTGCGCCGCTGAGGATGCGCAGCTCCAGTGGATACTTGGCGGCAATGGTGGCGATGTTGACGATGCGCCCCCACTTCCGCTGCACCATGCCCGGCAGCACCGCCTCGATGAAACGCACCGGGCTCAACAGGCCGGTTTCGAGGCTGGACTGCCATTGCTCCGGCGTGATGGCACGATGGTCGGGCGTCATCGGCGGGGGAGAGCAGGTGCCGACGAAGATGTCCGGATCGGGGCAGGCGGCAAGGATGCGTGCCTGGCCTTCCTCGGTGCTGTGGTCCGCGGCCACCGCGGTCACCGAGACGCCATGCTGGCGCAGTTCGCGCGCCGTTTCCTCAAGGCGTTCGCGACCGCGTGCACAGATCACCAGGTCCACGCCTTCCATCGCGAGCATTTCCGCCGCCGCGCGGCCCATGCCGGCGCTCGCGCCATTGACCAGGGCACGACGGCCCCTGATGCCAAGATCCATGTTTTCCCCCGTTTCGCTGCGTTCACCGCAGTCGCCGGACAGGAGACTGTCTGGTCCCTGCCGCCAAGGCAAGTGCCCGTGAGGGTCCGCCGGACTTCTGCGCCATGGCTCACGGTGTTATACCTGCGCCGGGGTATTGGCAAAGTGAAGAGAAGAATGAAGATGATGCGCCACGCGTCCGGCCTGGTATTGCTGCTCACTCTGGTTGCCTGCGGTGGATCGAAGCCCGGACAGGTCGATGTCGAACGCCTGCGCGCCGCCGATGCGGAACCGGGCCAGTGGCTGGCTCTGGGCCGCACCTGGAAGGCCGACCGCTATTCGCCGCTGAAGCGCATCCATGAGGGCAATGCCGAGGAGGTCGGCTTCGCCTGGGAGCAGGAGTTCCGTTCACGTCGCGGCCGCGTCGAACACGGCCAGGAGGCCACGCCGCTGGTGATCGACGGCGTGATCTACGCCTCCGGTCCGTGGGGTTCGGCGATCGCGGTGGATGCGCGCAGCGGCAAGCTGCTGTGGCGCTACGATCCGGATGTCGACGGCAGCTACAACCGCAAGGCCTGCTGCGACGTGGTCAGCCGCGGCCTGCAGGTCTGGCAGGGCCGCGTCTATGTGGCCACGCTGGACGGCCACCTGGTGGCGCTGGATGCGAAGGATGGCCGCGAGATCTGGAAGGTCGACACGCTGATCGACCGCGACCTGCGTTCCTACACCATCACCGGACCGCCGCAGGTGGCCGGCGATGTGGTGGTGGTGGGCAACAGCGGCGCCGAGTTCGGCGTGCGCGGTTATGTCACCGCCTACGACCTTGGCTCCGGCGAGCAGCGCTGGCGCTTCTACACCGTGCCCGGCGATCCGTCCGTCACGCCGCCGGAGCATCCGGAGATGGAGATGGCGCTTGCGACCTGGTCCCCTGATTCCGACTGGGAATCCGGCCTCGGCGGCACCGTCTGGGGCGAGATGAACTACGACCCGGAACTCGACCTGCTGTACGTGGGCACCGGCAACGCCTCGCCGCTGGCGCCCTGGTATCGCAGCCCCGGCGGCGGCGACAACCTGTTCCTGGCTTCCATCCTCGCCATCCGTCCCGGCAGCGGCGAGCTGGCCTGGTATTACCAGACCACACCCGGCGAGATGTGGGACTACACCGCCACGCAGAACATGATCCTGGCGGACCTGACCATCGACGGCCGTGAGCGCAAGGTGCTGATGCAGGCGCCGAAGAACGGCTATTTCTACGTGCTCGACCGCGAAACCGGCGAGTTCATCTCCGGCAGGCCCTATGTGTTCACCAACTGGACCACGGGCCTGGACGAGAAGGGGCGTCCGACCATCAACCCCGACGCCACCTACGAGAAGGGCTCCACGCTGGTGTTCCCGACCGGCGCGGGCGGGCACAACTGGCCGCCGATGGCCTTCAATCCCGATACCGGCCTGGTGTACATCCCGGCGCGCGAGGCCGGCATGGTGATGGGGCCGCAGGCGGGCGAGTACCGCTGGCAGCCGGGCCGCACGAATTCCGCCCACCACATCGCCTTCAGTTTCTTCGTCGACCTGCTGTCGCCACCGGAGCGCGCTGAATATGACGCCGTCATCGCCGCGCGCCCCGGACTGCCTAATCCCGCCACGCGCGAATTCCTGATCGCCTGGGATCCGGTGCAGCAGCAGGAACGCTGGCGCATTCCGCTGGGCCACTCGGAGCTGGCCGGCAGCGGTGTGCTGACCACGGCCGGCAACCTGGTGGTGATGGGCACCTCGGCCGGCAAGCTGCTGCTGCTGGCGGCGGACAGCGGCAAGCTGCTGAAGGAGATCGAAGTGGGCACCGGCATCATGGCCGCGCCGGTCACCTACGAGATCGGTTCGGAGCAGTACATCGCGGTGCTGGCCGGCTTCGGTGGCGCGATGGCGCCGATGTATCCGCCCGAAACGGCCACCTACCGCTACCAGAACTACGGCCGCCTGCTGGCCTTCAAGCTGGGCGGCGGTGCCGTGCCGCTGCCGCCCGCGCGCCAGCCGCAGAAGACGCCGGCGCCGCCGGAACTGGCGGACCTGACGCCCGAGCGCATCCAGCGCGGCGCCGGTCATTTCTTCTCGCTGTGCGTGTTCTGCCATGGCGGGCAGGGCGAGGCGCGGCTGTCGGCCTATCCGGACCTGTTCCGCATGCCGTCATCCACGCATTCCGCCTTCGTCAATATCGTGCACGGCGGTGCACTGGCGTCGGCCGGCATGGCCAGCTTCGCCGATGTGCTGAGCGAACAGGACGTGGAAGACATCCACGCCTTCCTGGTCAGTGGCCAGGCGGCGTTGTACGCCGAGGAGAACGCCGCCGTCGATTAAGCGGTGACCGGCAATTCGCCGCGCAGCGCATCGGAACGTAAGGGCCACGCTTCGTTCCGGACTCGCGCTGCGCGGCCATTGCAGGTAATACTGCCGCCCTCACGACCGGAGCGACCGCGATGCCTGATCCGATCCGACTCGACTGGCTGATGACCGCCGAAGTGCAGGTGCTTCGGCCGGTGCAGATCGGCCAGATTCCCACCGGCTTCCACCAGGGCGTGCCCATCGGCGAGGGGTCCTTCGCGGGACCGAAGCTGCGCGGTACGGTGATTCCCGGTTCCCATGACTGGCAGCTGGTGCAGTCCGATGGCATCGCAAGGCTGGATGTCACCGGTGCGATGCTGACCCATGATGGCGTCACCATCCGCGTTTCCAGCAAGGGCATGCGCCATGGGCCCGCGGAGGTGATGGCGCGGCTCAACGCCGGCGAAGTGGTGCCGCCGGACCAGTACTACATGCGCGCGCTGGCGCGCTTTGACGCGCCGGCGGGTGCATACGAGTGGCTCAACAAGGCGCTGTTCGTCTCCTGGGGCGAGCGTTACGCGAACAAGGTCGTCATCCACTATTACCAGGTGCTCTGATGCAGCAGGACAGTCACTCCACTCCGGAAGCCGAGGCCATGGATCCGCTGCGTCGCGCGCTGCTGCAGGGCGGGCTGGTGGTCGCAGGCGGATTTGTGGTGGGTTGCTCGGGCGCAGGTGAAGATGCGCAGGCCGGCGCAGGCGCGGCCGCAACCGGCGCCGCGGCCGAGCCGCAGGTGCCGTCACCGCCGACCCACAATCCATCCACGGAATTCGCCTTCACCATCTTCGCCACGATCGCAGACGCGATGCCGGTGGGAGATACGGCCACGGGCCAGATCCGCGCCATCCCGATCACCGGCGGCCAGGTCACCGGCGAGGGCATCTCCGGTCGCGTGGTGCCCGGTGGCGCCGACTGGCAGCGCACGCGCTCCGATGGCGTGACCGAACTGGAAGCCACCTATGCGATCGAGATGTCCGACCGCACCATGATCAAGGTGGTGAACCGCGGCATCATCGCGCCGCAGGCCGACGGTCCGGCGTACTTCCGCACCGCGGTCGAATTCACCGCGCCGAACGGCAGGTGGCAGTGGCTCAACGAAGCCCTCTTCCTGTGCACCGCCGGCCTGGCCGAGGATCGAAAGAACACGGTGCGCGTGGACGTTTTCAAGCTGGTCTAGCCGCGCACGGACGCGGCCCGACAAAACAACAAGAGGGGGAGAGGGATGGCAAATCCGGCTGACAGCCTGCGCGGACGTATCGCGCTGTGTGTGGCGCATTGCGCCGGCATGGTGGACCTGGTGGCGTTGTCGATCTGGGTGGGTGCGTTGATTGCCCATTACGGACTCAATCCACAGCAGGCCGGCGGCCTGCCGACGGTCTTCCTGGTCGGTGCGGTGGTGGCCAGCATCGTGCTGGCGCCGCGCATCCAGCGGCTGAACGGGCGCTGGGTGGCCACGGCCGGTTTTGCGATCGCGGCCATTGCCTTCTTCCTGGCCTCGAAGACCGCCGACTACACGCAATTGCTGCTGTTGCACGCCGTGGCAGGTTTCGCCGCAGGCTCCGGCCTCAGCGTCACGCACGGGACCATCGCGCGCAGCGGCAATCCGCATCGCCTGTTCGCCATCGTCGGCATTGCGCTCGGTGTGTTCGCGGTGCTGTTCCTCGGCGGTGTGCCGCAGCTGATCGGCGCGCAGGGAGGGCCGGCGCTGTTCGTGGCCTTTGCGGCGGTGATGGCCGCCGGTGCGGTGGCCGCGCTGCTGGCATTCCCGGTGCTGCCGGCTGCCGCGGCCGGGCAGGGTGCAAAGCCGCCCCCGCTGCCGAAGGTGGTCTGGTTCGGCATCGTCGGCATTTCCTGCATGACGCTGGTGCAGGCGATGACCTTCAGCTTCCTGGAAGGCGTTGGCATGCACCGCGGGTTCGAGCGCTCGGCCATCAATGGCGTGCTGATCGCGCTCGGCCTGGTCAACCTGCTGCCCGCGGCGCTGGCCGCGCTGCTGCAGAAGCGCCTGAGGGCGCGCAAGGTGCTGATGGTGGGGCCGCTGGTGCAACTGGCGATGGCGACGCTGATCATGGTGTCGACATCTTTCGGGCCCTACGCCTTCGGTGCGGCCTTCCTCGCCGCGGTGCTGGTGTTCACGCACACCTTCGCCTTCGGCCTGATGGCGCGCCTCGACGGCACCGGTCGCGCGCTCACGGGGACTCCGGCGATGCTGATGGTGGGCTCGGCGATCGGCCCCTTCTTCGGTGGCACACTGGTCAACACCTTCGGTTATGAGGCGCTGGCCGTGGCCGCCGCGTGCCTCGCGGCAGCGGCGGTGTTCTGCTTCTCCCGCCTGCCGGCGGGAGAAGCGTGAGGGAGGCCTACCGGAAGCCCATCAGGCCCGCGAGCTCGTTGTTGCCGTACTCGAGCAGGATGTCGCGGTGCTGGATGCGCCACTTGCCGTCGACCTTCACGTACTGGTCGATGTAGCGCGAGATGCTCAGCACGGCCGGGCCGACATCGCCCTTGCGCACCATGGTGGTGACATAACAGGTGCCTTCGGCGGTGTTTTCCCCGGTGATCTTCACCTGCGCGTTGGTGATCAGGTGCCGCATGATCGAGCTGGTGCGGCCGCGCGCGTCGGTTTCGGTGTAGCGCTCATGGTCACGCACCGCCTGCGCCATCAGCGCCTCGCGGCCCTTCACCATCACGCGGCCGCCGGAGCCGATCTCGCCATCCTCGGTGAACAGGTCGGCGTATTCCTCCGGCGTGCCGATGTCGTGCACGGTGCCGTACAGATCCATCAGCTCGCGGATCTCGAGGCGGTCGATCGCCTCCTGGATCGCGGGATTCTGCGGGACTTCCCTGCTGCAGGCGGCCAGCAGTCCGAACATCAACGTGATCGCGATCCGATTGGTCATGACCCCTCCCATTGGTAAACTTCTTTACGATTTCGCGTCGCAACATGCGGCCGTCCGCATCGCACGGCAGTATAGTCATCAAGACCGGAGCCAACGGAGCTCCGGTCCAGAACGACAAGGAGAGGGGATCATGCGAAATGTCCGTCAGCGGCTGCAGGCCGCCGTGTTCATGGTGTCTTCACTGCTGGCGCTCGCGGCCACGGCACACCACTCCACCGCGGAGTTCGACTACTCCAAGCAGGTGACCATCAAGGGCAAGGTGAAGGAGGTGCAGTGGACCAACCCGCACTCGTTCATCCAGTTGCTGGTCGATGACAAGGACGGCAAGCAGGTGCAGTGGTCGGTCGAAATCGGCTCGCCCAGCCTGAACATCAACATGGGCTGGAAGAAGAACAGCGTGGTTCCCGGCGACGAGGTCACCATGCTGCTGTCGCCGGCACGCAACGGCAAGCCCTACGGCACGCTGCGTGTGCTCACCTTCCCCGATGGTCGTGAGCTGAAGGGTGTTGCCGCCCAGGTCGGTCCGCGTCCGGCTCCCGCCGCGCCGGCGCGCTGATCCGGGAGTGCCCATGCAACAGAAGAAATTCGCACCGGGCCGCAGCCTGGCCATCCTCTCCGCCGCGCTGGGCCTGATGTCGCTGGTCGCCTGTGGCAGCCGTGAACCGGCTGTCACCGGACCGGACGCGCTGATGGGCGTGTGGATGCCCGAAGCCGCTCCCCAGCAACTGCTCACCGCCGACGGCAAGGCGCCGCCGCTGAAACCCGAAGCCGGCGCCATCTATTCAGAGCGCCTGCAGCGCCTGGCCTCCGGCGACCGCTCGTTCGACCAGGCATCCTGGTGTGCCTCGCCCGGCATGCCACGCGTGCTGACCATGCCTTATCCCTTCGAGATCCGCAGTGATGGCGAATTCCTCGCCTTCATCCATGGCTGGTATCGCTGGCATCGCGTGGTCGACATGGCCGGCGGCGAAGTCGATCCGCCGCTGCCGCTGACGATGGGTTTCCCCGTGGGCACCTGGGAAGGCGACACGCTGGTGATCCGCACCGTGGGCCTGATCGATGTCACCCACCTCGATGCGGCCGGCCTGCCGCATTCGGAAGACCTGGTGCTCACCGAGCGCCTGCGCGTGCTGCCCGATGGCCGCCTCGAGAACCGCATCCGTATCGAGGATCCGGAAACCTTCGACGAGCCGTGGGAAACCGTGCTGACCTTCCGTCGCGACGGCAATGCCCGCGTCACCGATGACATCTGCCCGGACCGCATCGCCAATGGCGAGCCGGCGGTGCGCGCCGAACTGCCGCCGGCCGCGAAGCCGGTCAAGACCGCGGCGAAAGCCAGGCCGGCCGCGACCGCCGAGGCCACCACGCCGCGCTTCAGCGGCATGTGGGAACCGGCCACCTTCGGTTTCATGGTGCAGAACACGCCGCTGTCCGCCGCGGGCAAGGCGATCGTCGATCGCAACGCGGCTGCCAATGCCGCGGGCAAGATCATGCAGACGGCCTGGACCTCCTGCCGGCCGGGTGCGATCTCGACCATGACCATGCCGCGCGAGAAGATCACCGTGCTGCAGTCGGATGACGAGGTCACCATCCTCTACGAAATGCCGCGCATGACGCGCCGCATCCGCATCGATGGCGAGCATCCGGCGGACCTGGCGCCCAGCTACGTGGGCGACTCGGTGGGACGCTGGGAGGGCAACACCCTGGTGGTCGATTCGATCGGCTTCAATGGCTATGCGGAGCTTGATTCCCGCGGCCAGCCGACCAGCGACAAGCTGCATACGGTGGAGCGCTTCACGCTGCGCGAGGACGGCAATGGCATCGACATCGAGGTGACCATCACCGATCCGGAGTATTACACCGAGCCCTTCACCATCAAGCGCTCGTGGAAGCGCAGCGAAGCCCGCCATCCGTTCGAATACGACTGCATGGAGAATCCGCGTGCCGAGGACTTCGAGAACGCGTATTACGTGCACGATCGTTACATGCCCACCTGCATGCGCATCGAGGGCGAGGGCATGGAACTTTCACGCGTGGTGTGCAGCCCGCCGAAGAAGGACTGACGCTTCGCGAATGATCTGATCGATCCGGAAAAGACAGGGAAGGGGGGAATAGTGCAGCGGAAGAGCGCGTGGATTGTTTGTGGCCTGGCCTCGGCGGTGCTCGCCGCCTGCAGCCCCTCGACCCCGGAGCCGGCGGCGTCCGCCGGCTCGACGGATGACCGGACCTCGGTATCGATCACGGTGGATGCCGCGACACCGGGCCCGGTCATCAACCGGCATCTGTTCGGCCAGTTCGCCGAGCACCTGGGCACCGGCATCTACGGGGGAGTCTGGGTGGGCCGCGACTCACCCATCCCCAACACGCGCGGCATCCGCAACGACGTGGTGGCGGCGCTGCGCGCCATCAAGGTGCCGAACGTGCGCTGGCCCGGTGGCTGCTTCGCCG
Source organism: uncultured Steroidobacteraceae bacterium (assembly GCA_964396335.1). Taxonomy (GTDB): domain Bacteria; phylum Pseudomonadota; class Gammaproteobacteria; order Steroidobacterales; family Steroidobacteraceae; genus ZC4RG30. The sequence goes on along the minus strand of CAYNEX010000004.1, from coordinate 8,444 downwards.
ACTACTACCACTGGCGCCATGGCATCGGTCCGCGCCGCGCGGTGACGTTGAACCCGGACTGGGGTGGCGTGACCGAACCGAACACCTTCGGCACGCATGAATTCATGGATTTCGCCGCGCAGATCGGCGCCGACCCCTTCATCTCGCTGAACGTGGGGTCCGGCACCGTGCAGGAGGGCGCGGACTGGATGGAATACATGACCAGCGACCAGCCCACCACGCTGGCCCAGGAGCGTGCCGCCAACGGGCGCAAGGAACCCTGGCTGGTGCCCATCCTCGGCATCGGCAACGAGTCCTGGGACTGCGGCGGCAACATGACGCCGGAGTACTACGTCGACCACATGAAGATGCACGCGCGCTTCGCGCGCAACTACCACCCGGAGCAGCAGGAAGGCGACAAGCGCATGCTGCGCATCGCGGTGGGTCCCGGCGGCGGCGAGCCGCGCTTCACCGAATGGACCGAGACGGTGATGAAGGCCTGGACAAACCGCAAGTGGAGCTGGGACATCGAGGGCATCTCGCTGCACAACTACACGGTCATCGACTGGGAAGACAAGCACGTCGCCACGGATTTCGACGAGCAGGGCTATGCCGAGATCCTGCAGGCGACGCTGAAGATGGACGGGCTGATCCGCCAGCACACCGCCATCATGGACAAGTACGATCCGGACAGGAAGCTGATGCTGGCGGTGGACGAGTGGGGCGCCTGGTATGCGCCGGCGCCCGGCACCAATCCCGGCTTCCTGTCACAGCAGAACAGCCTGCGCGATGCGGTGCTGGCAGCGCTGAACATCAACATTTTCGCCCGCCATGCCGACCGCGTGCGCATTGCCAACATCGCGCAGATGGTCAACGTGCTGCAGGCGATGATCCTGACCGATGGTCCGCGCATGCTGCTGACGCCGACCTATCATGTGTTCCGCATGTACCTGCCGTTCCAGGATGCCACCTTCCTGCCGGTATCCTTCGATGCCGGCAGCTGGACACATGGGGACATCACGCTGCCGCGGGTCGACGCCATCGCCGCGCGCGATACCGAGGGCAACCTGGTGCTGGCGCTGACCAATGTCGATCCCTCTCGCCCGGTTGAGATCGACGTGGCGCTGCAGGGCGCCAGCGGTGGTTCAGTCACCGGCGAGACCCTCACCGGCCCGCGGGTGGACAGCATCAACACCTTCGACGCCCCGCAGACGGTGGTCCCGAAGCCGCTGCAGGCCAGCCTCACTGGCAACCGGCTGACCGCGACGCTGGAGCCGAAGTCGGTCAGCGTGCTGGTGATCCGGCCCTAGGCCGGCGGGAATTCCGCGCTCGACCGGCGGGGCGCCATTGGAAAACAATGGCGCCCATGACCGCCACGATGCCCTGCAGGTCAGGGTGCGGCGCCTGCTGTATCGCGCCCTCCATCTCCACGCCCATTCCCGGCATGCCTGGCGGCAAGCCGGCGGGCGTGCGTTGCGTGCAGCTGGACGCGATGAATCGCTGCCGCATATTCGGTTCACCCGAACGTCCCGCGGTCTGCGCCTCCCTGCGTCCCACGCTGGCGATGTGCGGCACGGACCGGGACGAGGCGCTGCGGCACCTGGCATGGCTGGAAAAACAGACTGAACCGGTCGCCTGAAGCGACCTGCGGAGCGCGGATGGGAGCGATCGAGCTGGTGCTGGTGATGATGGCGGCCGTGGTGCTCAGCGGTGTGCTGGTGCACGTGCTGCCGGTGGCGATCCCGACCCCGCTGGTGCAGATCGGCCTGGGGGCCCTGATCGCGATCTTCACCGACGACGCCGTGCGGCTCGACCCGGAGATTTTCTTCCTGCTGTTCCTGCCGCCGCTGCTGTTCCTGGATGGCTGGCGCATCCCGAAGGAAGGCCTGATGCGCGACCACCGCATGATCCTTGCGCTGGCGCTGGGCCTGGTGTTCTTCACCGTCATCGGCATGGGTTATTTCATCCACTGGCTGATCCCGGCGATGCCGATGCCGGTGGCCTTCGCGCTGGCGGCGATCCTGTCTCCCACCGACCCGGTGGCCGTGTCGGCCATCACCAAGCGCGTCGCCGTGCCGCACCGCATGCAGCACATCCTCGAGGGCGAGTCGCTGCTGAACGATGCCTCGGGCCTGGTTTGCTTCCGCTTCGCCGTGGCGGCCGCGCTGACCGGAACCTTCTCGCTGACCTCGGCCAGCATGACCTTCCTGTGGCTGCTGCTGGGTGGCGTGGCGGTGGGCGTGGGGACCACCTGGATTGTGATGTGGCTGAAAACGCAGCTGAACCTGCGCTTCGGCGAGGAGCCCGGCACGCAGGTGCTGGTCAGCCTGCTGCTGCCGTTCATTTCCTACCTCGGCGCGGAGCACCTGGGCTGCTCGGGCATCCTCGCGGCGGTCGCGGCCGGCATCATGATGAGCTACATGGAGCTTTCCGGCCGGGCGCTGGGCACCACCCGCATGCAGCGCACCGCCGTGTGGGATACCGTGCAGTTCGCCCTCAACGGCGTGATGTTCGTGCTGCTGGGCGAGCAGCTGCCCGGCATCCTCGAACGCTCCGTCATCGCCGTGCAGGAAACCAACCACCAGAATCCGCTGTGGCTGGCGGTGTATGTGCTGGTGATCAACCTGGGGCTGGCCCTGCTGCGTTTCGTGTGGGTGTGGTGCTCGATGCGCATCGACGCGGGCATCGCCCGGATGCGCGGCGAGCCGGCGGAATCGACGTCCGATCCGCGCGTGGTGGCCGCCATGTCGGTGGCCGGTGCGCGCGGCGCGATCACGCTGGCCGGCGTGCTGACGCTGCCGCTGCTGATGTCCGACGGCACGGAGTTCCCGGTCCGCGACCTCACCATCCTGCTGTCGGCCGGCGTGATCATCATGTCGCTGCTGGCGGCGAATTTCTTCCTGCCGCGTCTGCTGCGCGGGCTGCACATGCCCGGACAGCATGAGGATCCGCAGGTGGACCACGCCCGCATCGCCGCGGCCGAAGCGGCGATCCTGGCCGTGCAGCAGCAGGTGGCGACGCACGATCCCGCCGCTGTCGATGCCGACATCCATGCCGAATCCGCGGCGCGTGTGCTCGAGCGGTACCAGCGGCGCATCCACGGGCATTCCAGGTCCGACGCCGCGGCATTGCGCGTGCGCCATGCCGACCAGATCGAGCGCCAGCTGCAGCTGGTGGCGCTGCGGGCCGAGCGTGATGCCATCTTTGCGCTGGCGCGGGCGCATGAGTTGTCAGATGCGGAGTCGCGCAAGCTGGTGCGCGAGATAGACTTGCTGGAGGAGCGGTTCCGCTGACCGGCGCAGGCGCTTTGCCGGTCAACTGACCGCGCTTCACCCCATCAGGCATTCCTGCAACTTGTCCGGATCCACCGGCTTCACCAGCAACAGGTCGAAGCCGGCCTCCGTGGCCCGGCGCCGGTCGTTCTGCTGCCCCCAGCCGGTGAGCGCGATCAGGCGCATGGATTCGCCCCAGGGCTGCCGCCGCACGGCGGAGGCGACCTCATAGCCGGTGAGGTCCGGCATGCCGATGTCGAGCACCGCGACATCCGGCTGGAACTCCTCCGCCACGGCGAGCGCGTCGCGGCCGCCGTATACCACCCGCACCTCGTGACCGGAGAGGCGCAGCAGCACCGCCAGTGAATCGGCGGCATCGCGATTGTCGTCGGCCAGCAGGATGCGCAGGGTGGGGGCCCGGGAGGGTTCGGTTTCAATGGCCGTCGCGCGGCCGGGGGTCGCCGGGGAATCGATGGGCAGGCGGACGATGAATTCACTGCCATGCCCGAGGCCCGGACTGATGGCCTCGACACTGCCGCCGTGCAGCTTGACCAGGCCGCGCACCAGCGCCAGTCCCACGCCGAGTCCGCCCTGTGAACGCAGTTCGCCGACGCCAACCTGCGAGAACATCTCGAAGATGCCGGTCAGGGCGTCAGGTGCCAGGCCGATGCCCTGGTCCTTCACTGTCAGGACGAGTGTCTGGCCTTCGACGTGGCCGGTCAGCTCGATGCGCCGGCCTTCGTCGCTGTAGCGCGAGGCGTTGGTCAGCAGGTTGGTCAGGATCTGCCCGAGCCGTACAGGGTCGGCATCGATCTGCACGTCGTCGGCGGGCATCCGCACCGACAGCTCCTGGTTCCTGGCGCCGAGCTGCGGGCGCAGGGCTTCAACCGTGGAGTTCACCACTCGGAGCAGCTGCACAGGCTGCTTCTTCAGCTGCAGCTTGCCGTGGGTGATGCGGGCGATGTCGAGCAGGTCATCGAGCAGCGCCGACATCTGCACGACCTGGCGTTCGATGATCACCTGCGCCTGCTGGCGCTGCTCGGTGGATGCGCCATGAGAGGCGATCACGCGCGCCGCGGCGCGGATCGGCGCCAGCGGATTGCGCAGCTCGTGCGACAGCGTCGCGATGAATTCATCCTTGCGCCGGTCCTGCTCGCGCAGCAGCCGGTTCAGCTTCGACAGCCGCTGCTCGTCGGCCTTCTGCGCGGTCACGTCCACCGACACGCCGTCGAAGCGCAGCGGTGTGCCATCCGGTGCATAGTCGGGCGCGCCCAGTGCGCGGATCCACTTGATGGCGCCGGTCTGCGGATGCACGGTGCGATACACGATGTCGAAGGGCGCGCGGTCCTGGATGGCCGCCGCGATGGCCTGGCGGGTGCGTTCGCGGTCCGCCGCATGCAGTCGCGCGTAATAGTCGTCGATGGTGACATCGGCCTCGCGCGGAAAGAAGAAATGCTCCTTGGCACGATCATCGAAGTCGAGCTTGTCGAAGGGCAGGTCGCAGTACCAGAAGCCGATGCCCGATACACGCGTCGCATAGTCGAGGCGGGAGCGGCTGCGGGCCAGGGCGCTCTCCGACTGCGTGCGCGCAGTGACATCCACGCCTTGCACGAGGATGCCGGTCACCTTGCCGGCCGGGCTGGTCATCGGCTGGTAGACGAAGTCCACGTAACGTTCGGTCAGTGGCGCGTCGGGTGAGTTGCGGAAGGCGTAACGCGCGCCGGTCGCGGAGAAGGAGACGCCGCTGCGGTAAACCTCGTCGAGATGTTCCAGATAACCCTGGGTGACCGATTCGGGCAGTGCGTCGGCCACCGTCCTGCCGACCACCGGGCGGTCACCGATCAGTTTCAGGTAGCCCGGGTTGGCGAAGGTGAACAGATGCTCGGGGCCTTCGAGCACAGCCAGGAAGGTCGGCGCCTGGTCGAACAGCTGCACGAAACGCTCGCGTTCCTCCAGCAGCCGCTTCTGCGCCATCACCTGCTCGGTGGTTTCACTGCAGAGCACCAGCACGCCGCCCACACCGGAGGGCGCGTCCGGCTGGTCGATGGGACTGTAGCTGTAGGTCCAGTAGACATCCTGCAGCCTGCCGTTGCGCACGATGGGCACCAGCTGGTTCTCATGCCAGGTGGCGCCGTGGCCGCTCATCACCTGGTCGATCTGCGGGCCGATGATCGGCCAGATTTCCTCCCAGGATGGCTGGCCCGGCGCACCCAGGATGGAGGGGTGCTTTTCCTCGCCGATCGATCGGGAATAGGCGTCGTTGTACAGGCAGGTGTGTTCCGGTCCCCAGAAGATGAACACCGGATGCTGCGTGGTGAGCATGACGCGCACGGCGGTGCGCAGTCCCTGCGGCCACTGCCCGGGAAGGCCCAGCGGCGTTTTTTCCCAGGGGAAGGCGCGGATCAACTCTCCCATGGCGCCACCGCCGTCGAGGAAGTCGGGCCTCCTGTCGGCGCTTGCGTCAATGGGCGCGTGCTGTCCGGAGCCTTCTATGTGTGCTGCCAAGCGGCCTCGTCTGGCG
>CAYNEX010000004.1:0-2572 GCA_964396335.1 uncultured Steroidobacteraceae bacterium | reverse complement strand
GTGATCCCCGGTGGTGGCGGCGTGTGGCAGAGCGTCACCGCGCTGGGCAATGTGCAGCGCCGCTATTTCGATCCGGAGTCCGGGCAGGCCGGTTATTTCGGCACGGTGAAGGAGGGCGACTCCACGGCCATCGTGACGGTCCGCCTGCGCGTCGAGGACCGCCAGCTCACCGAGGCCGAGTGGTATCTCGCCCGCGAAAATGACCCGGGCATGAGCGGTCCGCGCCAGCCGGGCCGTCCGCCGGCCAACCTGCACAACCCGGAATACCTGGAACAGAACCCGCCCCCGCAGCGTGTGGTGCCGGAGGCCGAACGCGTCGACCGCGCCACGCTCGCGCGCATCGTCGACAGTTACTTCGATGCCATCACTTCGCATGACGGCTCGGTTGCCCTGGTACACAAGGGCTGCGGCCGTGCCGAGAACGGCTCGCCGGCGCCGGGTGGCGACTTCCTGCCGCCGGCACCGCCGCGCGCCGGTGCGCCCGCGCCCGGCGCTTCGGGCGCCGGTGGTCCCCCGGGTGGTCCGCCGCCCGGCGTGGGCAGCCGCGACTGCGTGGCCGGCCTCGAGAACTTCAATGTGGCGATGGTGACGGGACGGCGCATGCCGCTGATCGACGTGGAGGCCCAGATGGTGCTGGCCACGGGTGTGTTCATCCGGCGTCCCGGTGTGCAGACACCGCGCAATGTCGCCAGCTGGTGGTTCGTGATCGACGAGGGACGGATCCGTACCACCTACACGTCGATGTTCTACCCGCCGCCGGACCTGGCAGTGCCGAACTGGCCGCCGTACGACGGCAATTGGCCGCTGCCGGCCACCTTCGTGCCAGCCGCTGCGCCCGGGCGGTGATGCGGCTGCGCGTGGCCTGATCATCACGCGCCCGTCAGGGCAGGCCGGCCTCCGCGTCGCCCTGCCCGGGCGGAACCCCGGTGCTGGTCATCCGCTCGTCGTGGTGACCCATCCAGTCCTGGGATGCAGGCCGGTTCTGGCTGATGGCGATCAGCTTCGCGCCGCAATCACGAAACGACTGCAGCACCAGCTCGCAGTAGGCGTCATCCACGCAGGCCTTCAGCTGCGGCCCATCCTGCGTCCGGTCGGACAAGCCGACTCCATAACGCTCGATCCGTCTGGCGGCATCGAAGGCGGCCGGAACGGAGGGAAAGGTGGCGCTCAGCGTCTTGGTGGCCATGTTCGTCATCCCCTGCTGGTCCTGCAGGGATTCTGGAGGCGGCTGCCCGGGACCGGTGTGGGACTGCTCCGCAATCGGCAGCCAGCCGATGACCCGGTCCGGGAGGGGCGGCCAGCCTGATGGCTGGCCGCGGATCTAACGTCCTGCCGAGACCGCCGAACGCACCCGGGACAGCAGCGTCATCTCTCCCTTGAACACGTCGGTCGGCCATTCTCCCCGGCGCAGGATCTCGGCATAGATGCCGGCCTGCTGGTAGTTGTTCACGCCGAGGCCGGCCAGGTACTGCAGGCGCAGGTTGCGGTCGCGGTTGGTCTCGGCATCCGACACCCAGGCACGCAGTTGCTCGCCGGTGGCGGCGAAGGTCCCCAGCAGCGCCTCGACGGAGCCATAGCCCACTTCGTCCAGCGAGCGCAGCACGGCTGCGTACTCGGGGCTCTTCAGCTTCGCATCCATCTCGCTGACGTCGATCACGATGGGTTCCAGCGAGCCGATCATCACCCCGTCATAACCCTGGCCGCTGGCGGTGTTGCCGAAGATCAGCACATGCGGGAAGGCATCAATGAACGTGGCGATCTCGCTCTGGATGGCCTCGGTGGTGGTCTCGTAGAAAGGCAGCCAGGCAGTGACGATGGCACCCGGGTTCAGGTGCCGCTTCATCTCGGCATAGAACTCGAGGGTGTTCAGCGAGGCCGCGCCCTTCACCCAGGCGTCGAAGGGATCGGCCGTGATGGCGTCGAACTTCTCGTCGGTGGTAAGCAGGAAGTGGCGCGCGTCATCGATGCGGATCTTCACCTTCGGGTTGTTGATCACGTCGTGGTTCTGCTCGCCGAAGAACAGGCTGACCACGCGCGGCACCAGCGGCTCGATCTCGGCGATGGTCTGCGTCTTCACCTGCGGGTTCACGCTGACCGCGCCGGCGGTGACGCCGGCGCCGCTGCCGATCACCAGCACGTTCTGCGGGTCCTTCGCCAGCAATGTGGTCAGGTGGCCCAGCATGCGCTGCAGGCGCATGTCGTCGGGATGACTGGAAGCCTGCACCTTGCCGGCGTTGTGGTAGTTCAACGTGCCGTCGCTGCGGCGCGAAACCGCCAGCGTGGAGTTCAGGCCTTCGCCGACATAGAGGAACTCGCCCGGATCCGGCATCCAGGTGACGGCCCAGCGGCCATAACCGATCAGCACGCCAGGCAGCTTCTGCACGAAGGGGACGGCCAGTGCGAACAGCAGCAGGGCCGCAAGACCGGTGACCACGGCGCCCGCCGGCGAGCGCGAGGCAGCTCCGCTGGAGCCGGCGCGGAACAACGGCCGCACCAGCAGGATCAGCGCCGCGACCAGCGCCAGCACCATCATCAGGCGCTGTGTCTGCTGCGTGCCCAGCCAGGCGACCAG
>CAYNEX010000003.1:53909-56155 GCA_964396335.1 uncultured Steroidobacteraceae bacterium | reverse complement strand
CCAGTTTGCGGTGATCGCGTCTATTTCTATCGGAACGAGTTCGGGAGTAGGGTCTACTTTGATGATCTCGGTCCACCGTGGCCCAAGCATCCGTGCACGGATTCCGCGGCATACACTGAGCGAAGTCGAAAACGCACGTCGGTCTTGGAGCCAACAATCCGCCATGAGGACGAAATCGAGAACATTCAATGGCTCCTAGCCCGGCACACCTCGGACTTCACCGGCTCCTTTGTAGCCAAGTACAAATCCAAACCCTGGCCAGCGTTTCGAGTAGATTGGTGTAAGCGCAGGGGCCCAATGGCACTCTTGGTTCTTCGCGCACTTACCAGCCCTCTATCCAGACGCCTCTTCTTACGCGTTTCCGGCTTTCGGCGTCGTTCGCCTGTTGGTTCGCTGGTCTTCTATTCTAGGAATCGGCTCAGCTACTTCGCCCCCATTCGCACGAGAGTGGTAGAAGTAGACGCATACCGCCTTCGAGGTGCCAAAGAATTTGTCGAAGCGTTACTCAAGTTTCAGAGCGATGGTGCATAGTGCGCCTAACCAGGCGCTGCAGCGAGCGGCGATTGGCATAAAGTGCTCGGCCGCGGGCGGCCGAGCCAAAAGCGCACACGAGCGCTGGCGCGCCCGCGTGCTGAGAGGTCACCCGCTCGCAATCCATCTACAGGTGCGGACCTCCGGCCGGCATTGCAGATGGTTCGAAAGAGCCCCGGTGAACCCGGCTACGTCACGATGATCTCCTTTGACTGAGATGCGACATCTTCGAACCCATAGGCCCTGAGGAAGTTGCATCCGCAACGGAGGTTGTCATTTGGTTAGGCATGCGGCCGTGACGCCTGGTTTTTGCGTTGCAGCGGGCCGGGGCAAATAAAGTGCTCGGCCCAGGGCCGAGCCATGGTGCATCACCCGGTCGCTGGTGCGCCCCGCGAACTGATAGGCTGGCGTAGTGCGGCTGAACTTGGTAGTCAGGCGGCAAGGAGGCGTATCCCATGAGACATATAAGAACCATCGCGCTGCTGCTTTGCTCAACTTCTGTCTTTGCGGATGTCCACGACACGATTCCAGATCGATACACGGGGCGATGGGGCGCCAGCCTCGAGGCGTGCGCGGATCCAACGAGAGACCCCCTGGCGCTGACGATTGAGCCGAACATGCTGGGCTTTCCCGACAGCGTGGCGCGTGTACAAGCCGTCGTCAGTAACGATCCGCTCCGGATATCCGTCTTCCTCGACTCATTGAGTCATGCGGAGTCACCGCAACCAGGGCAGCTTCGGGTGGTGGGTCTCGAGTTCGAGATCTCGCCCGATCACAAGGTTCTCAAGACCATCGCAACCGGCAGGTCTGTGGCGTCGAGAGTGCGTTGTCGTGAAGCGACAGATGGTCGGTAGGGTGCTGTTGCCACCTGACCAGGCGCTGCAGCGAGCGGCATTCCGCATTTAATCGTTAGCTGACCTGCCTACCAACTGCATATGAGCTTCATCAAAATCCTCCTGCTTGCAGCGGCATTGTCATCACAGGCCTACGCCACTGGCGCGGCCGAGTCCAATGACAGCATGGAGGAGCTTGATCGCGTGGACGTCTACGGAACGCGAACGGATCTCTCGCGGATGCGCCAGGCCGTCATCGACGCAGAAGATCGTTTCTATGAGAAATACAACGACATCAACTCCAATGACGAGTTCGATGTCAGATGTCGCGTCGAAGCGCGAACCGGAACCCGGCTGACCACGCGCACTTGCAGACCCCTCTATCAAGAAGATGCAGTTCAGGAGGGCGCAAAGCAGGCGATCGAACTGAGACAGAAGTTCCAGTCATTCGGGGGTGAGGCACATCTGGGTTCGAATTCGCCGCCTGTGCCGGCGGCAATCATGATCATGGCTCGCCGCCAGGATTTTGAACAGAATATGCGAGACGTAGTCCGAGCGCATCCGGAGCTGATAAAGCTGCTCGAAACGCGCGCCGCGGCAGCCCGCGACCTTGAGGAGGCGATGAGTCAAGATCGGAATGCGACGCACCAGAAGAAACCAGGTCGAGATCAATAAGGTTTGCTCAGGGGCATGGTAATCGCGCAGTTCTTGCCTGATATCCGGTGCACTCGGCCGTGCGCAGCCGAGCATAGAGCGCACACCAAAGCTGGCGCGCCCGCGTGCTGGAGCGCATCGCTCAGCCGCCGAACCTGGTAGTCAGGCGGAGCTCCGTGCCAAACGGTAACCACGAATTCAACAGGGACGCCGCAGAGACCTGGTTTG
>CAYNEX010000003.1:0-53809 GCA_964396335.1 uncultured Steroidobacteraceae bacterium | reverse complement strand
TTCGCAAGCAGGCATCAACTTCACATAGTGAAGTACTACCACGACTCACCATGCTGGTCGCTTGTGAAGGCCCATCCAACGGGCGGATTGGTGAAGATCGATATCTTCCAAACAGATCAGGATGATGTCCACGTTGGCGCAACCTGGTACCTTGACGATGTGGCGGCGGCAACGCGGTGGCTGCATTCTCGACCGAGCGCCCGACGCCCAAGGAACGTTGACGCGTTGCTGGAGCATCTGGAACAGGAGCTTACGGGTCTCTTGAACACTCCCTCAGGTGCCTGGACAATGAGGTCGGATCTGATCATCTAGATCACACTTGCGGGCCCTCCAATCTTCGAAGCACGCGCTTCTGCGCAAAACGCGCGGCGCACCAATCGCGAGATGTACGTCACCATCAGACTCGAACAACCTGAAGATCGCGCCGACATTGCGAAGGTGCATGAAGAGGCGTTTCCTTCGCCAGGCGAGGCCCGGCTCGTTGATGCCCTGAGAATCTCGGGAAACCTCAGCCTCTCCCTGGTGGCAGTCGACGAACTGGAAGTAATAGGCCACGTCGCGATCAGCCCCGTGTCTCTCGAAGGCGCTGCTGGCAACGTCACCGGCCTGGGGCTCGGGCCAGTTGCGGTTCTTCCGCGGCGACAGGGAGAGGGCGTAGGGTCCGCGCTCATCCGTGCTGCCCTGGAAAAGTGCCGTGACCTTGGCGCCCGGTTTGTGGTTGTTCTGGGTGAACCCGCTTATTACCAGCGCTTCGGCTTCCGGGCGGCCTCCAGCTGGGGGATTGCCAATGAGTACAACGCCGATGATGCGTTCATGGCGCTTGAGCTCGCGGCGGGATCCATCCCGCGATCCGGGACGCTTGCCCGTTACGCTCCGGAGTTTTCTTCCGTTGCATGAATCGACGGCAACGACAGCTCTGGCGTTGCCGTGCCCATCGCAATCCGTAGCATCTCCGAAGGATAGTGCGCCGCAGCATTGGTGGGCGGGGTTATTCGGCGCATAATCGCACCGGGAAAGGTCACCAAGAGAAAGTCATGACCAGGGAACGGGTCGCTCGGATGATTGGCTACGTCGCCATCGCAATCTCCGCACTTCTTCTGCTCGCCACTCCATTCATCAGCGCGGCCATTGTCGTGGCGGCACTGGTGGGCGCGGTTGGCGCCATCCTGGTGTTCGCGCTGGGGCCCAGTCGACTGGCATGGGTCGTGGCGGGATTCTCGATCATTCCCCTGGTCGGGCTGGTCCTTGTGGAGGCTGTCTACAGCCCGGCCTCAAACGGTTATCTGGTCTTTGCACCCATGGCCGCGGTTGCCGCATTGGTGCTGTTCAGCGGGCGCCTCCGCCAACCCCTCCGGTAACAGGATCTTCCCGCTCGGCGGCTGACCACCACTTCATCGGCAATTCATTGGCGCTCCATCAGGAGCGCCGCACACGACGCTGCTGCAATCAACCTCGGTGAGTTTCCCGAGGAGCTCGAGCGATGCGCAGCAAGAAACTGTTCCCAGGTCTGGCCCTGGGGTGGTTGTTCCTTCTTCATGCAGCATGGGTGCTGGCCGGCCCCGGCGATCTTGACGTTCGCCTCGGGCGCGAGGGGTGGGTGGATCTGCCGGTCGGGACGATCACGGGGGCCGCGTCATTACCCGACGGCTCCATCGTGGTCGCCGGCTATGAGTGGCCCGCCAGCTCCGCGCCTCGGATCAATCCAATGCCCGAGCAGCGGGTAGTCCGCGTGGCCCCCTCCGGGCAGTTGCTGTGGACGCGCAGTTTCGACTCGGGATTCACCGGCGTGCTGCACCGCCTGGGCAGCGGGCGCCTGTTGGTCGGGTTATCGGATTACGCCGGCAACGTCGGACGGCTCGTTGCACTGAGGGAGGACGGTTCCACGGACACGGCCTTCGGGGAGCAAGGACAGCTCATTCTCAACAAGCGGCAGATCGTGACCGGGCTTGGCCACCTGACACCCCACGTCGCCGCGAAAGCGATCAGGGAGCTGCCGGATGGCAGCCTGCTGGTTGCCGCGACCGTGGCTGACGACACGGTTGCAACGGCCTGGGATCCTGTCACGGTCGGGGTGCAGTTCCGGATCACTGCAACAGGGTTGCTGCTCACGTCACTGGTCGAGCCGGTGGAGTCGCTGAAGCAGCGCAGCCCGACCGATGTGGAAGTGTTGCCTGATGGTCGCGGGATGCTGCTTGCCGGGCAGGGTTGTTGCGTGACCTTGCGCAGCGTCCTGATGACACGCGACGAGGCTGGTGTCCTCTCTGAGGCGCCTGTCTCCGACGATGCAGCGTGGTCGCCGTTGGCCCTGGCAAGTGATCCCGCGCAGTCCCGCTTCTATGCACTGGGGCTTCTGGGCACCGCGCCGACGCTCACAGCGATCCGCGGGGACAGTACGGCGGATCCCGGATTCGGTGCGGACGGAACAGGCCGGGTGTCGCTGTCCTTGCCGACCGCAAAGGGCCGGCTGTGGATCGATGAGGCGGGCTCCATCCTGTCCGCGGTGGCCGTGGGCGAGCCCGACTGGTGGGAGCCGGATCTGCTGAAGCGCATCGGCTCCCGGGCCGAGGTCTTTATCGAGGCAAGGGACTTCCTGGGACGGGCGGATCCGCGCATCGCTGCCGGCAGGGTGTTGCCGCTGACGACATCTCCCGGCATGTCCGCAGCGAGAATCGTGGCGATCACCCGGGCCGATCCCGGCTTCGTATGGATCGTGGCGAGTCTCACGGGCGAGGCCGGCCTTGTCGGCCGGGTGGCGAGGTTGCAGCTTGGTCCGGGAAGCGGAGCCGGCACGCTCGGCTTCGAGCGCACGGCCATCCGGATCAGCGAACAGGGTCCTTCGAAGCTGGTACGGGTCCTGCGCAGCGGTGGCAACTCCGGTGCAGTCAGCGTCCGCTACGAAATCCGGCCCATGACCGACGGACTGGTCACATCGTCGGGCACGCTCAGCTGGGCGGATGGCGACGCCTCGCCGCGCGAGATCGAGCTGGTTCCGCAGGATGATGTACTGGTGCAGGGAGAGCGCATCCACACGGTCCGCCTGGTGGATCCACAGGGTGGCGTGGCCCTCTCCGGCGAAACGCTTGCGGTGACGATCGAAGACGATGAGGTGCTGGCGCAGCTGAAGGTCGGGGCGGCGGCCGCGCAGATCACTGCCGGAGACGTGGCGCAATTCCAGGTCACGCTCCAGAAGCCCGTGAAAGGGCCTGTCTCCGTTACGGTGCTGGTGGGCGATGATGTCGACGACGCGGGTGCTCCGCGTTACCAGGAAAGGAACAGTTCGGGCATTGGCTACCAGACGCTCGTCTGGAAACCGGGCAGGTCTGGCATGCAGGTCTTCAGGATGCATACCAACAGCAACCGGGACGTGGATTACGCCGTGGACCTGCACCTGAGGCTCGTCACTGATGCAGGTTGGCTGGTGAGGACGCCATCCGGCCGTGCGCTGGGCATTGCAGTCAGGGTCGTTGGCGGTGAACCTCCGGCCGGATCGGGCAACAGAGATGGCGCGGCACCCGCGCCGGCTTCGATTTCCGGTGACCAGGGCGGCGGGGGCGCAACGGGCATGGCAAGCCTGGTGCTGCTGGCCTCCTGGCTTGCGCGGCGGGCGGCGCGGCGGGTGCGCCACGCACAGAGTGTCCGCCGCGGATCGACTTCACCTCAGCGTGACACGCGGTGATAGAGCCTTGATGAAGGCCTGGGAGGGCCGATGAAATGATAGGCTGGCAGACCAGAAGCCGGAGTTGATCGTCGGGTGGCAGGGAGAGCCATCTCGCAATGCATGACCTTCCAGACGGCAAGAGGCCACTGCTACACGGCGACGGGCAAGAGATGTGCGTGCCGAGGAGAATCACCTCGTCCGCGGCATCAGCCCTGTGCGTATTGATCTGCGCGACCGCAACCGCCGCAGAAATGCCGCCCATGTGCGAGCAGGTCGACATGAAAATGTCGCTTCCAATGGAGCCTTTCCCGCCGAAGTGCTTTCCAGGCAACTTCAAGATGAAAGGGGTGATCAGGGCGGAAATTACAGAGAAAGGCCGCGTCGGAACCTTGCTGATCACCGATATCGAAGGTCTTCCGCAGAGGTCGGTGAAATGCGCCACGGAGCATTTCAAGGCCGAGTACAGGCGGGCGCGATACAGCGCGAAGGAGCTTCCCTGCCTGCTGGTGGCGCCGTTCAATGCCGAAGCCAGTTGAGGGCGCGCCGGGCGGCCCCGCAAGTCGGACAGTCAGGAGCCTCGCGTCACTTTTTGCGAGAATGGCGCATGACTCGAGAAACCATAGAGCGGGCATCGAAGAAGTACCGGCCGAAGCGGGTCGCGCTGCTGATCGTCTCCGATGCCCCGCCGGCCGCTGAAAATCGCCATTTCTACTTCGACCAGGTGACGTCGCAGGATCTGCTGTTCCAGAACGTCATCAAGGCCGTGTTCGGCGAAACCCCATCGCGTGAAGACAAGCCGCTGTGGCTGGCGGAACTGAAGAAGTCGGGCATCTACTTCATTGAAGTCAGCAAGGAACCCATCCAGGGCAGGAAGGACTTGCGCCCGCTGCTGCCGGACCTGATCCGCAGGTGCAAGCGCCTTGCCCCGACGTGCATCCTGCTTGTGAAGGCCACCACCTACGACCTGGCCTGTGCCGGCCTCCTGAAGGCTGGTCTCCCGGTCATCGATGCAAAGATCCCTTCTCCCGCTGCCGGACAGCAGGCCCGCTTCCAGCGTGAATTCCGGAAGGCTCTTGCGAGGTGCGCGCGTCGGGCGGCGGCTGCGGACGGTAACTAGGCGCTCGCTCCGGGCGCGCGACAGAGACGCGGGGCGGCGCAGCCGCACTGGTCAGATGCCGGGAGCGCCATGTTCTTCACCATGAAGGACGGTCGCATTCATATGCAGCGCAGCTATGACTGTTTCGAGAAGTGGTAACCGGCATGACCGAGACGCCGGACTTTGGACAGGGTCCATGAAGTCGGGAAAGCTGCATATTCCACGATGGCTGCTTGGCATCGAGATGCTCGTCTGCTTTGTGCCATTGACGCTCCTCGGCGTGGCTGTTGCTGGTGCCGCCTTCGCAGGCGCGATACCGCCTTCAAGCGCCGTCCTTTATCTCTCTGAGGTCGCTGTAGGTCCGCTGGGCCTGATCATCGCGCTCCTGCCGGCAATTGGCGTAGCTCACTTGCTCGTGATCGCCAAGCGCGCTCCTCCTCCCCGGGCACCGATCGGCTGATAGGGTCCCGGAAATCGGCTGGCGCAAGTCATGTCAGTGGGTCATGATCGTGGCCAGGTGACAGCGCACTGCATCGCCCAAGGTGAATCCAATGAACTTGAGAGCCGCATTGTTCGTCATTCTGGCCACGCCAATGACGATGGACGTCGCTGCGGCTGATGAGGCGGTCTGGCCGGATGGGCCTGCCAGTGAGGTTGCGACATTCGCGACCAGGCTTCGATATCAGATCTACGCAGACCACTGTTCAGGTGAGGTTCCCCGCTTGGAGGCGGAGTTCGACCGCCTCATGGAAAGCCTGGATCGTCGCATCCAGGACATGTCGGCGAGGCTTTTATCCTCCCCGGACTTCAATGGGATGAAGAATCAGGTGGTTCCTGTCGAAATCCTGGATGCGCTCAAGCACAGCTTTCATGACATGGCGCACAATGTCGAAAGTCTCGACGCTGCAAGCTCCTGCCCGGCGGCGCTCCGGAACTTTGCCGAAATGGACGACGGCACGCTGGAGACATCGCTGACAGCCAATTTTACTGCTGTGCAGAACATGAGTGAAAAGAGCGGGAAGGCGCGTGCTCCATAAGCGTCGCCCGGCGAAGCGTTGCGGCAGACGCGAGCATGCGTTGCCGGGATCCAGCAGAGCGCGCCTCCCCGGGATTGTGATATGAAGTAACAGAAGCCCGGTTTCGACCGGCGGCCGATCGTTCTTCCAGAGTGAGGGTGGCCAGGAAGGCTCATGAAATATCACCTCGTTACTGTCCTGCTGATTGCAGCGGCGCTTCCACTCTACGTTTTGGGTTTCGCAATGGGCGGCTCCCTGCTGCTGGTAGCCGCCATGTTCTTCGAAGTCTGGTTCTGGGCTCGCATCATTCGCGGGAAGTCACGGCTCACTCGGCCGAACAATGGTCATTGAGCGGGTGACCAGCCTCAATTAGGTACGGCCATTTGAACCTGCGGAACAAACAAGAAGGATAGACGCGATGAACCGCCCGCTTCATGCTCTCGCATCCCTGGTGGTTGTTGTCAGCGCGCTCTGCTTCGCCGCGCCAGTGGCGACGTCGGCCGAGCCTGACATTGGCGCGATCAATCGGGAGCTGTCCGTGCTGATCGAGGCCGTAAGAGGCGCGTCCGATTCGTCTGAGCAGGAGCGTGCTGCTCGAAACCTTCCCACTCTTGTGGACCAGAGGGGTGCCAGCGCCATCGACGCAAAGACACTGGAAGACCTGGCTTCCCTGCTGGAGGTTCCCAACAACGCGGCGCGACGCTGGGTGGTGGTCACGCTTGCCTTGTTCGACTCCCGCGCTGGATTCACGGCGCCCAGGCTCATCGCGCTTCACCAGGGGGCCTATTGCGGGCAATTCCACGGGGGACCGGACGCGGAGTTCGTTCAAGCCCTGCAATTCGCGATGCGGAGCATTGGTCTTCCGCCACCGCCTCCGGTTGTCTGCCAGTTGAAGTTTCAAGATCAGGACAGCTGACCAGCCTGGCTTCCCGCCAGTTGTGTCAGGCGTACCCCACCAGGCGAGCCCGTGAAGTGATACCAGCCGGCACGGAGTTGGCGCGGCCCTTCCTGCCGGCCAGGGACTTCGAACTGTCAAAACGCTTCTATGAAGCCATGGGCTTCGAGAAGCTGCTCGATGCCGAGGTGGCCATCTTCCGCGTGGGACAGGGCAGCTTTCTGCTCCAGAACTTCTACCAGAAGGACTGGGCCGAGAACTTCATGATGCAGCTCATGGTCGACGACCTGGATGGCTGGTGGCGGCACATCCAGTCGTTGGATCTTCCCGGTCGATTTGGCGTTGCACCTCCAAAGGCACCGGAAGTGCAGCCGTGGGGGCTTCGTGTTGCATACGTCTACGATCCGGCCGGTGTGTTGTGGCACGTTGCGCAGCGGCACCCGGACGCGCCGCACGACTAGCCGGCTCCTGAACGTCCAGAGGACTTGCGCAGGGCCGTTGCCGATGTGCGCCCGCATGGTCGCCAGCCAGGCTGGTCGCGATTCAGGAAAATGAACTGAGCCATGGGTCTGTATACCGAGCACTGGGCACGCCACGGGCGGCACGCCAACCAATGCACGCTTCAGGCGTTGCTCGTGTTCGGCCTGGGCGTCCCGCTGATCGCACTCGTGGGTTATCTGCTCGATCCTTTGGCCGGCTTTCGTGTCGTCCTCCTGATGGTGCTCATCGCCGTGTGGCTCGCCACCATCATGGTCATCGCGATGCGCGGCTCCAGGGTGGAGTGCCCCCGCTGCCTCACCCGCTACGCCCGCGGCAGAGTTGTTCCCAACTGTCCCGGCTGCGGGTTGCGGATGTTCCAGGAGAACCCGTGAGGCTTCTGCCCACCTGATCGGGTCGGAAAGGAAATGTTAGGCTGGTTCCCCACCTCTGGAATTGGTACCTGGGGCGACAACCATGCCGCTGTACCGGTTTGAAATATCGTCACCTCTCGACCTGACGTCAGCCATCGAAAGGCTGGCAGGCGCAATGTTGTCTGTCCGGGTGACCGCGCGGCTTCACCTCGCGACGATCGCGATCGTGATGGCGTTCTACGCATGCGGACTCGCAGCGACCGTGGTGCCCGGTGGGGCGCTGGATGGGGTATCCGTATGACGATCCGCCAGCTAGGTTCTGAAGACGCGGCGGCTTTCCAGGCGCTGCGCCTGGCAGCCCTCCAGGAATGCCCGGAGGCCTTTACTTCAAGCCATGCGGAAGAGGTCGATATTCCGCTGGAGGTGGTCGCCCGAAGGCTATCCGCCAACCCCGACGGAGCGGTGTTCGGCGAAATTGCGAACGGCAGGCTTGTCGGCATCGTCGGAATCCAGCGCGAAACCCGCCGCAAGGTTGCCCACAAGGCCTTCATCTGGGGCATGTATGTCGCCCCGGACCATCGAAACAATGGAACAGGAAGGGCGCTCCTGGCGCGTGCTCTTGCTCATGCGGCGGGGGGCCTCGGTACCAGGGTCGTGCAGCTTGGCGTGAACGCCAGGAACGAAGCAGCGGTTGCCCTGTACAGGGCTGGTGGATTCGAGATCTACGGCACCGAATCGGAATTCATGATCGTTGACGGCGTTGCTCAGGATCAGTACCTCATGAGTCGGCGCGTCCCGTAGATCCCGCGGCGTTGCGGCAAGCCCTGATCCGGAACGGCATAATGCAGGCGTGACGTCGACTGCACCGGGTTCATGGCGTGAGCGGGTTCAACGCCTGAAGCACGACACCTGCGCCCTCTACCTCGCGGCCCGCGATCCTCGCGCCCCCGGACTCGCGAGGCTGATCGCGTTCCTGACCGTCGCCTACGCACTGAGCCCCGTAGACCTCATCCCCGACTTCATCCCGGTCCTCGGCCTTCTCGACGACCTTGTGCTGGTGCCGCTGGGTCTGGCACTGGCTTTCCGGCTCATGCCACCATCCCTGCTCGCGGAGCATCGCGCCGAGGCAGCACGCCGATTCGCCGCCGGAGGACCGCGCAGCCTGCTCGGGGCGGCGATCGTGATTGCACTCTGGATCCTGGCGGCAGTCTGGCTGCTCCGCGCGTTGCGGTTCTAGCCAGAGTCCAGGAGCCTGTCAGTGAAGGCGTCAGCCGACGAATTGCTCGCACTTCTTCCCGGGAAGATCACGCCGCAGTGGCCTGAAGGGGAGCGTTTCATCAAGGCCCTGGCCCACGGCTCCATGACGGTGGAGCTCTATGCCCCGCGCGGTACTGACCCGCAGGCTCCCCACGACCAGGACGAGCTGTATTTTCCGATCTCGGGAAGCGCCACGCTGAGGGTGGGGTCGGAAAGGCAGGTGGCGAGGCCCGGGACGGTGCATTTTGTGGCGGCGGGAGTCGATCATCGCTTTGAGGATTTCACCGCCGATTTCGCAACCTGGGTGGTGTTCTGGGGGCCGAAAGGGGGCGAGCAGCAGGAAGAGCGTGGTGCAGAGGCCGGAACTGCTGGCAATGCCGGGTGATACTTGGGCATGACTCATGAATGCTTGACCGCCCGCATCGATGACCTCAGCACGCCCGAGGTCCAGGACCTGATCCGCGAACACCTCCAGGGCATGCATGCCAATTCGCCGCCCGAGCATGTCAATGCGCTGGCGGTCAGCGCATTGCGTCGCCCGGATGTCACCTTCTGGTCCATCTGGTCGGGCGCCGAACTCTGTGGCTGCGCTGCCTTGAAGGAGCTGGATCCGCGCAGTGGCGAGGTCAAGTCGATGCGGACCCGGGCGGCATTTCTCCGCCGGGGAGTTGCGCAGTTCGCGCTCGACACGCTGATTCGCGCCGCGCGGCAGCGCGGTTATTCGAAGCTCCTGCTGGAGACCGGGACCGGAGATGCCTTCGAGCCGGCGCACCGGCTCTACCTGAAGAATGGCTTCACCTGGTGCGGTGCCTTCGGCGATTACCAGGCCACCGAGTTCAACGTGTTCATGTCGAAAGATCTCGATGACGGGGCCGTGCTGGGCCGCCGATGACGCCGGATACATCTTCACCGGGTCGCTGAGCCGGCTGGGACCAGGCGCCGACACCGTGCCGTCCGCGGAGGGTGCGCCGCAAGGAGGCAGATCGGCATAGAATCCGGCAGGCAAGGAAAATTTTGCGATCTTTCGACCAGGAGGGTTCACGGGTGATCACCAGGAAGACGATTTCCGGCGTCGCAGTTGCCGCAGGCCTGCTTTCTTTTTCCGTCGGTGCGGCAGCCCAGGATGTGCTGCTGAAAGTCAGCACGACCGTCGGAGCTGGAGAACCGCGCGCCGCTGAACACAAGGTGACGGCAGGCAGCGAAGTGGCGATCTACTCCGACAGCCTCTATCGCGTCCTCGTCAAACCCACCGTGGTGTCTGATGTCAGCGTGCAGCTTTCGCTGCGGGTCCTGGATGCCACTTCGGGTGAGTTGGTGGGAGCGCCGTCGATGCTCGCGGCGGTCGGGCAGAAAGCAACCTACTCGCAGGGAAGCCAGCCGACGGATCCGAAGAACCTGCGTATCGACCTGACTCCCAGCCTCTGACAACTGTGCCTGACCTGTGCCGAACTGCCGCGCCGGCTTGAATGCCCGCGGCAGTGGAGCCTGCGGCTGATTGGTCCTAACCTCCCTCAACACGATCCGGCAGCATGCGCAAAGCTGAAGAACCTGGCGGACGTGTATCTGAAAGAGGTTCTCATGTACCAGCAATTCCGGGTCGCACGTCCGGTGACGGACCTGCAGAAATCAGCGGCACTTTATGAGCATGGTCTGGGGCTGCGCCGCGTTGGCAGCTTCGAGGGTCACGCAGGCTTCGATGGCGTGATGCTGCAGGGTGACAGTGCGGAATTCCATCTGGAGTTCACGCATTGCACGACGCATCCGGTGCAACCGAACCCGACAACCGAGGACATGCTGGTGTTCTACATCCCGGACCGCCCGTCATGGGAAGCGCGCTGCGCTGCGATGCTGGCGGCCGGATTCGTGGAAGTGCAGCCTTTCAATCCCTACTGGGCGCAACAGGGTCGGACCTTCCAGGACCACGACGGGTACCTGGTGGTGATCCAGAACGCAGCCTGGGCCGCCGCCGCATAAACCGCGCGGGACACCACGATGGCCACGATGCCCAAAGTCACCCGGAGCAGGAACTGCGGCAATTCGCCGAAGAATGACCTGGTGCAGGCGCTGGCCGTCGCCATCGAAACCGGCAACCGGACGGCCTTCGCGCGCTGCATCGATGACGATGTCGTGTGGTCATTGCCCGGCCGCCGCAGTTTCGATGGCAGGGACGCGGCACTGGCCTACCTCAAGAGCAGGATGGGCGGGCCCGACGTAGCCAGGGTCGTGATGCGCCGGGTCGTCAGCCACGGTCGCGCCGGTGCGGCGGATGGCACGCTGGTCCACCAGTCGGGCGCCACCACCGGATTCTGTCATGTCGTCGAGTTCTCCAGCCCCCGGGGCCGGCGTGTGATAAGTATCTGCTCGTACTACTCGGACATCGGCGAAGCCGGGTAGCCGGAGCAGGGGTGCGGAGGCGCATCCACGGAATGGAGGGGTGACTGGTGAGCAATTCCCTGGTGACCATCGAGACCTACGGCAACGTCATGGAAGCCCGGATCGACGCGGGGCTGCTGCGGTCGGCCGGGATTCCCGTGCACCTGCTGGGCGCCCACCATGTTTCGGCCAATGCGCTGCTCGGCCTGGCGGTGAAAGTGACGCTGCAGGTGCCTGCCGAGCTGGAACAGGACGCCAGGGAGGTGCTGGCGACGAAGCAGACCGACGTCGGGAGTTCCGGCGAGTGACCCGGCCGGGTCTCGTGCTGCACCAGTCGCGGACCGGACCGTAGCCAGCCCGGTGCAAAGCGGTCGAGCCTGACAAGGGGATCCATGCGCACATTCGAGCTGAAGGGAGAAGAGGCGACGCTGCGGCTTGAAGGCGAGCCTCCACCCGTCGCGGCAACCTACGCAGGCTGGAGATATCGCGCCGGACTCAGTGGCCACGCATTGAGCGTGCAGATGGATGTCAGTGACGACGACCCGGCCTCATTCGCGTCCTTCTTCCAGTCGCTGGCACAGGACTGGGAGGGGTGGCCGGAGACCCGCGGGTATGAGTCCCTCGACGGCACGCTGCGCCTTGCCGCGACGCATGACCGGGTGCGTTCCGTGCGGCTCGAAGTCCTGATGCGCGCTGGCGCGGAAAGCGGATTCGACTGGTCGGCGAGCCAGCGACTGACGGTCGAGGTCGGTGCACTGCTGGGTATCGCGGGCGCGGCCCGCGCCTTTGCTGCCGCCTAGAGCCCATGCGTATCGAGGCGATCCGCGCCGACATCACCACGCTGACGCTGGACGCCATCGTCAATGCGGCGAACTCGTCATTGCTGGGTGGTGGTGGCGTGGACGGTGCGATCCACCGGGCTGCGGGCCCGCAACTGCTCGAGGAATGCCGGCAACTCGGTGGATGCGATCCGGGCGATGCAAAGATCACAAGGGGATACCGGCTTCCGGCGAGGTATGTCATCCATACCGTCGGCCCCGTATGGCGCGGGGGCTCGCATGGCGAGCCGCAGGTGCTGGCCTCCTGCTACCGGCGTTCGCTGGAAGTGGCGATCGGGCACCGGCTGAACACGATTGCATTTCCAGGCATCAGCACCGGGGTTTATGGTTATCCCATCGAACTGGCGACCGAAGTAGCCGTGGATGAAGTTCTTGATGTGCTCGCGTCCGAGCCGTCCATTGAGCAGGTGATCTTCTGCTGCTTCTCCGAGCGGGATCTTGAGGTCTATCGGACTGTGCTCAATGGGCGGAGGAGGTCCTGATGAGCGGCGAAAGCCCCGACACGCAACTGGCATTCTGGATCGCGATCGGTGTGGCGATCGGCTCCGGCATCGGCGTCGCCATGGACAACATCGGCGTCGGCGTGGGGATCGGCATTGCCGTGGGAGTTGCGATCGGCATTTTCGCGCGGTCACGCAAGAAATAGCGGCTCCCCTGCAGGCTGCTTTCTGCTCCGTCGCCGATTGCTGACAGCAGGTCGCGAGCGCCTCCGGCGCGTACTTGCACCCGCCACCCTGCTTCTGTAGAACACCTCCAAAGAGGGCCGCAATGGCCGCTTGCGGGGGCGTATGTCAGGGGTCACGTCGCGTGACGAGTGGATCGTCCGCTATGAACACAGTCACCAGCATCCGGTGAACCGGGCCTGCCACACGGTGGGCATCCCGATGATCGTGCTGGCCGTGCTGCTGGGCGCGGTTTCGATCTTCGTTCCGCGACTGCGTGTTCCCGCGCTGGTGATGTTCGCGCTGGGCTGGGTGCTGCAGTTCATCGGGCATGCTTTTGAAGGCAAGGCGCCGGAGTTCTTCAAGGACTGGCGCTTCCTGTTCGTGGGCGTGCGCTGGTGGCTGATGATGATCACGGGTCGGGTATGACGCTGCGTCTTCGCACAGGGTTGGCGGCTGCATGTGCCGCAGTCCTGCTGGCGGCCTGCGCGCCGCGCGAGGCTGCGACGACGGCCGCTGCCCAGCCGGACGCTGCCGCGGTGGAGCAGGAGATCCGCGCGCTGGAGCAGCGCCAGGTGGAGATCGCGCTCAGCGGCGACCGGGAGACATTGCTGTCGGTGTTCTCGCCGGAGTTCCACATGGTGAATCCCGCCGGCGGCATCGCCGATCGCGAGGAGCTGGTCAATCTGCTGACCGGCGCGGACCGGCCATATCGCGCTGCCACCTACACCACCGACTGGCTGCGCGTGCATGG
Organism: uncultured Steroidobacteraceae bacterium; assembly: GCA_964396335.1. Lineage (GTDB taxonomy): Bacteria > Pseudomonadota > Gammaproteobacteria > Steroidobacterales > Steroidobacteraceae > ZC4RG30. The sequence continues at coordinate 40,408 of CAYNEX010000003.1, read as the reverse complement.
CGACATCGTGACATCCACCGGCACCGAGGAGGTGGAGTTCGGCGGCGATCGCGCCGGTCAGAAGCAGGTGCGCCGCATCACCCAGGTGTGGGAGCGGCGTGACGGTCGCTGGCAACTGGCGCTGCGTCACGCCACGCTGGTGACGCCGGCGCCCTGAGCGGCAGTGATGACCGCGCACAACCGCGCGGCCTGACGCCTCAGAACATCCCGTTGGGATTGTCCGCCTTCTCCGGGATGGCCTGGATCAGGTCCCAGTGCTCGACCACCTTGCCGTCCTCGATGCGGAAGATGTCGACCACGGCTTCGCCATGCGGGCTCATGCCGTTGATGCCATGCACATGCAGCATCACGAAATCACCCTCGGCGATCACGCGCTTGATCTCGTAGCGGTGGTTCGGGAAGTTGTCGCGGAACCAGGTGACGAATTCGCGCAGGCCTTCGGGCCCGTCCTTGGCATAGGGCGCGTGCTGTTTGTAGGTGCTGCCCATGAACCTGCGGCCGGCCTCGAAATCCTTGCGGCCGATGATGGCGTCGTAGAACTCGAGCGCCAGCTTCTTGTTCGCCTCCAGGCGTGCTGCATCCGCGTCGGCCATGCTTCCCCCTTTGCGATCAGCGTCGTTTATAGTCGCCAGCATGTACGAGCTTTACATCGGCAACAAGAACTACTCGTCCTGGTCGATGCGCCCGTGGGTGCTGATGCGCGCGCTCGACATTCCCTTCACCGAGCGGCTGAAACCCTTCCACCTGAACCACGGTGACGGCAGCTTCCGGCATTTTTCGCCCACCGGGAAGGTGCCGCTGCTGGTGGATGGCGACCTGAAGGTATGGGACTCGCTGGCCATCGCCGAATACCTGGCGGAAAGTCACGCCGGCGTCTGGCCTTCTGACGCCGCGGCCCGCGCGTGGGCGCGCAGTGCGGCGGCCGAGATGCACAGCGGTTTCCAGGAGTTGCGCAACTGCTGCTCGATGAGCGTGGGTGTGCGCATGCGGCTGAAGCAGTTCACGGACGCCCTGCAGACCGACCTGCGGCGCCTTGCCGAACTGTGGTCGGACGGTTTTGCGCGTCATGGCGGTCCGTTCCTGGGTGGACGCCAGTTCGGCGCGGTCGATGCGTTCTTCGCGCCGGTGGCGACGCGGGTGCAGACCTATTCATTGCCGTTGCCGCGCGAGGCCATGGCCTACGTGGAACGGCTGCTGGCGCAGCCGGCGGTGGTGGAATGGATCGAAGCCGGCATCGCCGAGGATTTCCGCGAGCCGGCGCATGAGCAGGAGATCGCCTCGTACGCCGGGATGCTGCAGGACTTCCGCGCGCCGGAGCGTGGATGACGGCAGCGTTCCTGCGCGCGCGGCCGCGCGCCGGCCTGTCGCTGGCAAAGACATGGTGTGCACCGCTCGCGGCAGTGCTGTTCGCCGCCGGCTGCGGTGTCACACCGCCATCGCCGCCGACGCCTTCAACCGAAACGCCTGCGCCGGCACCCGAGCTGCGCTATCAGGCCACGGACTGGGCACAGCTGCCCGGCTGGCAGGCCGATGACCTGCGCGCCGCCTGGCCCGCGCTGCTGGCCAGCTGCGGCAGCTCGCGCATGCCGGCCGCATGGCAGCCCTTCTGCACCGAGGCGCGTGCCATCGGTCGTGACAACGCGGCCGCGCAACGCACGCTGATCGAAACGCGCCTGCGTCCGTGGCGGCTGACGCTGCAATCGCCGGAAGGACGCACGGCCCCGCAGGACACCGGCCTGATCACCGGCTATTACGAACCGGTGCTGCGCGGCTCGCGCACCCGCGGCGGTGCCTTCCAGACTCCGCTGCATGGGGTGCCCGATGACCTCGTCACCGTGGACCTGGGCGCGTTGTATCCGGCGCTGCAGGGCGAGCGCATCCGCGGCCGCCTGCAGGGCAAGCGTGTCACGCCCTTCCCCGATCGCGCGCAGATCTCGCAGGGACAAGGGCTGGCCGGCAAGGAGCTGGTCTGGGTGGACAGCGCCGTCGATGCCTTCTTCCTGGAGATCCAGGGCTCCGGCCGCGTGCAGCTGCCCGACGGCAGCGTGATCCGCCTGGCCTTCGCCGACGTGAACGGCCATCCCTATCGCGCCATCGGTCGTTACCTGGTCGAGAAGGGCGAGATGACGCTGGAGGAGGTCACCGCGCCGGCGCTGCGCGACTGGCTGGCGCGGCATCCCGACCGGCAGGCCGAGGTGTTCAACACCAATCCGAGCGTGGTGTTCTTCCGCGAGCAGCCGCTGGGTGATCCCTCGATCGGGCCGCAGGGCGCGATGGGGGTGCCGCTGACCCCCGGGCGCTCGCTGGCCATCGATCCCAGGCTGCTGCCGCTGGGCGCGCCGCTGTACCTGGATACCGCGCACCCGATCGACGGGGCGCCGCTGCAGCGCCTGATGCTGGCGCAGGACACCGGTGGCGCCATCCGCGGCGCGCTGCGGGCGGATTTCTTCTTCGGGCTGGGCCCGGAGGCGGGCGAGGCTGCCGGCCGCATGCGCGCCGACGGGGCGTTGTGGCTGCTGTGGCCGGCCGATCAGCTGCCGCCCGGTCCGGGCCGCATTGCACCCTGATCTCTCTTACGGTCCGGCGGCGATTGACGGAACCCGCGCCCGGCCCCTAGGGTCAACCTCAAGCCATCCTTCGCCATTTACCAAAAGGGGATCCGCATGAAAGGCATCAGCGAAATGGAGTTCTCACGACGGCAGGTCATCCAGGCGGGTGTGGCTGCGGGCGTGGCCATCGCGGCCGGCCCGACCTTTGCCGCGGCAGCTGCCCAGGGAGAGCTGATCACCAAGCCGATTCCGTCGTCGGGCGAGCGCCTGCCGGTGGTGGGCACCGGCACCAATGCCTATGGCGACAGTGACCGCGCCGAATTGAAGCGTGTGCTGACCACGATGCCCACGCTCGGCGGCAAGGTCATCGACACGGCCGCCGGTTACCGTGGTTCCGAGGACATGATCGGCGGCCTGCTGGCCGAGATCGGCAACCGCGACCAGTTCTTCCTGGCCACCAAGACGCCGATGAACGGCGACCTGTCGAACCCGAAGGCGCTGCTGGACGCCGCCTTCAGCCGCCTGAAGGTCGACAGGATCGACCTGATGCAGATCCACAACCTGTTCGGCATGGAAGAGATCATGCCGCACATCAAGGAATACAAGTCGGCGGGCAGGTTCCGCTATGCCGGCATGAGCACCTCGATGGACAACCAGTACGACGGCATCATGGATGCGATGCGTCGTCACCGCCCCGATTTCCTGCAGGTGGACTATTCCGTCGGCAACCGCGGCGCGGCCGATCGCGTGCTGCCGCTGGCGCAGGAGCTGGGCATCGCGGTGCTGATCAATGTGCCCTTCGGTGGCCGCGGCCGCAGCTTCTTCCCGCGCGTGGCCAATGTGGCGGTGCCGGCGTGGGCCACCGAGGAGTTCGGCGCGCGCACCTGGGCGCAGTTCTTCATCAAGTACATCGTGTCGCATCCGGCGGTCACCGCAACCATCCCGGGCACCACCACCATCGCGCACCTGGAGGACAACCAGGCCGGTGCGCGCGGCCGCTTGCCGGACGCCGCGCAGCGCAAGAAGATGGAAGAGTTCTGGGATTCACTGCCCGGCTGAACCTGAAGGAGCATCATGTCCATCCAGATTGATATCGGCATCCCGGAGAAGGATCGCATCGAGATCGCGCAGGGACTCGGCCATTTCCTGGCCGATACCTACACGCTGTACCTGAAGACCCACAACTTCCACTGGAACGTCACCGGTCCGATGTTCCAGACGCTGCACCTGATGTTCGAGACGCAGTACAACGAGCTGTGGACCGCCGTCGACCTGATCGCCGAGCGCATCCGCTCGCTGGGCGCGTATGCGCCCGGCACCTACTCGGAGTTCGTCAAGCTCAGCTCGATCAAGGAAACCGCCGGCGTGCCGAAGGCCGAGGACATGATCCGCGAGCTCGTGAACGGACACGAGGCGGTGGTGCGCACGGCCCGCTCGCTGTTCCCGGTGGTTGAAAAGGGGGGCGACGAGGCCACGGCCGACCTTCTCACGCAGCGCATCCAGCTGCATGAGAAGACGGCGTGGATGCTGCGCTCGCTGCTGGCGGACTGATCCGGCCCGCAGCGGTGGCCTTCGTCCTCTAGTCTTCGAGGACGAAGGTCACCTTCATCAGGACGCGGTACTCGGAAATCTTCCCGTCGTCCCCGCAGGCGACTTCCATCTCCTTGACCCACGCGCCGCGGACGTTCTTCAACGTCTTGTTGGCGCGTGTGATGCCGGCCTGCACGGCATCGTCAAAGCTCTTCCTGCTGGTGGACTTGATCTCGGTGACGCGTGCGACGCTCATGTTCACTCTCCTGTGACGAGATCCCTGCCGCCAGCCCTTTGCTACTCGAGCTCGAAGGCCAGCAGCACGTTGCCGGGGCGACCGACCAGGCCGCCGTAACCGGAGTTCACGTATAGCATGCCGCCGGCAACGATGGCGCCCGGGCCATCCATGCTGGCGCCATTGGCCTTCACGCCGTTGACCGTCTCGAACTCGCGGTTGGTGTCGAACTGCCACAGCAGCTTGCCGTCGGCGGTCGAATAGGCGCGCAGCGCGCCGTCATGCGAACCGCTGAGCACGGCGCCGGGGATGGCGGTGACCGCGGCGCCCTGGCCGCCACCACAGCCCTGGCGCGGCTGGCCGCAGGCCAGCGGGCTCGGCGGCGGGGCCTGCCAGACGATCTCGCCGGTGCGCAGCGAGATCGCGGTCATGCCGCCGGGCACGGTGTGGAAGCCGTTGGTGCCGGTGTAGAAGTTCCTGCCGTCCGAGGCGCCGCCCCACTGGCCGCCGAGGCCGCTGGGCTGGCCGAAGGTGGTCTTCCACAGCAGCTGGCCGTTGTCCGGATTGAAGGCGAAGGCGATGCCGGACTTCTGCGGCACCACCACGACGTCGCGACGGCCATCGTTGGTGAGGATGGGCGTGGCGGAGAAGTCATAGTCCGGTCCCAGCACGGCCGGGCAGCCCGGGTTGTCCGGGTTCTCGGCCTGGCAGCCCATGGTCCACTGGTCGGCGGGCAGCACCTGGTTGACCCACTTCACCTTGCCGGTCTTCTGGTCGAAGGCGATCACCGCATCGGTCATCGGCTGCGGCGGGTCCGCGTAGCCATTGCCGGTGGCGGCATAGACCAGGCCGCGCTTCACGTCGATGGACGGCGCGGACCAGATGGCGCCGCCGGCCGGGCCGTACATCTGCACGCCGGCGGCATTCTTCGCGCGCGGCTTCGGCTCGTCGATGGTCCAGGTCTTCCACAGCAGCTTGCCGGTGTTGAGGTCGACCGCGGACATGCTGCCGCGGAAGGTGCAGCAGGAATTGTTGTTGGCCGCGCCGCGGCCTTCCTCGCTCAGTCCCTGCACGCCGACAAACACGCGGCCATCGTGCACGGCCGGCGCGCCGGTGATGGCGGCGGAGGGATGGTCGTCCATCTTCAAGGTCCACAGCGTTTCGCCGCTGTTGGCATCGAGCGCATACAGGTTGGCGCGGCCGTCGCCGAACACCACGGCATAGCCGCGCTTGCTGCCGTTGCGATAGGGCGCGACGGAGGGTGCGGTGCGCACGCCGCCGGCGGCCTTGAAGCTCCAGTGCGTGCAGCCGGTGGCGGGATCGAGCGCGTGCACTTCGCCGCTTTCGCTGCCGACGAACAGGCGGCCGCCGGCCAGCGTGGGCTGGGTGCGGGCGGAGGAGACACCGCTGTAACCGAAGGCCCACTTGAGCTTCAGGCGCGGCAGGTCCTGCGCGGTGATGCCGCCCTTCTTCGCGTCCTGGAAGCGCGTGGAGGCGGGGCCGTTGCCCCAGCCATTCCACGAGGCGCCCTTCGCGGGATCGCTCATCGGCGCGCTGCTGGTGCAGCGGTTGCTGGACTGCGCGCTGCCGGCGACGCTGGCGACCAGCTTGCCGGTGACGAACTCAGCCACGGCCTTGCGCTGGGTCTCGGTGAGCACCGAACCCTGCAGCTGCATCTTGCCGGAGGTGAGCGAATTCACCACCGCCTCGGCGCTGAACTCACGCAGCTGGCCGCGCGTCGGTGCCTTCTCGTTCGGGCTGCCGGCCGGCGCCGGATTCTCCGCATGGCAGACGGCGCATTGCGTGGTGAAGATCAGGTCGCCCTCAGACTGGGCCGCGCCCGCGGCGGCGGCAAAACCGATCAGGGCCAGGGCAGCAAAGCCCCGCTTGCGAACATGCATTGGAAATCCCCCGGTACTGGCTGCGGGGGATTATAGGCCCGGGAGGGAAATAGTCCCGGGTCGCCCGGGCGGCGCCTCAGGCGTCCGGCGCGTAATGGCCCCAGAGGCTGCGGAAGGAATCGAGCACAAAGCGGCTGGAATCGCCCCAGCGGGCCTCGAACTCCTTCGCCGGGCCGGTGGCCAGCGCCTCGTCCGGTCCCTTGCCCTTCACCAGCTCCTTCACCAGGCGGTCGAAGATGGTGAAGTACATGTCGCGGTATTCCTGCAGCTGCGCACGGCCGATGACCCCGCCGTCGGCGCCGATCACGCGGGTGTCGTCGTTGGCGATCTTCAGCAGGCGGTCGTACGCGCCCACCAGGCCGCCGATCCAGCCGCCGGTGCGCCAGTCCATCAGCGGCCAGCCTTCGTTGGCCACCACGCCACCAGCGACCAGCACATTGGCCTTCGGCAGCCAGGCATAGAGGTCGCCGTCGGTGTGCGCCTGGCCCAGGTGGCCGAAGGTGATCTCCTCGCCGCCGAAGGACATCTTCTCGGTGGTGTAGAAGCTGGCATTGGGCTGGGCGACCTTCGGGAAGGCGGCATGGCGTTTCGGCAGCCATTCCACCTCGATGGGGCGGGTGAGCCACAGGCGGGTGTTCTCGTGCGCGAAGATGCGCGCGCCCTGCTTGCCGAGGGTCTCGTTGAGGCCGGTCTGCTCCGGGTGCCAGTGCGTGTTGACCAGCGTGTGAGCCTTCTTCGCGCCCACCGAGTCCAGCGCCAGCTTCAGCAGCGCCCGGGCGTGTTCGCGGCGGCCGCCGTCGAACAGCATCGCGCCCTGGTCGGATCCGAAGGCCACCACGTTGGCGCCGGCACCGGTGATCAGGGCCAGGCGTCCGCCGAGGTCCTGCGCGGCGAGGCGGGCCTTGGCTTCACGCGCGAACAGCGCGCCGGGGCCGGCCAGCGCGACGCCCGCGGAGGTGAGGGCGGCCGCGTTGATGAAGCCGCGTCGGGACAGGGCGTGCATGGTGATTCCTTCTACGAAGGGCGCCGCGGGATTCGCCGCGGCGCCGTCCCGGTCAGATCTGCTCGAACATGCCGGTGCTGTTGCCCAGCTGCTCCACCGGCACGCCGGCGCGGTTCAGCAGCGTGACAAGCAGGTTGGCGTGCGGCGTGTCCTTCGGGAACTGCAGGTGCTGGCCGCCCTTGATGCGTCCGTAGCCGTGGCCGAGGATGGCGTTGGGCAGCGGATCGTTGTTGTGCAGGTCGCTGTTCGACATGTTGCTGCCGTACAGGATGATCGAGTGGTCGAGCAGCGAGCCGTCGCCGTCCTCGGTCTTCGACAGCTTGTCGATGAACTTCGCGAACACCTGCGTGTGGTAGTTCTGGATGCGGATCAGGCGCTCGATCTTGGCCTGGTCGTTCGCGTGGTGCGACAGCGGGTGGAAGGCCTCGGTGATCGACAGGTTCGGATAGGTGCGCATCGACACCTCCTTGGCCATCATCATCGACGCCACCTGCGTCTGGTTGGCCTGCCAGGCCAGCGCGATCAGGTCGAACAGGGCGTCCAGGTGCGCGCCGAATTCATCCGGCACGCCCTGCGGCGCGTTGGGCAGTTCCATCGTCTGGCTCTTGCTGACGGCCAGGCGCTGGATGCGCTGCTCCACTTCGCGCACGGAATCCATGTAGGCATCGAGGCGGGCCTTGTCGGCCGGACCGATGCGGCGGGCCAGCGACTTGCTCTCGTCGAGCACGTAGTCGAGCAGGCTGCCGGTCTCGGCCAGGATGGCCTTGCGTTCATCGCCCGTGTCGCCCTGGCCGAACAGCGTGTAGAACACCTTGCGCGGGTTGTCTTCCATCGGCAGCGGCTGGAACGGCGTGCGGAACGACACCGTGCTGCCGAAGCCGCAACCGGTGGCGCCCTGGCCGCAGGTGGCATTGCCGCCTTCGCCGGTCAGTTCGAGCGAGGTCAGCGGCGTGTTGCCGGCGAAGTGGCGCGCGGCCAGCTGGTCGGCGGTGGTGCCTTTGTCGCCTTCACGGTTGGCAACGCCATGGCAGGACAGCCAGGTGCCGGCCATGATGCCGTGCGGATCGGAGCTCTCGCCGCCCTTGTTGCGCAGGTTGCTGACGACGGTCAGGTATTTCCTGAACGGTTCGAGCGGCTTGAGGATGGGCGACATCTCGAAGTCGGTGCCGGTCTGCTTCGGCACCCAGGCATCGATGATGGCGCCGTGCGGGAAGTACACGAAACCCAGCCGCGGCATCGGCTTGGCGGCCGTGTTGGCCAGCGCGGTGCCCGCCGGGATCATCGCATCGAGCAGCGGCAGCGCCAGGGCGGCGCCCGCGCCACGCAGCACGGTACGGCGGGAAAGGGATTTCTTCGTGATGTACATGGCTTCTCTTCTCCGCTTCAATTTACCACCGCGGCCTGCAGGGTGTCCGCTGCCTCAGCAGATTCAGGGACTTTCGCCTTCAGGAACGGGTCACTCAGCACGATGTTCGTGATCAGCGTCTTGAACTGGTAGTTGTCGCCGGCCGAGCGGCGCACGATGTCGCGCACCAGCGGCATGTCATGTGCCTCCACCAGGCGGCCCAGCGCATAGATCATCAGCCGCTCGGTGACGTTCTGCACGAACGGCACCGGGTCGGCCAGCAGCGCCTCGCGCAGCTCGTTCGGGTCGCGCACCTGCGTGCCATCCGGCAGCTGGCCCAGCGAATCGATCTCGGTGCGCGCGAAGCGGTCGATGCGGCGCGCCTTGCCGGTGGCGTCGAAACCCTCGAGCACGAAGCCGATCGGGTCGATGGCGGCATGGCAGGAGAAGCACTGCGGCTTCTGGCGATGCATCTCGAGCAGCTCGCGCACGGTGGCCGGCTTGTTCTGCGCATTGGTCTCGGGCAGGGCTTCCACCGCCGGCGGCGGTGCCGGGATCGGCGCGCCCATGATGCGCTCGAGCACATAGGCGCCGCGCAGCACCGGCGAGGTGCGGTTCGGGTAGGAGCTGGCCATCAGCACGCCGCCCTTGCCGAGCAGGCCCCAGCGCTTCGGATCCTCCAGCCTGATCTTGCGGAACTGGTCGCCGCGCACGGTGTTGATGTCGTAGTGCAGCGCCACGCGCTCGTTGACGTAGGTGTAGGGCGAGGACAGCAGGTCGAGCACGCTGCCGCCGCCGCGGATCACGTCATCCATGAACAGGGTGATTTCCTCGACGAAGTCACCGCGCAGGTCGGCGCTGCCGCTGGCATAGGGGAAGATCGCCGGGTCCGGCGCGATCTCCGGCAGCTTGGTGAGATTCAGCCACTGCGCGCCGAAGTTGCGCGCCAGCGAGGCGGCGCGCGGATCGGCCAGCATGCGCTCGACCTGCTGGCGCAGCACTTCCGGTTCGCCGAGGCGGCCGTCGTTGGCCAGCTGCAGCAGCGTGTCGTCGGGCAGGCTGTTCCACAGGAAGAACGACAGGCGCGAGGCCAGCGCCAGGTCGTCGATGCGATAGATGGTGCCGGGCGGCAGGCGCTCGGGCGACTGCTCGGTGCGGAACAGGAAGTCCGGATGCGCCAGCACGGCGGTCAGCGCGCGGCGGATGCCGGCATCGAAATCCGACTCCTTGCGACCTTCCTCGTAGAAGCGCAGCAGCGCGCCGAGGTCGCGCTCGGTGACCGGGCGGCGATAGGCGCGACGCGCGAACGAGCTGATCACTTCGCGCGCGCAGGGCGCTTCTTCCGCTTCGCTGCGCGGATAGCAGGCAGCGAAGATGTGGCGGCGCGACGGCGTCTCGCTGACGCCGGTGGCGTTGAAGGGGCCGCGGATCTCGAACGAGCTGACACGCAGCACGCGGTCCTGGCCGCCGCCCGGCGTGTACATCTGCAGGCGATCCTCGGACTCGGCGAAGCTGCGGTGGCGGAAGGCGACCACGAAGCGGTGGATGCCGGCGGTGCTGTTGAAGCGGATGTTCTTCAGCCGTGCGTTGATGGCTTCGACCGCGGGATCCTGCTGCTGGTCGATGGCCTTCATGTCGGCCTCGCCGCCGATCGTGGTCTCGTAGATCAGCTTGCCATCCAGCGTCACCACCAGATGGTTCTCGAACTCCATGTTGTAGACCCACAGCGCCTGCGCCATGTTGGCGATGTTCAGCACGTATTCGCCATCGGCCGGGAAGTTGTGGTTCACGGCGATGCCGCCGCGGGTGCCCAGCGGCAGGCCGTCCTGGTGGAAGATCTGCGTCGAGGCGGCGGGCGCGCGATAGGTGGTTGCGGCCGGCAGCGCGTCCTTGTTGCCCATGGCCTGCACGACCACGGTGCGCGCGGCGGCGATGTACTGGTCGAGGAACGACGGCGTGATCGACAGCGCGGCGGCGACATTGTCGAAGCCCTCGCGCGGTTCATCGCGCGGCAGCAGTTCGGCGGCGTCGATCTCGATGCCCAGCAGGTCCCGCACGGCGTTGGCGTATTCCTTGCGGTTCAGGCGCGTCAGGCCGACGTAACCCGGGTCCGGATGCTTGCCGGCCTCGGCATCGAGGCGGGTCTCGAGCCAGCCGATGAAGCTGGCGCGCGTGGCGGCATCGGGCATCTCGTGGCCGCCGGGCGGCATCTGCTGGCTGCGCAGCTTGCGCACCACCTTCTCGAGGATGTCGGCGTTCTCGCCGATCTCCTCCTCGGTGATGACATCGAAGGCCACGCCGCCGGCCCAGTCCTCGGTGTTGTGGCAGTCGTTGCAGTAGGCCTCGAACAGCGACCAGTCGGCGCCGGCGGCCGCATGGCCGTGGCCTGCCGCCGGTGCCGCGGCATGGACCGGGCCGGCTGCCAGGGTGGCCAGCAGCACCGCTCCAAGACCTGCGAAAATGCGAGAATCTTTCACCAACTCAACCTCTTGCGAACGCCTGCGCGGATCGTGCGGCCGGGCGCTGCGAGGATATGCCATACCCTTCTGACCGGCCATCGAATGTCCTGGATAGATAGACCCCTGCCGACCCGTGCGGTTCCGGCATTGCCGCATGGAGATCAATAGATGGCGCCTATCGTGAAGGCCGCATCGCATCGGGAAATCCACCGGACCGGACGCGCCAACTGGCTGCGGGCCGGCGTGCTCGGGGCCAATGACGGCCTGATCTCCACTTCCAGCCTGATCCTCGGCGTTGCTGCGGCGCAGCTGGACGAGGGCGCGGTGATCGTGGCGGGCCTCGCGGGCCTGGTGGGCGGCGCCCTGTCAATGGCGGCCGGGGAGTACGTGTCCGTGTCCTCGCAGGCCGACAGCGAGGCGGCCGACCTGGCCCGGGAGCGCCAGGAACTGGCGCAGTTCCCCGAGGCCGAGCATCGGGAGCTGGTGGGCCTGTACATGCAGGGCGGCATGTCCCGCGCCACGGCCGAACAGGCCGCACGGGAAGTGGAGGCGCACGACGCGCTGGCGGCCCATGCACGCACCGAGCTGGGCATCACCGAGATGACGCGGGCCCGGCCCGGGATCGCGGCGCTGGCCTCGATGGGGTCCTTTGCCGCCGGCGCGGCCGCGCCGCTGCTGATGTACACGCTGCTGCCGGCCTCGTTCCGCGCGCAGCTGATGCCGCTGGCGCTGTTGCTGCTGCTGATGTGCCTGGGTGCGCTGGGCGCGCGCCTGGGCGGTGCACCGATGCTGCGGGCGGCGCTGCGGGTGGGTGTGTTCGGCGTGCTGGCCATGGGCGGCACGGCGCTGATCGGCAGGCTCTTCGGGGTGGCGCTGGCATGAGCGGGCAGGAGAAGTTCGGGAATGCCCTGACCCTGCGGCGGGCGGTGCCGGCCGACGCGGCGGCGCTGGCACTGGTGGGTTCAGCCACCTTCCTGGAGAGCTACGCCCACCTGCTTCCGATCGGGGACATCCTGCCGCATGTGGCGCACCAGCATGCCGCGGGCGTCTACGAGCGATGGCTGCAGGACCCCGACAGCGCCTGCTGGGTGGCCGAGCACCAGCCGGGCGCCGCGCCGGTGGGGTACCTGGTCGCCACCACCCCGGACCTGCCGCTGGCGGACCTCGACGAGCATGACTGGGAGATCCGGCGCATCTACCTGCTGCACCGGTTCCATGGCTTCGGGCTGGGGCGGGGCATGATGGACGCGGCGCTGGCGGAGGCGCGCCGGCGCGGCAAGCGGCGGGTGCTGCTGGGGGTGTATTCGCGCAACGAGGGAGCGCTGCAGTTCTATGCGCGGCTCGGGTTCTCGCAGGTGGGGACGCGCACGTTCCGCGTGGGGACCAATGATTACCATGACTTCATTCTGGGAAGGGCGTCCTGACGTGCTGCACCGGAAATGCTAGCGTCGCGCCCCTCATGAAACGTACCCAGGGAGTTGCCAGTCGGACTGGCAGAAGGACCGTTGCCAGGGCGCCGAAGCGGCGTGTGGTGACCCGATCCGCAAGCGCCGCCCCCGAGGCCGGCCTGCCGCCGGTATCGGTGGTGATCCTGGCGGCCGGCCAGGGCAAGCGCATGAACTCGGCGCTGCCCAAGGTGCTGCAGCCGCTGGCGGGGCGTCCGCTGTTGCGCCATGTGCTCGACACCGCCCGGCAATTGCAGCCGGCCGGCATCCACATCGTCTACGGCCATGGCGGCGAGCATGTGCGCCGCGCCTTCGCCGACGAGGACGTGCAATGGGCCCTGCAGGCCGAGCAGAAGGGCACCGGCCATGCGGTGATGCAGGCCATGCCGGATATCCCGGATGGCAACCTGGTGCTGGTGCTGTATGGCGATGTGCCGCTGCTGCGCGCGTCGACCCTGCAGACCCTGGTGGCGCTGGCCGGTTCCAATGCGCTGGCGCTGCTGACGGTCGAGCTGGCCGATCCTTCAGGCTATGGGCGCATCGTGCGCAATACCGCCGGTGCGGTGCGCGGCATCGTCGAAGAGAAGGATGCCACTGCGGCGCAGAAGCGCATCCGCGAGGGCAACACCGGCGTGATGGCGATGCCGGCCGCCGCGTTGCGCGGCTGGCTGTCGCAGCTCGGCTGTGACAATGCCCAGGGCGAGTATTACCTCACCGACGTGGTCGCCATGGCGGTGAAGGCCAGGGTGCCGGTACGTCCGCTGACGGCACTGGATGAAGCGGAAGTGCTGGGTATCAATGACCGGGTGCAGCTGGCGCAGGTCGAATCGCTGGTGCGCGCGCGGCATGCCGCCGCGGCAATGCAGGCGGGCGCCACACTGGCGGATCCGCTGCGCTTCGACCAGCGCGGCGAACTGGTCGTGGGTCGTGACGTGTTCATCGACGTGAACGTGGTCTTCGAGGGCCGCGTGGTGCTGGGTGACGGCACGCGCATCGGTCCGAACTGCGTGCTGCGCGATGTCAGCATCGGGCCCGGCACGCAGGTGTTTGCCAACTGCGTGATGGAACGCTCCGAGATTGGCGCCGGCTGCCAGGTGGGTCCGTTCGCGCGACTGCGTCCGGGCGCGGTTCTGGCCGATGGGGTGCACATCGGCAACTTCGTCGAGGTGAAGAACTCACGCGTCGGTCCCGGTTCCAAGGCCAACCATCTCACCTACCTCGGTGATACGGATGTGGGCGAGCGCGTGAACGTCGGGGCCGGCACCATCACCTGCAATTACGACGGCGCGAACAAGTCGCGCACGGTGATCGGCGATGGCGCCTTCATCGGTTCGGGCAACATGCTGGTGGCGCCGGTCACCATCGGCGCGGGCGCGACCACCGGCGCGGGATCGACGATCACGCGTGATGCGCCGGCCGGCAAGCTGACCGTGGCGCGTGGCCGCCAGGTCACCATCGAAGGCTGGCAACGGCCCGTGAAAAAGCAATCTTCCTGAGGGAGCAGAACTCACATGTGTGGAATCGTCGGGGCTGTGGCACAGCGGGACATCGTGCCGGTGCTGATCGAGGGGCTGCGGCGCCTGGAATATCGCGGCTACGATTCGGCCGGCCTGGCGGTGATCAATGGCTCCGGCAAGGTCTCGCGCCGGCGCACCGTGGGCAAGGTGCGCATGCTGCAGGAGGCGCTGGACAATGAACCCGCGCATGGCGGCACCGGCATCGCGCACACGCGCTGGGCCACCCACGGCGCCCCCAGCGAACGCAACGCGCATCCGCACATCTCGCGCGATGGCCTCGCCATCGTGCACAACGGCATCATCGAGAACCATGAGGAACTGCGCGCCGACCTGATCGCGCGCGGTTACGAGTTCACCTCCGAGACCGACACCGAGGTGATCGCGCATCGCATCCACTGGCACCTGCAGTCGCAGGCCGACCTGTTCCAGGCCGTGCGCGCCACGGTGACCGAACTGGAGGGCGCCTACGCGCTGGTGGTGCTCGATGAGCGCTCGCCGGACCGGCTGATCCTGGCCCGCATGGGCTGCCCGGTGGTGATCGGCCTGGGTGACGAGGAGAACTTCGTGGCTTCCGACGTCGCCGCGCTGCTGCCGGTGACGCGCCGTTTCATGTTCCTCGAAGAGGGCGACGTAGCCGATGTGCGCCGGGACGGCGTGCGCGTGCTCGATGCCGAGGGCAACAGCGTCGAGCGCGCGGTGAAGGTCAGCGAACTGTCGGCGGCCGCGGCCGAAAAGGGGCCGTACGCGCACTACATGCTGAAGGAGATCCACGAGCAGCCGCTGGCGGTCGCGAACACGCTGCAGGAGCGCGTGGCCAATGGCCGCCTGCTCGAGGCCGCGTTCGGCCCGCAGGCTGCGGAGATCTTCCCGCGCGTCGAATACGTGCGCATCGTCGCCTGCGGCACCAGCTATCACGCCGGCGTCGTGGCGCAGTATTTCATCGAACAGATCTGCCGCATTCCCTGTCGCGTCGAGATCGCCAGCGAATACCGCTACCGCAATGCGGTGGTACCGAAGAATGCGCTGTTCGTCACCATCTCGCAGTCCGGCGAAACCGCCGACACGCTGGCGGCGCTGCGCATCGCCAAGAAGAGCGGCTACCTGGCCGCGCTGGCGATCTGCAATGCGCCGGAGAGTTCACTGGTGCGCGAATCCGACCTGGTGCTGCTGACGCGCGCCGGTCCGGAGATCGGCGTTGCCTCCACCAAGGCGTTCAGCACCCAGATCACCGCGCTGTCGCTGCTGGTGATCGCGCTGGCCAAGACCCATGGCGCGGATGCCGAGCGCGAGCGTCGCCTGGTCGAGACGCTGGTGCAGGTGCCGGGGCTGGTCGAAAAGACGCTGGCGCTTGATCCGGAGGTGCGCGCCCTGGCCGAGCGATTCGCCGACAAGAGCCATGCGCTGTTCCTCGGCCGCGGCGCGCTGCATCCCATCGCGATGGAAGGCGCGCTGAAGCTGAAGGAGATCTCGTACATCCATGCCGAGGCCTATGCGGCCGGCGAGCTGAAGCACGGACCGCTGGCGCTGGTGGATGCGAACATGCCCATCGTCGCCGTGGCACCGAACAACGACCTGCTCGAGAAGCTGAAGTCGAACCTGATGGAGGTGCGCGCGCGCGGCGGCGAGCTGTACGTGTTCGCCGATCCGGAATCGGGCATCGAGCCTTCGGAGGGCGTGCACGTCATCCAGATGCCGCGGCATGTCACCTATTTCCAGGCGCCGGTGATCTACACGCTGCCGCTGCAGCTGCTGGCCTACCACGCCGCGATCCTGCGCGGAACGGACGTCGACCAGCCGCGCAACCTGGCCAAGAGCGTGACTGTCGAGTGATGCAGCTGGACGCTGCTGGCCTGGCGGCGTACCTGGCGCGGATCGGCATCGATGCCGCGCCAGGCGGCAGCGTCGATGCCGTCTCTTCGGTGGCGCGCGCGCACGCGCAGTCCATCCCGTTCGAGAACCTGGATGCCTTTGTCGGCCGGCGGGTCAGCCTGCAGCTCGACGAGGTGCTCGGCAAGCTGGTGCACGCCCGCCGCGGCGGCTGGTGCTTCGAGCAGAACCTGCTGCTGGGCAGCGCCTTGCGTGCCCTCGGGTTCGAAGTGACCGACCTGGCCGGCCGTGTGCTGTGGGGGCGGGATGAAAAGGCCGTCACGCCGCGCACGCACCGGGCGCTGCTGGTCCGCGCCGACGGGCGCAACTGGCTGGCGGATGTGGGGTTTGGCGGCCAGGGCATCACCGGCGTGCTGGACCTGGAGGACACAGGTCCGCAGCAGGTCGGGCATGATCGCTTCCGCCTCACTTCCCTGGACGGTGACCGCCTGCTGTCGGTGCAGATCCGCGGCGAATGGCTGCCGATGTACCGCTTCGACCTGCAGCCGCAATGGCCGATCGATTTCGAGGCCGCCAACTTCCAGCTGTGCGTGGATCCGGCCTCGCATTTCACGCAGTCGCTGATGCTCTCGCGCGCCGACCCGCGCGGCCGTCATGCGCTGCGCGGACTGGAACTGGCCTTCCATGAAGGTGGTGCCAGGTCGACGCGCCGCGTGTTGAGCGGCGCGGAAGAACTTCTTGGCGTCCTGCGCGATGTATTCGGACTGGTGCCGGATGAGGGCCTTGCGCAGGCCTTGCGCGCCCGCGTGGAGCGGCTGCGCGCAAGCAGCGGAACGCGCGCCTAGGCCAGCAGCTCACCCTGCAGGTCATAGGTGCCCGCCGCCGTGATGCGCACGCGCACGAAATCGCCCTGCTTCAATCCCCTGGCCTTGCGGATGTTCACCACGCCGTCGATCTCCGGCGCGTCGCCCGGGCCACGGCCGACGGCCTTGTTGCCATCGACATGGTCGACGAGCACCTGAATCTCCTTGCCCACCTTCGCGGCCATGCGCCGTTCGGAGATCCGCGCGGCCTTTTCCATGAAACGCGCATGCCGCTCATCCATCACCTCCGGCGGCACCGCGCCGGGGATGTCATTGGCGGTGGCGCCATCCACCGGTGAATACTTGAAGCAGCCGACGCGGTCGAGGTCGGCCGCTTCCAGCCACTGCAGCAGTTCCTCGAACTCCGCATCGGTCTCGCCGGGGAAACCGACGATGAAGCTGCTGCGCAGGGTGAGGTCGGGCACGGCCTTGCGCCAGGCGTGGATGCGATCGAGCGTGTTCTCGGCATGCGCCGGACGACGCATGCGCTTCAGCACCGACGGGCTGCCGTGCTGGAAGGGGATGTCGAGGTAGGGCAGCACCTTGCCTTCGGCCATCAATGGCAGCACGTCATCCACGTGCGGGTAGGGATACACGTAGTGCAGGCGCACCCACACGCCGAAGCCGCCCAGTGCGCGCGCCAGGTCGAGGAAGCGCGTCTGGTACTCGGCGCCGGCGAAGCTGGCGGACTGGTAGCGCAGGTCCACGCCGTAGGCGCTGGTGTCCTGCGAGATCACCAGCAGTTCCCTGACGCCGGCAGCCACCAGCCGCTGTGCCTCGCCGAGCACCGACTCCAGCGGCCGCGATACCAGCCGGCCGCGCAGCGCCGGGATGATGCAGAAGGTGCAGCGGTTGTTGCAGCCTTCGGAAATCTTCAGGTAGGCATAATGACGCGGCGTGAGGCGGATGCCCTGCGGCGGCACGAGGTCGGTGAACGGATCGTGCGGGCGCGGCAGGTGGCGATCGACCGCCTCGAGCACCTGCTCCGTGGCATGCGGTCCGGTGACGGCCAGCACCTTCGGGTGCGCGTCGAGGATGCGCTGCGGGTTGGCGCCGAGGCAGCCGGTGACGATCACCTTGCCGTTGGCATCGATGGCCTCGCCGATGGCTTCAAGCGACTCGTCGATGGCCGAGTCGATGAAGCCGCAGGTGTTCACGACCACGAGGTCGGAGGCCTCGTAGCTGGGTGAAATCTCGTAGCCGCGGATGCGCAATTGCGTCAGGATGCGCTCCGAATCGACGAGCGCCTTGGGACAGCCGAGGCTGACGAATCCGACGCGTGGGGAAGGGGCGGGCATAAGCGCCTATGGTAAAGGAATGACAGAGCAGTTTGACCGGGCTTACTACCAGCGGTTCTACGAGGATCCGCGCACCGCGGTGACCAACCGCGCCGAAATGAATGCCCGCGGCAGGTTGATTGCCGCGATGGCCGACCACCTCGGGCTGCCGGTGCGCAGCATCCTCGACGCCGGCTGCGGCGTGGGCCTGTTGCGGGCTCCGCTGCGCCGCGCCATCCCGCGCGCCACCTATACCGGGCTCGAGGTCAGTGAATACCTGTGCAAGCGTTATGGCTGGATCCACGGCGGCATCCAGGACTTCAGCCGCAAGGGCCGGTACGACCTGGTGATCTGCTACGACGTGCTGCAGTACCTGGACGCGAAGCAGACCCGCCGCGCGCTGGCGAACCTGGCGCGCGTCTGCCGCGGCCTGCTGTATTTCGGCGTGCTGACCAAGGAAGACTGGGAAGAGAACTGCGACCAGTCCCGCACCGACCCGGCGGTGAGCCTGCGCACCGGCGCGTGGTACCGCCGCGAGCTGAAGAAGTCCTTCCGCCACCTCGGCGCGGGCTTCTGGCTGCACCGTGACTGCGAAGTGACGGTGTGGGAGATGGATACCGCCGCCGGGAGCCTGACATGAACCAGCCCGCACGCATCCCGGTCACGGTGCTCACCGGCTTCCTCGGCGCCGGCAAGACCACGCTGCTGAACCGCATCCTCTCCGAACAGCATGGCAAGCGCATTGCCGTGATCGAGAACGAGTTCGGCGAGGTGGGCGTGGACCACCAGCTGGTCATCGGCGCCGAAGAGGAAATCTTCGAGACCAGCAATGGCTGCATCTGCTGCACGGTGCGCGGTGACCTGATCCGCGTGCTGGGCCAGCTGCTGAAGCGGCGCGACCGCTTCGACCATGTGCTGATCGAGACCACCGGCATGGCCGACCCCGGCCCGGTGGCGCAGACCTTCTTCCTCGATGACGACCTGCGCGACCAGTTCGTGGTCGACGCCATCGTCACGCTGGTCGACGCGCGGCATTTCGAGCAGCACCTGACCGAGCTGAAGGAGCCGGCCATCCAGGTGGGTTTCGCCGACGTGGTGATCCTGAACAAGACCGACCTGGTGGGCGAGCCGGAGCTGGCGCGCATCGAGCAGAAGATCCGCGGCATCAACGGCACGGCGAAGATCCACCGCGCGGTCAATGCGGCAGTGCCGGTCGAGGTGGTGCTGGGCCTCGGCGCCTTCGACCTGGACCGGGCGCTGGCCTTCGACAGCCGCTTCCTGGAGCCGCAATACCCCTTCGAGTGGGCCGGTGCGTACGAGCTGCCGGCGGGACGCAACATCCTGCGCGCCGCCGGCCCGCATGCGGGGCATGACCACGATCACGGCCATGACCACCACGGCCACGACCATGGCGCGCTGAAGATCGCGCTGCTGCCGCTGCCGGCCGCCACGCGCGAGGCGCTGACGGCTGCGGTCGAACCGGCCGTGCGCGTGTTCGCCGAAAAGCCGCGCCAGCTGGAAAGCGGTGATCACCTCGCGCCCGGTGAGTCACCCTTCGCGCTGCAGATGCAGTGCATGGGCGGCCAGTGGTGCATCGACGTCGACAGGCCCGGCGCCTACGCGCTGTTCGTCGAGCACGCGCCGGCCGAGTTCGGCATTGCGCTGCCGACACAGGCTGCCGCCGAACTGGCCTTCGCCTCGCATCACCACGACGCGGAGATCCGCTCCATCGGCATCGAGGAGTCGCGCGCGCTTGATGCCCGCAAGGTCAACGACTGGCTGTCGTGGCTGCTGCAGGCACACGGCGAGGACATCCTGCGCATGAAGGGCGTGCTGAACATCAAGGGTGATGAGCGCCGCTACATCTTCCATGGCGTGCACATGATGTTCGATGGCCGTCCGGAGCGCGCGTGGGGCGATGCGCCGCGCGCCAGCCAGGTGGTGTTCATCGGCCGCAACCTCGATCGCGAGGAGTTGCTGAACGGCTTCCTCGGCTGCGTGGCCTGATGAGCGGCGAGGGCGCGATGCTGGTCGCCGGACCAGTGGTGCAGGTCGAGGATTTTCCCGCCGCGCTGGCGTGGTCACCGGATGGCCGCGCGCTGGTGGTGGGGGGCGGCGAGGGCGGTCTTTATCGCATCGACCGCCAGAGCGGTGAATGCACGCGCTTCGGCGAGCATTTCCCCGGAGTGCTTGAACTGGCGTGGCAGCCGAAAGGGTCGATGCTGGCCGTGTCCGGACAGGACGGTGCCGTGCGGCTGTGGGACACGGACGCCCCCGGCAATCCGAAGACGCTGCATCGTTCGCCGCGCTGGCCGGCGGGCCTGGCCTGGCGTGGCGACGGACAACGGCTGGCATTCGCCTCCGGCCGCGATGCGCTGGTCTTCGACGCCGAGGGCACCGAGGTCGCGAAGCTTGAAGGGCATGAGGTCGTGCTGTCGCACCTGGCCTGGCGCGGCCGCGATGAACTGCTGGCAGCCGGCCATGGCGCGCTGTATGTGGATCGCGTCGACTCACTGGCCATCGAGGCGCTGGTCATCGAAGGCACGCCGCTGACGCTGGCGCTGTCGCCCGACAACCGCATCGCCGCCAGCGGCCTGGCCGATGGCACGGTGAACTTCCGCCACCTGAACAACCGCAAGCGTTCGCGCATGAGCGGCTATGAGGGCAAGGTGGAACACACCACCTGGAGCGGCAACAGCCGCTACCTCGCCACGGCATCCAGTGGCGCCAGCTCGATCGTGGTGTGGGATTTCGGCGGCAAGGGCCCGGAGGGCAGCGAACCGCTGCAGCTCAATGGCCATGAGGATCGCATCGAGGCGCTGCGCTTCCAGCCCGGCGGTGCGCTGCTGCTGTCTGCGGGGCGCGACTGGCGCGTGGCGCTGTGGCGGCCCGGCAAGGCCACCCGCAGCGCGCTGGACATTCAGCTCCTCGACGGCCCCGCCGGCACGATCTGCTGGTCGCCGGATGGCCGCGGCCTGGCCGTGACCCAGCCGGCCGGCACCGTGCGTTTCTTCTCGATCAAAGCCTCGTAAAGCGCCAGTTGTTGCTGCAGGGCCCGGTCCCACGAGAACCGGGCCTCGACGCGTGCGCGCGCGGCCTGCCCCAGCGCCTCGATATCGCGGTCGTACAGTTCGCGCACCGCGCGCGCCATCAGCTCGCCATCGGCGGCGCTGGCCGTGATGCCGACGGTGTCGTCCACCAGTTCGGCCACGGCGTTGGCGCGCACGCCCACCACCGGACGGCCGCAGGCCATCGCCTCGAGCACCACCAGGCCGAAGGTCTCGGCCGTGCCCGCGTGGATCAGTGCATCGGCCGAAGCCAGCGTGCGGGCCAGCTCGTTGCTGTCACGGTGGTAGGGGATGCGCGTGATGTTCGGTGCCGGCCGCTGGAACTCACCGCCGCCCACCAGCAGCAGGTGATAGCCATTGCCGAGGCGCTGGAAGGCATCGAACAGCACGTGGATGTTCTTCTCGGCGGAGAAGCGCCCCGCATAGGCCAGCAGGCGCACCTCCGGCGCCAGGCCCAGCCTGTTGCGCAGCTGCGTGCCGCGTTTCGAGGGATGGAAGATGGAGGTATCCACTCCCAGCGGTTGCAGTGCGACATTCCCGAGCCCGAGACCGCGCAGCACTTCGATCATCACGCGGCTGGGTGCGAACACCAGGTCGAACTGCTCGTACAGCCAGCGCAGGTAACGCCCGGTGGCGCGTCCCATCGTCCTGCCCAGTCGGATGCCGATGATCCGCGGCAGGTGCGAGTGGAAGAACGCCACCGCCGGGATGCCGCGCGCGCGTGCCACATCGAGCGTGCACCAGGCCGGATGGAAGGCGTCGCCGGCTTCGATCAGGTCGGGCTCAAGCTGGTGCAGCATCTGCTTCCAGCTTCGCGGCGACAACGGCAGGCGGTAATTGAAGGTGCCGGGCACCTTGTAACCGCGCAGTGTCGACACATCACCGCGCTGCAGGCGCGTGGTTTCGCCGGGCACGACGAGGCTGTGGGTGATGTTCGGCTGCTGGAGCGACCAGCTGTGTTTGGCGGTGAGGTATCTCCTGACGCCGCCGCTGGTGGGTGAGTAGAACAGCGTTGTATCGACGAGGTGCATGCGTCCCTCACCCGAGTGGTTGACGCATTGCACTCGCGCACTGTGTGCTTTGTCAAGCAATGCCCGTGCAGCTGTTGACGCAACGACGTGAGAGTCAGTCCATCCCTACACGTGAATGTGCGCAATGCTTACGATGAAGCGCTGCGCGTGGCGGTTTCCACCTTCGCTTCATGCGGCAGGTCGATCACGAATTCGGTGTATTCACCGGGGCGCGTGGCTGCTGCAAGCTGGCCGCCAAGCCGCGTGACCGCGCGGCGCAGGAAGGTCAGCCCGGGACCGCGACCGCGCCCGTCATCACGCACGGTCATGCGCAACTGGCCGGCGGTGAGCGGTTCGTACCGGACTTCAATGGTCGCGCTGGCCGGTTTGCCCGCGTTGAGTCTTTCCTCGGGCGTCTCGATGCCGTGTTCGACCGCGATGCGCAGGATGTGCTGCAGCAGTTCATCGATGCTGACACGCAATGACGTGGGAACGTGCGCGGCTCCCTGCATGCGCAGGTTCACGATCACGCCCAGTTCATCGCCGCGATGGCGCAGGAAACTGGTCCAGCGGCGTTCGGAGGCAAAAGTCCAGTCCGGCTTGCGACGCGCGGTCGGGCGCGCCGGTGCGCTGGTGTTCTCCTGGTCGATGTGACGCTGGGCCTCGACGCGCCACAGTGTGTCGGCGGCCGCGGCGATGCGATCCACCATTGCGGCGAGGGGCAGCAGCGCGTCGCCGCTGATGCCTTCCCGCTCCATCAGGCTGTCGAGCCTGGTCATCAGCGCCTGGCAGGCATCCTGGATGGTGGTGAGGTTCAGTGCCTGCGCTTCGCCATCCAGCTGCGCCACCGTGGCGTGCAGCCGCGCCAGCTTGTCACGCAATGCGGCCTCGTCGCGCGCCGGCAGGCGCAGGGTCAGGCGGATGGCGCTGATGGAAGCATGCACCGAGGCCAGGAACAGTCGCAGCGCCCGCACCGGCGTGCGCAGCGCCGCCATCGCCGAGTCCAGCGCCAGCTGCGTTTCGGCCAGCGTGCCTTGCAGTCCGGCCAGCGACGAGACGTCCCGCAGCACCAGCAGCCGGCCTCCGTCGGCCTGTGGATGCAGGCTGATCGCGACATGGCGCTGCAGGGTGCCGCCGCGCGGTTCGCGCAGTGGCGCGACGCCCAGGTACAGCCCCGCCGGGCCGATGTCCGGCGCACTGATCTCGATGTGCGCCAGCAGGTCGCGGGCGCGCAGGGGCGCCATCAGGTCTTCAAGCAGCGTGCGCAGGTCGCCGGGTGTGTCGCGATGGGCGGCGGCCTCGCGCCATTCCTCCAGCAGCGCCGGATTGTGCGTGCCGAGCAGCTGCAGCTGCGCGTCCAGCTGCAGGACGACCGTGCGGCCGAGTCCCAGCAGCAGTGATGCCAGGTCCGCGTCGGGCTGGATGCGCATGACCGGTCAGGCGGCGGACTGCTGTCGCAACGAGGCGAGCAGGTCGTTCGCATCCGGGAAGCGGTCGTCGCGGTCCTTCGCAAGCATGCCTTCGAGCAGCGCCTGGTGGTGCGCGAAGGGCCCGGGCAGCACCGGCACACTGCCATTCACATGCTGCTGCAGCACCTCGATGGCAGAGTTGCCGAGGTAGGGCTTGGAGCCGGTCAGCAGTTCAAAGAAGATCACGCCGAGGCTGTACAGGTCACTGCGCCTGTCGAGGTCGATGCCCTGCGCCTGTTCGGGGCTCATGTAATAGGGCGAGCCGCGCAGCACGCCGGCGCGGGTGCTCTGCGTGCCGTGGCCGAGGTTGCGCGCCAGGCCGAAGTCGATCAGCACCACCTGCCCGTCCTCGCGCAGCATGATGTTCGGCGGCTTCAGGTCGCGATGCAGGATGCCCTCCGCATGCACGGCGGCCAGTGCCTCGGCAATGCGTTCCAGGTAATCCAGCGCCTCGCGCTCGGACACCGGGTTCTGCAGGCGCGCCTTCAGGTCGCCGCAGGGGAAATATTCCATCGCGATGAACTCGCGGCCCTCGTGCATGCCGTAGTCGAAGATGTCGACCACGCCGGGATGGCGCATCATGCCGACGGTCTCGAACTCGCGCGCGAACTGCGGCGCCTCGTCCTCGACCACGTGGCTGACTTTCAGCGCGACATTGCGGTTCAGCGCGGCGCTGTGCGCCAGGTAGACGGTGGCGCGCACCGACTCACCCAGCGTGTCGAGCAATGTGTAGCGCGGGATCAGGTCGCGCGGCACCTTCAGTGGCGCCGGCAAGGCGACCTGCGGGGCGGAGCGCATGCGCCCGCCTTGGTCGCGGCGGCGCTGCGAGCGGCGCGCGGCCGCGATGGCCCCGGACAGCAGCGCGGCATCGAGCGCGGTGCGCGGCAGGTAATCGGCGGCGCCGCGCTTCATCGCGGCGACCGCGGAGCGCTCATCGCCGTTCAGTGCCACAACGAGCAGCGGTGGCATGTCGGGAATCCCCAGCACGCGGTCGATGAATTCAAAGCTTGCGCCCCGCGCGTCCGGCGCGAAGTCGAGCACGGCCAGCAGCGCGTCCAGTCCCGCACCGGAGGTGGTGGCGAGCCGCCGCTCGAAGGCGATGGCGTCCTCGAGTTCGGTTTCGTGGCCGTCGTCGAGGGCTTCGACGCGGTGCTGCAGCCAGCGGCCGGTCTGGCCGTCATCGGCCACCACCAGCAGGCGTGCGGATGAGGACCTGCGGGACGTCAACGATTGTCCTGTGCGGCGAAACGCATGCGCAGGCGCGCGCGCTGCTCCACCGGCACACCGTCGAGCTGCACCGGCTCGTAGCGATAGCGGCGCAATGCGGCCACGGCGGCGGCGTCGAAGGTGCGGCCGGGCTCTGAATCGAGCACGGTCACGTCGCGCACGCTGCCGTCCTTTGCGACGGTGAATTCCAGTTCCACCCAGCCGGAAACCAGGTTCTGCAGCGCCTGCTGCGGATAGTCCGGCGCCACGCGGCGCACGGGGCGCAGCGAATTGGCAGAGACCACCACGTTGCCGTCGGTCGAGGCCGCCGTGGCGGTCGCCGGAGACGTGGGCGTTGCGGCCGCTGCCGGAGGCGGCGTCGGCTGCGCGGCAGTGGGCTGCTGGGAGGGCGGGCTGGATGCAGCGGGCGGCGTGGTCACCACGGCCGGCGCCACGACGGCCGGCGCGGTGACCGCCGGCGTGATGCTCCGCGCAGCCAGCTGCAGCAGCGCCTCATCGATGCGCCTGCGCACGAAATCGAGGCCGGGCGCGCTGCTGTTGACGGTGCCGGCGGCCTCGACAAAGCGGCGCGCCTCCAGCGCCCGGTCGGCGCTGAGCTCGCGGTCGGCGGCGGTGAGCAGCGCTCCCACCAGCGCATCCCGCGCGCCGCGCACCAGCGGATCACCGCCGCCGATGCTCTGTGCTTCGCGGAAGCGCACCACGGCGCTGTCGTTCGCAGGTTCGATCAGGGAGCCGGCGTCAATGCGCTGCTCCACCTCGGCCACCGCGGCGCGGATCTGTGCCCGCTGCGCGTCGAGTGCCTGGCGCTGCGTGGCGTCGGCATTCAGCCGCGCCAGCTCGCGCTCGATCTGGGTGTTCAGGAAGGCGAGGCGCGAGTTGTCCGGCACGATCAGGCGCAGCAGTTCGGCGCTGACGCGCGCCTGCTCCAGCTGGCCGCCCAGCAATGCCTGCTCGGCGCCGGCCAGCGCGCGTTCGATGGACTGGTCGAATCCCTTGGTCGCCGCATCGTGGCCCGGCACGATGCGCAGGGCTTCGCGATAGAGCTCGGCGGCACTGCTGCCGTCGGCGGCCACGAAGGCGCCGGCCGCGAACGCGCGCTCCGCCCGCTCCAGCGCCGCGTTGAATTCAGGAGGGGTCGGCTGCGCCGCGGTTGCATTCACCGCTGCGACCGGCGCTTCGTCCTTGCGCATCAGCATCCAGCCACCGATGGCGAGCACGGCCGCGCCGGCGATGCCGGCGAGGATGGGCAGCATCGAACCGCTGCCGTCGGCCGGGCGGCCGGCGCCCGCGCCGGCCTGCGCCGGTTGCGCGGCCTGCGCCACCTGGCGATCGCCCAGCTGCGAGGCGGCCTCGACAAACAGCTTCAGGCGCTGCGTCGACGCCGGCTTGTGCACGAAACGGAATACCTTCTGCTCGGCGATGCGCGTGGCGAGCATGTTCTGCTCGGCGGCATGGCCGGCCACCATCAGCATGGCCTCGGGGAACTGGTTCTTGATGGCGTCGACGGCGGCATCCGCGGGCACGCCCAGTGCCTGCGCATCCAGCAGCGCCACGACATCCTCCTGCTGCATCAGCTGGTCGGCCAGCGCGCGCAGGTCCTCGACGATTTCACACGTGATGCCGTTGCCCGACAATTCCTGCAGGGCCGCGACCAGCGTCGGGTCGTGCGTCATTGCGACAAGGGTCCGTCCGGCGCCTGCCTGGCGCCCCACCTGGACCGGCGGTCGTTCGCCGCGAACCTTGGGACTAGCTGTCAAGTCCGTCTCCAGCGCAAGAAGGTGGTCAGGAAGGGGCGTACCTGCCCCAATGTGGTATGAACGGACTTTACGGCGCGCTGCGCCCGGTACAACCTTTGCGGATGGCGACATTCGCATTCTGTGAAACCGGTCGCCAAGCCCTGTTTATGTAAGGAATGCATGCTGATGCGCAACGTGAAGTCGATCACATTGATGCTGTTGCTCTGTGCCGGCTGGCTGGCGGCCGCGGCACCGGCGCTGGCCGCGGGCACCAGCTCGCAGCAGCGCGCCGCGGAGGAATACCTGCGCGCGCTGTCGCGCGGTGATGCGCAGGGCATGGCGATGGCCATCCTCGAGGATGAACTGGTGCAGCTGCGCACGCGGCTGGTGGACGAGATGCGCCTCGAGGCCGATCGCGGCGGCAGCCTGGTCCGCTCGCGCCTGTTCGGCGAAGGCATGCCGTTGTCCGACATCGAGCGGCTCACGCCGCACACCTTCTTCGCCACGCTGGCGCAGCGGCTGCAGTTCGGCGCGCGCAACTTCCGCAAGGTGGACTGGATCGAAGCGGTGAAGGATCGCGGCGGCATGGTGCACATGGTGGGACGGCTGATCCCGCCGGAGGAGCTGGGCGACGTGCGCGTGCCGGTGCTGGTCTCGATCGTGCCGTGGGGCAAGGACTGGAAGGCGGCGCTGCCGCTGGAACTGCAGGCGCAGATCGATGACCTGCGCGCCGGACGCACGCGCGTCGAGGCACCGGCGACCCGGACCGCGCGCGCCGCGTCCACCGACGGAGAGTCGGGCGAAGCGCCTGCTCCCGCTGCCGTCGCATTGCCGCCCGGCATGGTGAAGCTGTTCGATGATGCGATCGCCAGCCTCCAGGCCGGGCGCTGCGACAACTATTACGAGAAGCAGATGAGCCCGAACTTCCGCCGCACCACCGGCACGCGTGCATTGCGCACGCTGATCAGTGCCTGCGAGAGCCGCGAGGCGCTGCGCGAGCAGACAATCGCCGCGATCCGGCTGGCGAAGTCGCGCCAGCCCCGTTTTGAATACGCGGGCACGCGCGCGGTGTTCGACCTTTCCGGCGCGGGGCTGCCCTACCGGCAGTGGATCGTCGAGCAGGTCGACGAGCGCTGGTACATCGCCGAATAAGGAGCCGGCCTCGTCAGGGGCCGGTTTCTAGGCGGAAGCTGCGGCCCGACGCCTCGAGCACCACGCCGTCGGGCGTGATGCGCTCCAGCTTCACGCCATTGGGCGTGTATTCCCCTTCGCGCAGGCGCTGGCCGTTCAGCAATACCGAACGCTCCGAGGCTTCCGGGCTCCAGGCATGCAGCTGCAATTGCAGGTCGGGGAGTGACACACCGCTGGCACGCAGTTCGTGCAGCGTGGGCAGGGCATCGAAGGCCGGTGTTACGACGGGCGCACGCGCCGAGGCGGGCAGTGCCGGTGGCGTGACCGATGCAGACGGCGTGACCGGTGTGGCGCCGGGCAGGGCTGGTGCCGCAGGTGTTGCGGGCGTCGGCGTCGGCGCCGGCGTCGGCGGTCTGGCGGCGGTGGCGGGCGTGGGTGCCGCGACACCGGCGGCATCCGCGGATGCAGGTTGCCCGGCCGGCGCAGCCGGCGACCGCCACAACACGACTCCCAGCAGCACCAGGTTCACCAGCAGCACCGCGCCCAGCACCCAGGCCCACGCCGGCAGGCCGCGTCGGGGCGGCGTGATGCGCGCATCCATCAGTACCGGCGCCACACGCTGGTGGCGTTCGGCTTCGGCCTTCTTCAATGCATCGAGGATGAAGGACATCGCTTGCGCCTACTGCACGGCCGCCGCGGTCAGCAGCGGCGTGTCGGGTCCGGGCACCATGGCATCAAGCACGGCCTGCGTGCGCGCGCCGGCGATGCCGTCGACAACCAGGCCATGGCGCTGCTGGAAATCCATCACGCGCAGTTCCAGCTCCTCGTCGAAGAAATCCGGATCGTCGGGCAACAGGAGCGGTTCACCGCGGCGGCCGGCCCAGGCATTGAGGCGGATGCGCAGGTTGCGCACGGTCTCGCCCCACATGCCGAGCGCGAGATTGCGCGTATCCAGCTGCGCCGGCTTCCACAGCAGCACGAAGCGGCCGTCCCAGCGCTGCTCGAGATCTTCCGGATCGATGTCGTAGGAGCCTTCGCCGATCAGCAGCCGCAGGCGCTGGTCATCATGCAGCTGCGCCACCACGGCATCGTGCAGCGCGCCGGCGTCATCGCGCAGCGTCAGGATGGCAGGACGGTTGAAGCGGCGCAGTTCGGCGAGGTCGCCCTGCAGTTCCAGGCATTCCAGGCCCTGGCGCAAGGCCTGCACGCAGGCGGTTTCGCTGCCGGATGTGTACTGCACGTTCCACAGGCCGAACAGCCGCTGCCAGGCGCCTTCGGCGGCGGCAGGCTCGCCTTCATCCTGCAGCACCTGCGCCAGTTCCGGGGGCGGCGCGGCAGCCGCGGGCTCCGCGGGTGCGGGTGCGGCTTCGATGTTCGCTTCAGCCGGCGCCGTGCTGGATGCGATGTCGATGTCGGGGCGCAGATCGCTCATCTTCGCCCACACCAGCCAGGTGCACAGGCTGACCAGTGCCGCCGTGGCGATCGCCGCGGTCCACGGCAGCCAGGCCGGCTGCACGCGCCGCCCGAACACCTCGCCGGCCGCGCGACGCACATGGGCGGCGCCGAGCTGGTGCCGGTCCTCGGTGTAGCCGCCGAGCAGCGCGCGGTCACCGATGATGTTGATCAGGCGCGGAATGCCGCCGCTCTGCCGGTGCAGTTCGGCCAGCGCGCCGCGCGTGAAGATCTCCTGCGTGGCGCCGGCGATGCGCAGGCGATGGCGCACATAGGCCGCGGTCTCCTCGCGCGACAGTGGATCGAGGTGGTAGCGGCCGGTGATCCGCTGCGCCAGCTGCCGCAGGTCATTGCGCGCCAGCATCTCGCGCAGTTCGGGCTGGCCGATCAGGATGATCTGCAGCAGCTTCTGTGTTTCGGTCTCGAGGTTGGTCAGCAGGCGGACCTGCTCGAGCACTTCGCGCGACAGGGTCTGCGCTTCATCGATGATCAGCACCACCCGCTTGCCCTGCGCATGCGCGCGCAGCAGGTGGCGGTTGAGGATGTCGATCTGGTCCTTGACGCTGCCGACGGCCTCGTCGGGCATCAGGATGCCGAGCTCCTCGCACAGCGTCAGCAGGAACTCGCCGACGTCCATGCTGGGATTGATCACCAGCGCGATCTCGGTGTTGTCCGGGCGCCGCGCCAGCAGCGAGCGGATCATCGTGGTCTTGCCGGTGCCCACCTCGCCGGTGAGCTGGATGAACCCGCCGGCCTCGGTCACGCCATACAGCAGGTGCGCCAGTGCCTCGGCGTGGCGGCCGCCCAGGTACAGGTAGCGCGGGTCGGGCGTGATCGAGAAGGGTTTTTCGCCCAGGCCGTAGAACGACAGGTACATGGCGTCGTGGGGACGCGGCTGGCGCCGCGTCCCGCAGCAGGATCAGTTGACGGTGATGGTGATCTTTTCCGACGCAATCACCGGGTCGAACGGGATGTGCAGGTGATCGCCCAGCACCAGCTGCAGCGTGTGCGAGCCCGGCGCCAGTTCGACCTCGGCCTCGGTCTGCGCCTTGCCGTAGTGCAGGTGGTTGGCATCGGTGGGAATGGGCACGCCCGGGTTGGCCAGGTCGGTGTCCACCAGCAGGTGGTGGTGGCCGGCGTTCGGGTTCACCTCGCCGGCCGGCACCAGGCCCATGCCCTCGATGCCGAACACCACGCGCACCGGTGAGCTCACCGTGTCGCCATCCTTCGGGCTGACGATGAACACCCGCGCGCCGGCCGGCGCAGGCGTGCGCGGCAGGGACATGGCGGCAGTGTCGTGCCCGGCGTGGTCGGCTTCGGCGGCGGCCGTGGTTTCCGCTTCCGGTGCCTTCGAGCACGCGGCCAGCAGCGCCAGCGTCGCGGCGGCGGCCGTGATCGTCCTGATGTTCATTCGTCTGACTCCCCTTTGCAGTTCAATTGCGGTCCGGCCCGGCCGGCAGGTCGGCGGGCGCGAAATCATCGACATTGATGATGCGCATGATTTTCGCATCATAGTCGAGCAGCAGGGCGGCCTCTTCGGCGGTCAGGATGCCGAGTCGTTCGCCCTCTGCGATCTGCGAAGGCATGTCCAGCGCCTTGATGCGGCCGGACTTCACGCCCTCGACGCGCAGCTTGCGTTCCACCGGTTCGGCGCGCAGCGCCAACTTCAGCGCCTCCTGCAGCTCGCCGAGCGGATTGCCGGCCACGTTGCTGCGGAAGGCATGGCGGCACAGCCGGTCGCGCGCCGCGCCGGGCTCCATTGCGATCTGCGCCAGCTGCGCGCCGAGCCGGTCGCCGGGCGCGAAGTAGGTGCGACCGCGCGGGAAGACCAGCACGCGCATCAGCCAGGCCAGCGGCCGGTTCGGGAAGTTGCGCAGGAAGCCGTGCAGCTGTTCCTGCGCGCGGTACAGCAGGTCGCGACAGGCCCACTCGACCATGGGCTGGTCCTCGCGCGGCGAGCCATTGTCATGGTGGTGCTTCAGCACCATCGAGGCCAGGTACAGGTATGACAGCACGTCGCCGAGGCGCGCCGAGAGGCTTTCCTTCTTCTTCAGGTAGCCGCCCAGCGACAGCATCGCCACATCGGCGCAGAAGGCGAACGAGGCCGAAAAACGCTCGATGTGCTGGTAATAGCGGCGGATCGGACCCTCGCCCGGCGCCTTGTGGAAACGCGCCAGCGTCAGCGCCATCACCAGCGAACGCACGGCATTGCTGATGGTGAAGCCGATGTGCGCGAACAGCGCGCGGTCGAATTCATCGACGCTGCGCGCGCCGTCGGGGCTGCGTGCCGCCTGCATCTCGCGCAGCACGAACGGATGGCAGCGGATGGCGCCCTGGCCGAAGATGATCAGGTTGCGCGTCAGGATGTTGGCGCCTTCGACCGTGATGCCGATGGGCGAGGCCTGCCAGCCGCGGCCGAGGTAGTTGCGGGGGCCGAGCATCACGCCCTTGCCGCCATGCACATCCATGGCATCGCCGGCCACCACGCGCCCGAGTTCGGTGGCATGCAGCTTCAGGATGGCCGCCGGCACCGCCGGCTTCTCGCCGCCGTCGATGGCGCCGGTGGTGACGCTGCGCGCCGCATCCATGATGTAGGTGTTGCCGATGATGCGCGCGATGACCTGCTCGACGCCCTCGAAGCGTCCCACCGACAGGCCGAACTGCTTGCGGATGCGCGCGTAGGCGCCGCTGGTCCAGGCCGCCACCAGCGCGCCGCCGGTGGCGCTGGCCGGCAGCGAGATGCAGCGTCCCACCGACAGCTGTTCCACCAGCATGCGCCAGCCGCGGCCGGCCTGCGCGGTGCCGCCGATGATGAAGTCCACCGGCACGAACACGTCCTCGCCCTGGATGGGACCGTTCTGGAAGGGCGTGTTGAGCGGGAAGTGGCGGCGGCCGATGCGGATGCCCGGCGTGTCGCGCGGGACCAGCGCGCAGGTGATGCCGATGTCCTCCACGTCGCCGATCAGGTGCTCCGGATCGAAGAGGCGGAAGGCCAGGCCGATCACGGTGGCCACCGGCGCCAGCGTGATGTAGCGCTTGGAGAAGTTCAGGCGGATGCCGATCACTTCGCGGCCCTGGTAGAGGCCACGGCACACCACGCCGGTGTCGGTGATCGAGGTGGCATCGGAGCCGGCCACCGGGCTGGTCAGGCCGAAGCAGGGGATTTCCTCGCCGCGCGCCAGGCGGGGCAGGTAATAGTCCTTCTGTTCCTCGGTGCCGTAATGCACCAGCAGTTCGCCGGGGCCGAGCGAGTTCGGCACCGCCACCGTGGTGCCGAGCACGATGCTGCGGCTGCAGAGCTTGATCAGGATCGAGGACTGCGCATAACGGCCGAATTCCAGCCCGCCGTACTTCTTCGGGATGATCATTCCCCAGAAGCCGTTCTCCTTGATGAACTCCCAGGCTTCGGGCGGCAGGTCGGCGCGGTAATGCGTGATGTCGAAGTCATCGACCATCGCGCAGAGCTGTTCCACCGGGCCGTCGAGGAAGGCCTGCTCCTCGGCGGTGAGGCGCGCCGGCGGCGTGCCCAGCAGCTTGTCCCAGTTGAGCTTGCCGGTGAACAGCTCGCCATCCCACCACACGCCGCCGGCCTCGAGCGCATCGCGCTCGGTGGCGGACATGGTGGGCAGCATGCGCAGATAGGTCTTCAGGAAGGGTCGCGAGAACCACGCCTTGCGCAGCGGCCGGAAGTTGAACAGCCAGAGGATGGCCACCATCACGACCAGGAACACCTGCCACCACAGCGGCGCATTGCCGAACACCAGGTAGGCGCCGATCAGCGCGGTGGCGGAGACCGAAAAGGCCCACAGCGGCATGCGGAAATACGCCAGTGCCAGCACGGCGCCGAGCAGCAGCACGGTGATCAACGCGCCAACCTGCGCAACGGCGAAGATGGCGGCCAGGGCAGCAAGAAGCAGCAGTAACGCGAGCAGCATCCGGCCACTATAACCCGCTGCCATGGCCGTGGAACCGTTGTAAGGTTGGGCCATGGACAGGCAGATCCTTCGTGCAGGGATCCTGTTGCTGGCACTGGTCGGCGGCCTTGTTCCGGCCGCGGAACCGGTGGCCGAGCCGCGTGGTTCCCGCTACACCTTTTCCTGGCCACTGGGTGCGGATGCGCCGGCGCCACGGGGTGGCACCACGCGTGGCGCGCCGGTCAGGCTGGCCACCGGGCCTTCACCGCAATGGCTGGCGCTGCAGGCACCGGGTCTTGCCGCGCAGGAGCGCGACCGCCGCGCCATCCTTGCGATGGCCGGAACCTATCGGGTCACTTTCGACTTCCTCGAGGTGGTGAATTTCGCAGGCGATGGCGAGCGGCCGAGGCCGTACCAGTCCTGGGGCACCGAGAAGGTGTATGTGGACCGGGACGAGCCGGGCTTCATCAGCCTGGTGCACATCCTGGAGATGCGGGTGGTGGGCCAGGATGGCCGCATCAGCGAACCCATGGTCACCAAACACTGGCGGCAGGACTGGCGCTACGAGCCGGAATACGTGATCGAACACGAGGACGGTCGTCGCTGGAAACGGCGCGCACTCAGCGTGGCGGAGCGTCGCGGCATGTGGTCGCAGACCGTCTACCAGGTGGATGAATCTCCACGTTACGGCAGCATCGGCCGCTGGGAACACAACGCCAGCTTCTCCAGCTGGATCGGCGGGGATACCGCGCGACCGCTGCCGCGGCGCGAATGGTCGGTGCGCAAGGATTACCAGGTGCTGTACGGCACCAACCGCCACACGGTGCTGCCGCGCGGCTGGCTGCATGAAGAGAACAACCTGAAGCGCACGGTCGGCGATGCGCCGCTGCCCTTCGTCGGGCGTGAATATGGCGTGGCGCGCTATGAACGCATCGAAGGCGATGATTTCAATGCGGCCGATGCGTATTACGCGTCAACGCGCGGGTTCTGGGATGCGGTGCTGGCCGTGTGGGATGAAGTGTGGGCGCAGAACACCGTCGTGGAGGTCGAGGCCAACAGCGACCAGTCCGGTGCCTACGCGGGACTGTTTGAACTGGCGGAAGAGTTTTCGGCCGGGCGTCTGACGGTGGAGGCGGCGAAACCGCGGATCCGTGCCGCATTGCAGGCCCAGGGAGTGGGCGTGCGCGCTGCGGCGGCGCAATAGAAAAGCCGGATCCACCCGCGACGCGGATGGATCCGGCGATGGGGTCAGTGGCGGGTGGTCAGGACCGATGCCACCGCCGTGCCGATGGCCACTGCAAGCGTGGCAACAGTGTGTACAAGCAGGGTTGCGAGGGCGATGGCGCTCATGTCAGCTCCTTTGAGGGTCGTTTTCGTCCGTATCTGATAGATCAGATCAACGGCGTCGGAGCTGGTTCCGGCCTGTTCGCAGATTCCTTTATGGGACGAATTGCGTACGAATTGTGTACGGCGTTTCAAGCGCCTTTCGGGCGGAAGGCCTTCATGACGGCCTCGTTGGTTTCCAGGCGGGGTCCGCCGATCAGGTCGATGCAGTAGGGGATGGCCGGGAACACGGCTTCGAGGTTTTCCTTGATCGACTTGGGACGGCCGGGCAGGTTCACGATCAGCGTGCGACCGCGGATGCCGGCGGTCTGGCGCGACAGGATGGCGGTGGGCACATACTGCAATGACGTGGCGCGCATCAGTTCACCGAAGCCGGGCATCTCGCGTTCGACCACGCGCAATGTGGCTTCGGGCGTGACGTCGCGCGGTGCCGGGCCGGTGCCGCCGGTGGTGACGATCAGGCAGCAGCCGGCTTCGTCCGCCTGGCGCGTGAGCTCGGCGGCGATGACATCCATCTCGTCGGGCACGATGCGGTAATCGACATCGAAGTCGGTGCGCAGCCATTCGCGCAGCAGCGCCACGCAGGCCTGGCCGGGTTCGTCCGCATAAACGCCGGCGCTGGCGCGGTCGGAGACGTTCAGGACGCCAATGATGGGCTTTGACATGGGCGGCATTGTACCCGCGGTGGCAGATCCGGACCCTGGCTCGTCCTTGCCGGGATGAAGGGGTTAGAGTCGGTGACTGCAATCGCAGGAGGCAACGCGGATGGCGACACGGAAGAAGAAGGCCGGCAAGCCGAAACTGCTTTCGGGGGAGAATCCCCAGATCGCGAAGGGTTATGGAGACGAGCCGGTGCAGGCTTACATCGCCGCCATTCCCGGTTGGAAGCAGGATCTGGCCCGCCGTCTCGATGCGTTGATCACGCGCGCCGTGCCCGGCGTGCGCAAGGCGGTGAAATGGAACTCGCCTTTCTATGGCGTGCAGGATGACCTGTGGTTCCTGAGCTTTCATTGCTTCACGCGCTACATCAAGGTGATGTTCACGCGCGGCAATTCGCTGCAGCCGCCACCGCCCGGGGTCTCGAAGCACGCCGATGTGCGCTATTACGACATCGCCGAGGGCGCGCTCGACGAGCGGCAGTTCACCGACTGGGTGAAGCAGGCCGCGAAACTGCCGGGCGTGAAGATGTGACCGATCAGGTGCCGCAGAAGGTGGCGAGCACGCGCTCGTGGTCTTCCGGCGGTTGCTGCCAGGCCTCGAAGCCCGGGTGATCGTCGAAGGGGCTGCGCAGAAGGCCGAGCAACGTGTTGAAAGGATCGAGGTCGTCGCGATCGGCGGCAGCGGTCAGCGCGGCCTCCACGCGGTGATTGCGCGGGATGTAGGCGGGGTTCACCCGCCGCATCAAGGACCTGCGCTGGTCCGGCGACATCGGCTCTGCCGCGAGACGCGCGCGCCAGGTGGCGAGCCAGTCATCGAGCCCCTGCAGGCTGCCTGTCTCGATGACGTCCGCCAGTTGACGGAAGGTGAGCGTGAAATCACTGCGCGCCAGCTGCATGGCCTGCAGCAGCGCGCTGACCAGCCTGGTGTCTCCTTCCTGCTCCGTGGTGAGGCCCAGCTTGCGGCGCATCCGGCGCAGCAGGGCCGCGTCGAACTGGCCGGAAACGGCGTTGATGACCTCGGTGGCCGCGGCCACTGCGGTTTCCTGTCCGCCCGGCATCAGCGGCAGCAGGCATTCGGCCAGGCGCGCCAGATTCCACTGCGCGATGGTCGACTGGTTGCCGAAGCTGTAGCGGCCCCGCTGGTCGATGGAGCTGAACACCGTCGCCGGGTGGTAATGGTCCATGAAGGCGCAGGGGCCGTAGTCGATGGTCTCGCCGCTGATGGCCATGTTGTCGGTGTTCATCACGCCATGGATGAATCCCACCGCGGTCCAGTCGGCGATCAGTCCGGCCTGGCGAGCCGCGACCGCGCGCAGGAATTCGAGCGGCATGGCCTCGCCCGCGTCGCGCAGCGCCGGGTCGTGCCGGTTGACGCAATATTGCATCAGCGTGCGCACATGCTCGCCCTGGCCGCGCGCGGCGAAATATTCGAAGGTGCCGACGCGCACGTGGCTGGCGGCCACGCGCGTCAGGATCGCGCCCGGCTGCGGCATCTCGCGCAGCACCTGCACGCCGGTGGCCACCACCGCCAGTGAACGCGTGGTGGGAATGCCCAGCGCATGCATGGCCTCGCTGACCAGGAACTCGCGCAGCATCGGGCCCACCGCGGCCAGGCCGTCGCCGGAGCGCGACCAGTGCGTGCGGCCGGAACCTTTGAACTGCAGGTCGCGCAGCACGCCATCGCGATCGCGCTTCTCGCCCAGCAGCAGCGCGCGGCCGTCGCCCAGCGCCGGCACGAAGTGGCCGAACTGGTGGCCGGCATAGGCCATTGCGATCGGGTTCGCGTCCTCGGGCAGGCGCTGGCCGGAGAACACCTCATGGGCGACCGGTTGCAGCGCCGTGGCGTCCAGGCCGAGTTCTTCCGCCAGTGGCGCATTCCACGCCAGCAGGCGCGGGGCTTTCACGGCCGCAGGCTGCACGCGCGTGTAGAAGTCCTCCGGCAGGGCGGCATAGCTGTGTTCGAGTCCGAGTCGCATGCCGGCAGGGTACATCGGATGTGCTGTCGCCACCTTGCCGCAGGTGGGGAGGCGCCGTGGCGCGTTAGACTGCGCCGATGAGCAACCCATTGCCGCAGTTCCAGCCCGCCGTGGATTTCGATACCACGCGGCTGCCAGAGCCTTCCGAATGGCGGCCGCCGGTCGAGCGCATCCTGTCCGGTGACCCGGCGCAGCGTGCCTGGAACCTGTATGCCAGTGCCGATGGCCACTTCAATGCCGGCATCTGGGAATGCCAGCCGGGCAAGTGGCGCGTGGTGTTCACCGAGCACGAGTTCTGCCACATCCTCGCCGGCCGCATCGTGGTCACCGGCGATGATGGTTCGCAGCGCACCTATGGACCCGGCGATGCCTTCGTGTCGCCATCGGGGTTCACGGGCACCTGGGAGGTGCTTGAGCCGGCGCGCAAGTACTACGCGATCTACGAATAGATGCGCGGGATCCTGCTGCTACCGCTGCTGGTCCTTGCGGCCTGCGCGCAGAAGCCCACGACCACGCCGGCCGCCGCGGCGGGTGGTTGCCTTGCCGATGGCCAGGCGCGCTTCGAGGCTGACCTGCGCGGTGCGCTCGAGGCGGACCTGGACTGGTCGGATGAACAGATGCAATGCGATGGTGACCTGCGCCCGGACGGCCGGGCGCTGCGGCTGGCGGTGGCCGGTCCGCTGGACGAGAACCGCCAGGTGCGCTTCATCCTCGGCATTGAACTGGACGACACGGCCGACGGGCCGGCGCAGGCGCTGCCCACCAATCTCACCGTGCTGGTGGAAGGCGAGGCGTTGCTGTTCGCCACGCGCGGCAGCGAGATGTGCGCGGTGGAGGACCTGCTTCGCACGCAGGTCGAGCCGGGTACCGAGCGCGTGGCGGGGCGGGGTTATTGCCTGGGCCCGGCCTCGGACCTGGATGGCACGCAACGCGTGCTGGTGCCGACGTTCACGTTCACGACGCTGGCCCGCACCGGCGGGCCAGTCGAATAACCAGCGGGCCGGATTTCGTTCCGGCCCGACTGCATCAATCGATCAGCCCTCGCCCCACACGTCGCGGGCGACGCCGATCACCAGCTCCAGCTTGCGGCGCTGGTTGTCCCACGAGATGTCATTGCCTTCGGCGCTGCTGGCGAAGCCGCACTGCGGCGACAGGGCCAGCTGCTCCAGCGGCGCGTATTTGGCGGCATCCTCGATGCGGCGCTTCAGTGCGTCGCGGTCCTCGAGTTCGCCCACCTTGGTGGTGATCAGGCCCAGCACCGCGGTCTTGCCCTTCTGCAGGAAGCGCAGCGGGCGGAAGCCACCGGAACGCTCGTCGTCGTACTCGAGGAAGTAGGCGTCGATGTCCATCTCGGACAGCAGCGCCTCGGCCACCGGCTCGTAATCGCCGGCCGCAGCATGCGTGCTCTGGAAATTGCCGCGGCACAGGTGCATGGCCAGCAGCATGCCTTGCGGCTTGTGCGCCACCACCTTGTTCACGAAGGTCGCATAACGATGCGGCAGTTCGTTCGGATCGTCACCGCGCGCCTTGGCCGCTTCGCGCATCTTCGGGTCGCACAGGTAGGCGAGGTTGGTGTCGTCCATCTGCACGTAGCGGCAGCCGGCGTCGTACAGCGAGCGCAGCTCGTCGCCATAGGCCCTGGCCACGTCGTCATAGAAGGCCGGATCCAGCTCGGGATAGGCGTCCTTGCTGATGCCGGCGCGGCCGCCGCGGAAGTGCAGCATGGTCGGCGAGGGAATGGTGACCTTGGCCACGCTGCCGGGCGAGAGCTGGCTCTGCAGGTACTGGTAGTCGGCCAGCTGGATGGGCTTGTCGTGGCGCACCTTGTCGACCACGCGCATCACCGGCGGCGCCAGTTCGCGCGAGCCATCCGGCTTCTCGACGATCACCGGGTCGCTGGTCTTCACGCCGCCGAGCTGGTCGAGGAAGTCGATGTGGAAATAGGTGCGGCGGTATTCGCCGTCGGTGATCGACTTCATGCCCACGCTTTCCTGGAAGCGCACGATCTCGGTGATGGCGCGGTCCTCGACCTCGCGCAGCTGCGCGGCGCTGATTTCGCCCCTGGCCCTGCGGGCGCGGGCTTCCAGCAGGTAACCGGGGCGAAGGAAGCTGCCCACGTGGTCATAACGGGCGGGAAGCTGGGGATGCTCGGTGTTCGACATGGCTTGGGTCGGTCCTTCGGCAGAAAACAGAGCCCGCAATGCTAGGAAGGGGCGTTGATGAGGAAAAATGATATAAATTCAGGAAACCATGAATTCCATTCATGCATCCCCGCTGGAGCGGCAGCACCTCGTCATCGTCCAGGCGGTGGAGCGGCAGGGCACCCTGACCGCCGCCGCCCGCCAGCTGCACCTGACCCAGTCGGCGCTGAGCCATGCCATTGCCAGGCTGGAGCGCAGCATCGGCGCGCCGCTGTGGCGGCGGGACGGCCGGCGCCTGGTGCTGACGCAGGCCGGCGAACATCTGCTCGACGTCGCCAATCGCGTGCTGCCGCAGCTGGAGCATGCCGAGCAGGCGCTGCGCGGCTTCGCGCGCGGCACCCGCGGCAGCCTGCGTATCGGCATGGAATGCCATCCCTGCTACCAGTGGCTGATGAAGGTGGTGGCCCGTTACCTGCCCGGCTGGCCCGACGTCGACCTGGACGTGAAACAGAAATTCCGCTTCGGCGGGCTGGGGGCGCTGCTGGACCACGAGATCGACCTGGTGGTGACGCCGGATCCGGAGCCGCGTCCCGGGCTGCGCTTCGAGCCGGTGTTCGACTATGAACAGGTGCTGGTGGTCGGGCGGCAGCATCCGCTGGCCGGCGCCGAATACGTCGAGCCGGGACGGCTGGCCGATGAAGTGCTGCTCAGCTACCCGGTGGCCACCGAGCGGCTGGATGTGTTCACGCTGTTCCTGACGCCGGCGGGCATCGTGCCGCGCGCGCATCGCACCGTCGAATCCACCGACCTGATGCTGCAGATGGTGGCCTCCGGGCGCGGCGTGGCGGCACTGCCGCGCTGGCTGGTGGAGGAGAACGAGGCCACGGCGGCGGTGGTGCCGGTGCGGCTGGGCCGCGCCGGAGTGCCGAAGAAGATCCACCTGGGCATGCGCGCGGTGGATGCGCGCATCCCGTACCTGGAAGGTTTCATCCAGACGGCGCGCGCGGTGCAGCGTTAGCATCGGGGCCGGCAAGAACACGCAAGGGGGATTCGATGCGCAAATTGATGTGGGGCCTGCTGGCTTCGGCCACGGTGCTGGGCTGCTCCAGCGAGCGGAGTGAACCGGCGGCGCAGCAGCCGGCGATCAATGCCGCGGCGGCAGCTGTGCCGGGCGAAGGCCCGGGCGAGCGTCCGCCTCCGGGGGTGTCGGTCAGCGGCAAGCCGCTGGCGCCGCTGGTGATCGCCGAGGACCAGCATGCGCTGCTGCACAGTGATGACCCGAAGCTGGCGCGCAACAAGAAGCATGTGTACGACTTCTGGCGCATCGTCT
>CAYNEX010000002.1:38007-56347 GCA_964396335.1 uncultured Steroidobacteraceae bacterium | reverse complement strand
GTCGCCGCCGGATGACAAAGTCGAGCAGGGTGCGATGCAGTTCGCGCGGCAGGCTGCGGGTTGCGCGCGTCGGGTGCGCTGCCCCGGCCTGCGCCTGCAGCTTCTGCAAGGTGCTGCGCGCCTTCAATCCCAGCAGCACCGACGCGGCAGCGGCCACCAGCACCGCCACGGCGAGGCCGGGGGCGAGCCTTGCCGCCAGCACGCGGCCGGTTTCCTGCTGTGCCAGCCACGACAGTGCGCCAAGGCTGACCAGCGCGACGGCCCCGGGCATGACGAGGAAGCACAGGTGGCGCAGCCGCGTGCGGGTGCGTGCCGGAAGCCAGCGGCTGCGGCGGGGAAGAAGAAGGAGCGCGAGTGCAGCCAGTGCGATGCCGGCGCAGGCCTCGACCAGCGCGCGCGACGCCGCCTGCATAAGCGGCAGCTGAGCCCCCTGCAGCAGCACCAGGTTCACCGCCCCGACGCCGGCCAGCGGTACCGCCAGCAGCAGCGGATCCACTCCGCGGCGCAGCGCCTCGCCACCGGCCACGGCAATCACTGCGACCGTCATCACCTGCAAGGCGAAGGTGTCGCCGATCATCTGCCACGCCACCGCGGCAACCAGCAATGCCGCCACGGTGGCCAGCAGGCTTCCGGTGGCCAGCGTCAGTGTCATCAGCAGCGCCGGCAGCAATGCCGCCAGCAGCGCGTGCACCAGCGCACCATCCATCGTCATGCCGGCAATGGCCAGCACAACGCCGAATGCCGCGATCCCGATGCGCACGCCGTTGACCGACCGATGCATCAGACCCGGAACGCTTCTTGATGGCATGTTCCCTCTCTGCCGCTGCGACGCCCGACTCCCGGGGCGAAGTTGAGCTTCGTTAGTTGCCCGGCAGTTCACCAAGTCCACGGCAGGCACGTAAAGCCTGACCGGCGGACCTGGCGCCCATTCAGTACAAATTCAGGGAATGGATGATGCGCGCGCACCGTAGCGAAGTTTCGGGGATCGGATTCACTCTGCACACGACTGCCGATATGCCGCCGGATTGCATGCTTCTTCCGCGATACACCGCACATTCCTTGTCGGTGGCGCACGTAAAGTGCCGCGCAGGACGATGCGCGGTTGCATCGACGGTATTGCCGATGAATGACTCTGTTGTCACGACCCTTGAACCCGATCTGACAGAATCTGGCGCGGAGGCGCTGCGCGAACGGTTTTCGCGACCGGTGGTGCTGATCATCGATGACGACGCAACTGCGCGCCTGGCGCTGGCCGCAATGATCTCGCCGGATGAATTCGAGCTGGTTTTCGCCACCGATGCCGCCGACGCGCGTTCGCGCATGGCGCTGATCGATCCGGACCTGATCATCTGCGACCTGGTGATGAAGGAGATGTGCGGCGACGAGCTGTTCCGCTGGCTGCAGTCCGATCCGCGCTGGAGCCTGGTGCCCGTCATCTGCGTCACGCGCCTGGACAACACCGTGGTGCGCACCGACCTGCTGCGTTCCGGCGCCGATGCCGTGCTGGTGAAGCCCTGCAATGGCAAGGAGCTGCGCGCACAGGTGCAGGTGGCATTGCGCACGCGCTGGAAATACCTGCGGCTTGCGCTGCGCGAAACACCCTGACCGCCTCGCGGCTGCCGGAGTCCGCGCCGGCAACCGTGACCTGCGTCGACGGCGGGCGCGGCAAAGCGTGACAGCATTGAACAGATGATGGCTCCCGCCGCGCAGCGCGGCACTGCAATCCGGCCGCGTGCTGGAGGGGATCGATGACCGAAGAAGTCCTGCTGCTCGATGACGATGCAGTGATGCTCAATATCCTGGCGGGCGTACTGTCCGCCGCGGGCTACACCTGCCTCGTCGCGTCACATGCCAACGAGGCGTTGTCGCTGATCGAGCAGCGTCCGCAGATCGCGGTGGTGGTCAGCGATGTGTTCATGCCCGAGGTCACCGGGCTGCAGTTCGTCAACCGCCTCAACTCCGCCAGCCTGCGCCATCCGCCGCCGCGCGTGCTGCTGCTCACCGGCCAGCCCTCGCTCGAGACCGCCGTCGACGCACTGCGCCTCGGCGTGCGCGACTTCCTGGTCAAGCCGGTGCGTCCGCCGGAACTGATCGAGGCGGTGAAGCGCGCGATGTCGCAGGCCATCGAGGACCGCAATGCGCAGCAGTCGCGTCCGCCGCAGGTGGAACTGCTGATGCGGCAGGCCGAGGAGCTGGTCGGCAGGCTGCGCACGCTGGCCTACTCCGGCACCGAGGAGGCCGAGGCGGATCGCCCCGCACCCGCCGCGGTGAAACAGGCGCCGGAACCGGCGCAGCAGGAGCCGCGTGCCGCCCGGCCCCCGGAAGATTCCGAAGGCGCCGGCAAGCTCGCCATCCTCGATGCCATCGAACAGCTGCGCCGCCTGCGCGAGCGTTACGCCGAGCACAAGCTCGATGACGTGGCCTGGGACCTGCTGCTGGAACTGCTGCGCGCCGAGCGCCTGCGCCAGCGGTTGTCGGTGTCGGGCCTTGCAATCTCGATCAGCGGCGTGTCGGCCACCACCTCGTTGCGTCGCATGAACGAGCTGGCCGCGCGCGGTTACATCGAACGCATCCCCGATCCCGCCGATGCACGCCGTGACTTCGTGGCACTCACCGCCACTTCGCATGCGCTGCTGGCCGATTACCTCACGCAGGCCAATGCCTACGTTTCGGCGGTAACCAGCTGACCTTCCGCGTGCGGCGTGGAAGAAACATCCACGCTGCACCTGTCTGCACACGGCAGCAGGCTGCCGCCCTCTATCTTTGCATTGCGTGGTCGTGTTCGCGGTCACGTGCAATCGAAGAGGGCAGGCGGTGCAATACAAAGTGGACAGCGTCACGGCACTGGTCGATGCCGTGCAGCGCGCCAATCCGGGCGACTCGCTCGAACTCGACGCTGCCGCGCTGCCGGGATGGCGCCCCGGCCTCTGCGACGGCGGCTGGCGTCTCACCGATGGCCATGTCAGCGTGCTGCTCGACCGCGCCGCGCGCTCGCGCATCGTGCTCGAGGAGCGCACCTTCCTGCTGGTGGGCGAGAACGGCCAGCCTTCCATCCAGGGCGCCATCGACAGCGCCGCCGGCGGCGAGATCCTCCTGGTCGCCCCGGGCACCTACGGAGAGGGCCGCAGTTTCAGTGCCGAAGAACTGCAGGGCGCCGCCACCCGGGGCGATCTCTTTGGCCTGGTCATCAACAAGCCGCTGAACCTGCAGGGCGTCTCCGAATCCGGTGACTGGATCACCGACTGCGACGAAGTGTCGGCGGCGGCGGTGGCGCTGCACCAGTCCGGCGAAGGCGTGAGTTTCCTGGTGACGGCCGCCGGCGTGGTGATCCGTGGACTGGGACTGGTGCCGGCCGGATCCTCATGGGGATCGGCGCCGCGCGCTGCGACACTGGCGATCCACGCGCCGGGTTTCGCGCTGCAGGGCTGCGTGGTCGAGCGCAACCGGGCGCATGGATCCACCAGCGCCGTGCATTTCCCGCGTGGCAGCACGGCCGTCACGCAGTCGCTGATCTCCGCCAACCTGCTGCATGGCTCCATCACCATCGATGCCGCGGGCGCATTGCGGCGGATGAACCTGACCATCCTCGGCAACGAGATCCGTGGCGAGCGGCTGCCGCCGGTGCTGGTGACCTGCCATGCGGACCTGCTCACCGCCGGTCCGGTGCAACCCTTCCTGCCGATGCTGGAAGACAACACGCTGCAGGTGTCCGGCAAGGTCACGCTGGCCCTGGCGTTGCGCGTGGATGCGCCCATCGACGCGCTGCCGGTGCCGACGCCGGAACTGGCAGGCTGGTTGCGCAAGGTGCTGGAAAGCCACGATGGCGTCGGCGCGGTCATCACCGATGCACAGGGCCGCCTGCGGATGTGCAATCGCGAGCTCACCTCCGGCGGCATCATCGCGCCGGTGACCGGCATCCACGCCACCATCCAGGCGGCCATCGATGAGGCGCAGCCGGGTGACACCTTGTATGTGGGCGCCGGGGTCTATCGCGAGCGTCTTGCGTTGTCGGGCAAGGCGCTGTCGCTGGTCGGGGCCACGGATGCCCGGGGCGACCCGCTGGTGCGCCTGTTGCCGCCGGACTGGGCGCAGCTCGCCGCCGTCAGCGATCCACGCCTGCCGGTGATCATCGAGCTGTCGAACCATCCGGCCGCCCGGCAGCGCGAGCAGGCCCTGCAGGATGGGCCGCCGCGTGCCAGCGCACCGCCTCCGCCCGCCGCCGCTGCAGCGCCGGTTGAATCC
The DNA here is from genome assembly GCA_964396335.1 of uncultured Steroidobacteraceae bacterium. GTDB lineage: Bacteria > Pseudomonadota > Gammaproteobacteria > Steroidobacterales > Steroidobacteraceae > ZC4RG30. Next base: position 52,105 of record CAYNEX010000002.1, on the reverse strand, counting down.
GCGCCCGCGCCCGCGCCCGAGGACGAACTGGCCGATCACCGCGTGCTCGAACTGCTCGACAGCCCTGAAAGCCTGGCGCTGCCCGTGCGGCATTTCGGCAAGGATGGACGGCGCAAGGGCGCCTACGCAGCCATCCAGCCGGCGATCGATGCCGCCGCCGAAGGCGACCGCATCGAGCTGTCGGCCGGCAGCTTCGCCGGTGACCTCACCATCACGCGTTCGATCTCGCTGCTGGGTGCCAACGCCGGCCGTCCCGGCCATTCCTCGCAGCGCGGGCTGGAAAGCGTGGTGCTGGGCCATGTCACGGTGCGCTCCGGTCCCGCCGAAGTGGTGATCGACGGACTGCGCATCCGCGGTGCGGTCAGCAGCCGCGTGGCGCAGGGACCGCGTTCGCACCTGGCGCTGCGCTGCTGCGTGATCGATGCGGCAGGACTGCCCACCGCGGTCGCCGTACTCGGCGGTTCGGGCACCATGCTCGCCGGCAACCGCATCTTCAGCGGCACGGAGGAGGGCATCTATGCGCCTTCGGGCTTTGATGACCTGGTGATCTCCGGCAACCGCATCGAAGTGGTCGAGGGCGCCGCCGGCATCGTGCTGCATGCCGGCGCCGGCACCGATTCAGCCTACATCCTGGGCAACACGGTGATCGGCGGCGACTACGGCATCCTGGTCGAGGGCGGCACGGGCCTCGAGGGACCGGGTGATTCCATCACCATCGCCGGCAACTGCTTCGGCGAGCTGCACGAGGGGCTGGCCTCGGGCGCGCCGGCGATTGCGGCAATCTGCACCGACCAGCCGGTGTCGCGGGCGCTGGAGCGTTCGCTGGGCGCCTGCCTGGAATCGAATGTGTACAACCTGCCGGCCACCGCCGTGCCCGTGGATATCGCCTTCGAGTCCGGAAGCGGCCTGTCGGTGGGCAACGGGAACGGCGAGCCCCGGCAGGCGGGCCAGCCGCGGACCTGAGGCCGGCCTGGTCCCAGATGCATCCGTTCTGCATCCGTCCCGCCCACGGGGGACCGACGGAGCGGGCAAGCTTCCCGACACCCCGGGATCAAGGCCCCGGGCCCGGGAGGCGCAGATGGTATGGATTGCGAGTGTTCCGCGCGGCGACAGCCCCATCACGATGGAGCCGGTGCAGCGCGATGCAGAAGGCTGCGTGCCGAAGCGCCCGCGCACCATCCTGATCGTCGAGGACGATGCCACCATGCGCCTGGCCATGGCCTGCATGGTCACCGAGGGCGATGACCAGGTGGTGCTCGCCGCCAGCGCCGAAGATGCGCTGGAGAAGCTCGAGCTGGTCGAGCCGGACCTGGTCCTCTGCGATTTCATCCTCGAAGGCATGACCGGCCGCGAGTTCTGCCAGCGGCTGCGCGGCAGCCCGCGCTGGCGCTTCGTGCCGGTGATCATGGTGACGCGCCTGGATGCACCCTCGGTGATCGGTGACCTGCTGCGCAGTGGCGCCGATGACGTGATGGTGAAGCCGCTGCGCGGCGAGGAGCTGCGGGCCCGCGTGCATGCCGGCCTGCACCGCCGCGCGCATTACGCGCAGCTGTCGGCGCGCGAGGAGACGCATTTTTCCGCCACCACGGCGCCGCAGCGGCGTTACCGCCTCGAAAGCGCCCCGCCGCGCATCGACCTGCACGCCTGAGGCGGGCCGCATGACCCCGGCAGGCCGATCAACATGCAATCTGGTTCTTTCTGGCCGGCAGGCGCCGGCCATCCGGAGCACGATGCTCCCCATCGCATCAAACGGATCCCGAGCCGGGATCCCGGGAGGCTGACTTGAGTACGAAAGTGGAACCTCGTGGAGTCCTCGGCGGGCAGTCACCGGCTGCGCCGGCGGCCGCGGTCGCCAGGACCGACGACATCGTCATCGGCCTCGGCGTCACCTCGTCGGGCAATTTCAGCACCGCCGGCCTGCTCTGCGTTGATGGCGTGCTGAAGGATGCCGACGTGCAGGCCGCGGCGCTGTCGATCAGCCGCGGCGGCGAATTCCAGGGCAAGGCCACGGTGGAGCGCCTGGAAGTGTTCGGCACCCTGTGCGGCGAAGTGCACGCCAGCGAACAGATCGTGCTGCGCGCCTCGGCCGTGGTGCTGGGCAAGATCTCCGCCCCCTACATCATCACGCACCGTGGCGCGGCCATCTCCGGCGAGGTGAAGTCGCTGGAACGCCGGCCCGAGGTGCAGGTGCCGCCGTCGATGGCGCGCAGCATGCCCTCGAAGAATCCGCTGTTCCGCCGCCCGGGCATGTATTCGCTGGTGGCCATCGGCCTGATCGGCGCGGTGCTGGGTGGCATGGCCATCGGTCGCATGGGTGGCGAAAGCCCCGCGGCGCCGGCGCCGGTGATCACCACGGAACTGGCACAGGCCCACTGATCCGTTTGCAGCGAAGGGACGAGGACCGTCTCGCACCCCCGGTGCCGTCACGCGCAAGCGCGACGGCACTTTTCATTTGTGCGCCCGGCAGTTGCCGCGGAACAGCTGCGCGCCATGGCGTATGTGTCGCGCGTCACGTCATCGGACATCCGCGCGCGCAGTCGTCGGCGTGATGGATGCAAAGCGCATCATCGCCGAGACCACCCTCCGGATCGCGCCGCGAATGCATCCAGCGTGGATGCAACTGCGCCTTGCGCCCCCGCCGCGCGACCTATCGTTCCCGCAGGCCAGGTCGCGAAGAGAAACGCATGAACTACTTCAATCCAGGTGGCAAGGAGATGCCCGCTGCAGTCGTGCAGCCCGCAGGTGAACCCACGGTCCAGCTGCCGCGCGTGCTCGTCCCCGGTGGCTTCGGTGATGACTGGATCGGCGTGTCGCGCGACCTGATCGAACGTTTCATCGAGGTGGCCTGCCTCGAGCATGCGCTTCCGCGCAGTGCCCGCCGCGCCTATCGCGGTGACCTGGTCGCCTTCGACAACTGGATGCGCGAGCATCGCGCCCGCACGCTGGTCAGTGCCCGCGGCGCCGACCTGCGCTGCTATGTCGCCTCGCGGGTCGAGGCCGGCATCGAGGCGCGCCTGCTCGGTCGCCTGGTCGGCAGCCTGCAGCAGTTCTTCCAGTACCTGCACGTCACCGGCAGCCGCAGCGACAACCCGGCGCGCCGCCTGCGCCATGCCGAGGGCACGCGCCGCCATTTCGTGCGCCGTCCGTGCGTGGTCAGCCGCTGATCCCGATGAACCCGACCCGCGCAACGGCCGTCCGGCCACGTCCCGTGCTGCGCTTCATCAGCGCAGCGGCCGCGCTGCTTGTGGTGGCCGGCGGTGCCTGCGCGCAGGCGGCCGCGGTCACGGCCGCCGATCGCACCTTTGCGCGCACCATCGCGGCAGGCGTGCGCAGCCAGCCGGACTACGGCGCGCAGCAGGCCTCGGTGCAGCAGGCCCGCGGTGGTGTCACCAGCGCGCGCGCCGACTTCCTGCCGCGCGTGCAGCTGCTGGTGGACAGCGGTGAGGATCGCAGCGTGCGTGCCGGCGTCGATGACCTGCCGGGTTCGCGCCGCTCCGGCGAGATCAATCCGCAGCTGGCGCTGTCGCAGCTGCTGTATGACGGCGGCGCCGCGTTCGGCCGCTACCGCGCCGCGAAGAACCGCATGGAATCCGCCACGCAGGGCGTCGATGCCGTGGCCAACAACCTGGCGCTGCGCGGCGTGCAGGTCTATTTCACCGTGCTGCGGCAGCGCGAGGCGGTGCGCATCGCCGATGAAAACCTCGCCAAGGTCAGCGGGGTGCGCGACAAGGTGGTGGCGCGCGCCGCCGAGGGGCGTGATCCGCTCAGCGAGCAGTCGCGCCTCGACAGCCGCGTGCTTGAAGCCCGCAGCCAGCTCGAGGATGCGCAGCGCAACCTCGAGGATGCCGAGGCCGCCTACGAGGAATTCTTCGGCAGCCGTCCGGGCGAGCTGGTGGTGCCCGACACCTGGCCGGCGCATCCGGCCGGCGTCGACCACGCCATCAGCCTGGCGCGCGAATCCAACCCCGAACTGCAGTCGCTGCGCAGCGAGCTGGATGCCAGCAGCGCCGAGCAGCGCGCTGAACGCGCCGCGCTGCTGTGGCCGCGCCTTTCTTTGGAGTTCACCGGTACCGCACCCGACGCGCTCGGCAGCGACGGCCTGAAGAACCGCGATACCTACGTGGGCCTGCGTTTCTCCTATGACCTGTTCAATGGCGGTGCCACGCTGGGTCGCAGTGTGCAGGCGGCCGGCCGCCGCCGCGCCGCGCAATACGCGGTGGAGCGCGCCGACCGCGCGCTGGAGCGCGGCCTGCGGCAGGCCTATGCCGCGGTGGCCGCGCGCGAGCGCCAGAGCGCCGCGATGGCCGAGCGCATGCAGCGCGACCGCCAGGCCATCGATGACTACGAGGAACTGTTCCTCGCCGGCCGTCGTTCACTGAACGACCTGATCGTCGCGCAGCGCGACTACTTCTCCTCCGCCACGCAGCTGCTCGATGTCGAGCTCGACCTGCGTGTGCAGCGTTTCTCCGTGGTCGCCCTCACCGGCGGCCTGCCTGGATGGTTCGGACTGGATGCGGATCCCGCCAACGGGACCGGAAGCGAGTTGCAATGAGCGTCGTACCGTTTGTGAATCCGTCCACCGAGTCACGCGTCGGCGCCTTCGCCACGCCCGTGGCCAATGCGCTGGAACGCGCGCTGATGCATGCCTGCGAGCAGCTGGTGCGGCCTTCCTCGCTGACCACGCTGCGCGCCGCGCTGCCGGATGATGTGCAGCAGGTGGGGATCGAACACCTGCCGTCGGTGTTCGTGCACCTGGGCCTGTCCGCCGAAGAGATCGACCTGGCGCGCGCCGACCTCGACATCCTCGCGATGCCGCTGCTGGTCGCCGATGAAGAGGGGGGTGCCTGCGTGGTCACCGAGGTGGTGGATGCCGCCGAGGTGCTGGCGGCGCGCCTCGAGTCCACCACCCCCGCCGGCCCACTGCAGCCGCGCGCGATGCCGCGGCAGGACCTCGCCGCGATGCGCGGCACGGCCTGGCAGCTGAAGGTGGCGCCGGCGGCGCGCAATGCCGAGCCCGGCTGGCGCCAGCGGCATGCCTGGCTGGTCGAGCCGCTGGCCGAGAACTGGTGGTCCTATGTGCAGGTGGCCATCGCCGCGGTGGTCATCAACGTGCTGGGACTCGCCATCTCCTTCTTCTCGATGGTGGTGTACGACCGCGTGCTGCCCACCAATGCCACCGCCTCGCTGATCGCGCTGGCCGTGGGCGTGGCACTGGCCATCGGCTTCGATTTCACCGTCAAGACGCTGCGCAGCTCCTTCATCGATGGCGCCGGCGCGCGCGTCGACGTGCGCATCGGCGAGCGCCTGTTCGACCAGATCCTCAACATGCGCCTGGCCTCGCGCAAGGATTCCACCGGCTCGCTGGCCGGCGTGATGCGCGAGCTGGAATCGCTGCGCGAGGTGATGACCTCGGCCACGCTGGCGGCCGCGGTCGACCTGCCGTTCGTGTTCTTCTTCCTGGCGGTGATCGGCTTCATCGGCGGGCCGCTGTTCATCGTGCCGGCCATCGCCGTGCCGCTGGTGCTGGCGCTGGGCCTGTTCGTGCGCCCGGTGCTGAAGGAAGCCAGCTCCGCATCGCTGAATGAAGGCCGCAACAAGCAGGGCGTGCTGGTGGAAACCATCGGTGCGCTGGAACTGGTCAAGGCCAGCGGCGCGGCGCGCATGATGCGCCGGCGCTGGCGCCAGAGCGTGGTCCAGCACGCGCAGGTCTCCACCACCAGCCGCCTGGTCTCGCAGCTGGCCATCAACGGCACCATGTTCGTGCAGCAGGCGGCCAACGTCGGCATCGTGGTGTATGGCGCAGTGCTGGCCGCGCGCGGCGAGGTGTCGATGGGCGCCATCATCGCCTGCGTGATGCTGTCGGGCCGCGCGCTGGCGCCGCTGGCGCAGATCGCCGGCGTGCTGACGCGCATCCACCAGGCGGTGAGCTCGTTCAAGGCGCTGGACGCGGTGATGCAGTCGCCGATGGACCGCGACCTGCAGAAGCGTTATCTCAGCCGCCCGCAGCTGCAGGGCCGCATCGAGCTGCGCAATGTCTCCTTCTCCTATCCCGGCCAGTCCGGCAAGGCGCTGGATGGACTGTCGTTCAAGGTGGAGCCGGGCGAGCGCGTGGCCATCCTCGGCCGCATCGGTTCGGGCAAGAGCACCGCGCTGCGGCTGATCCTCGGCCTGCACGACCCGGCAGAAGGCGCCGTGCTGGTCGACGACACCGACCTGCGCCAGATCGATCCGCTCGACGTGCGCGCCGGCATGGGCGCGGTGCTGCAGGACAACTGGCTGTTCTCCGGCACCGTGCGCGAGAACATCGCCATCGATCCGCATGCCGTGCCCGATGCCGACGTGCTGCGCGCCGCGAAGGTGGCCGGTGTGCACGACTTCATCGGCACGCATCCTTCCGGCTACGACCTGCAGCTCACCGAACGCGGCGAGGGCCTCTCGGGCGGACAGCGCCAGTCGATCTGCATCGCCCGCGCGCTGGCGCGCAACCCCGCGATCCTGGTCTTCGACGAACCCACCAGCATGATGGATACGGCCACCGAGGCCGACCTGATCGCGCGCCTGCGCGAAGCCACCGCCGGCAGGACGGTGATCGTCGTCACACATCGCAGTTCGGTGCTCGATCTGGTGGATCGGGTCATCGTCATGGATAAAGGAAAGGTGATCGCAGATGGCCCCAAGTCAATGCTCAACGCCGCCCGCGGCCGCTGAGGCGGGCGCCGCCGGCGCGCTGGCCCGCAGCGCGAAGGCAGCACAGAAATTCGTCGTCGGCCTGTCGGCGCGCAGCAGCAACGCTTCCAGCATCCTGCTGTTCTCGATCGCGCTGCTGCTGGTGGTCGGCGTCTCCTGGGCGTCGATGGCCGAGCTCGACGAGGTCACGCGCGGCCAGGGCAAGGTGGTGCCGTCGCGGCAGCTGCAGGTGGTGCAGAGCCTCGAGGGCGGCATCGTGCGCCGGCTGCTGGTGGGCGAGGGCGAGCGTGTGGCTGCCGGCACGCCGCTGATGGAGCTGGACCCCACCCTGCATCGCAGCCAGTACGACCAGGTGCTGCACCAGTTGCATGCGCTGTCGGCACAGGTCGCGCGCCTTGAAGCCGAAGCCGACGGTCGCAAGCTGGAATTCCCCGATGCGTTGGCGGCGCAGGCGCCGGCACAGGTGGCGGCCGAGACCAGTCTTTATATCGGCCGGCAGAACGAGCTGCGCACGCAGCTGGGCGCGCTGCGCGAGCAGCTCTACCAGAAGCAGCAGGAACTGGCCGGCGCGCAGGCCAACCTCGATGGGTCGCAGCGCGCGCTGGCGCTGGCTCGGCAGAGCCGCGATGTGATCCAGCGGCTGGTGAGCCGCGGCCTCGAGGCCGAGCTGAGCCTGATCGCCGAGGACACCAAGGTCAACGAGCTGCAGAACAAGGTGGCGGTGACGCAGGCCGAGATCGCCCGCCACAATGCCGCCATCCAGGAGGTGCGCGAGCGCGTGGACACCACCACGATGGCCTTCCGCAGCACCGCGCTGTCGGAGCTGGCGCAGGCGCGCGGCCGCATGGCCGAGCTCCATGCGCAGCTGGCGGGCCTGAAGGATCGCGTCGAGCGTTCCACCCTGGTGGCGCCGGTGGCGGGCATCGTCAATCGCCTCAACGTCAAGACCATCGGTGCGGTGGCGCAGCCGGGCGAGACGCTGCTGGAACTGGTGCCGGTGGAGGACTCGCTGATCGTCGAGGCCTATGTGAAGCCCTCCGACATCGCCTTCATCCACGAAGGCCAGGACGCGCTGGTCAAGGTCACCGCCTATGACTCCAGCCGCTACGGCAGCCTCGAAGGCACCATCCTGAAGATCAGCGCCGACGCGGTGCCCAACCCCGAGATGCAGGGGCGTCCGGAAGGCGGTGCGAGCGACGTCTACGTGGTCACCGTGCGTACCGGCGCCGCGCAGCTGAAGAAGGATGGCCGCGCCATGACCATCCTGCCGGGCATGAAGGCCGAGATCGACATCATCACCGGCCGCCGCACCGTCCTCGACTACCTGGTGCGCCCGGTCACCAAGGTCGCTTCGCGCGCATTGCGCGAGACCAGCCACTGAAACAGCCCCGGGGGGCGATCCCGCTGAAATGAAGGGATCGTCCCAGATGGATTCACGCTGCATGCATCTGGCTCACGGGCTGCAAACCGCGCCGTAACGTGCATCCAACCCGTAATCGGGACTGACTGGAACGAATTCATGGTGATTCCGGGGGAATGGCCTCCCTCAAGCCGGCAAGGCGCCGACCGGACCACCAGCCACTTGAAACTGACTTCAAACATCGAGGCTCAACATGGATACCCGAATCGATCAGCGCGCCACTGCCAGCAACCAGACTTCCGGCATGGCTCGACTGCAGTGGCTGGTGCGCAAGCTTTCCCGCCGTGACAGTGCCTCGCTGGCGTTGCCGCTGTCGCTGGCCGTGCTCGGCGGCACGCTGGCGCGCGAGCGTGATGCCGAGATGCAGCGCGATGGCGCCGGCGCCGAAGCCGATGCCGCCGCCGCGGCGCCCGCCGCGCTGCAGGCCGGCGACCGCCTCGCGCTGATGTCCGGCGAGGCCGTGCTGCTCGAACACCTGCTGACCGAGGCCGACCTGGCCGCCGGCCAGGTGCGCGTGGCGCTGCGCATGATCGACAGCGCGCGCCTGCCGGGCATGCGCATGATCGAATTGGCCGAAGCCGGCAGCGCCGCCGTCCACGACCTGGACGCCGCCGCCGATGCCGCCGGAGCCGAGATGCAGGCCGGTTCCGCCACCGCCGGGGAAGGCGAGGGCGAGGTCAGTGCGTTTGCAGAATCCTCGGGCTCGCCGGCCGAAGCCGCCGGCACTGCCGCCGCTGCCTCCGGCTCGACCGCCGCACAGGATGACGACGACGACCACGGCCTGCTGTGGCTGGCGCTGGGTGTCGGCGCCGTCGGCGCGGGCCTGGCGCTGATCTATGATGACAAGGACGATTCGCAGCAGTTGCACACCATCTCCGGCCAGGTGGTGAAGGGTTATGTGCAGGGCGCCGCGGTCTACCTGGACATCGATGGCGACGGCCAGCCCGATGGCGAGCCGGTGTACACCGATGCCGAAGGCCGCTTCACGCTGACCACCGACCAGGCCGGTGCCTCCATCATCGTGTACGGCGGTGTGGATACGCTGACCAACGTTCCCTTCGAGGGCATGCTGCTGCGCGCGCCGGCCGGCTCCACGGTCGTGACGCCGCTGACCACGCTGCTCGACGAGATGATGCGGCAGGACGCTTCGCTGGATGCCGCCGCCGCTCAGTCGCGCCTGCTGGCCGCCTTCGGCCTGACGCTGCCGGCCGGCACCGACCTGCGCACCTACGATCCGGTTGCCGGCGTGGCCACCGATGGCGGCGCTGCCGAAGACCGGTCCGAGGTGGTGCTCAACACCATCGCGTCGATCCAGTCGCTGCTCACCGGCGCCGGTGCGGCTGGCGACATCGCCGCCGCCAATGCCGCGATCAGCGCGATCGCACGCGCGGCGCGGCAGTCGGATTCGCTGGACCTGACCAACGCCGACGATCTGCAGGCCGTGCTCGAGGACGCGCTGGCCGGCACCGGCGTGGGCGCCTCCAATTCCGAGGACCTGGCCGCGCTGGCCGGCGCCATCGCATCGGTCAACGGCACGCTGAGCCACGCTTCGGGCCTCGGCGAGGAAGCGCTGCAGGCCTCGCGTTATGCGTTCTCCGGCTTCCAGGACCTGCTCACCGGCATCGGTGCCGCCACGCGCGGCAGCGAACAGTACGACCGCGACCTCTCGCTGGGCGGAAACAGCGACCTGGCCGACATCATCGACACCATCAATGGCGGCGGACTGGGTGAGGTGATCGGCGCGGGCGCCGGCCTCAGCATCAGCTTTGCCGAGCGCCACGAGGGCGGCCGTTATGTGCTGGCGCTGAACCCGGAACTGAAGTTCCACGATGGCAAGCCGGACACCATCGACGAGATCAGCGTGCGCTTTGATGTCGAAGGCGTGGTGGTGCAGCTCGAGAAGCGCGGCACCAACGGCCAGCTGACGGTGGAAACGCTGGTGGCCGACGGCGAGGGCCGCTACCAGATCGCCTATGCCGACCTGGACAAGGTGTATTTCCAGGCTCCCGAAAACTTCAACGGCGTGCTCGGCGCCGAGGTCAGCGTGCATTACGTCGGCCTCGACGTGACCGATACGCCGCCCAAGGTGGGCATCCGCATCGATGCCGTGAATGATGCGCCGGGCTCCGCCGACGCGACCGTGTCGGCGGTTGAAGACGAGCCGTATGTGTTCTCGCTCGCCGACTTCCCGTTCACCGACGAGACCGATGCCGCCTTCGCCGGCGGTGCCAACAACCTCGCCGCCATCCGCATCGTGTCGCTGCCCGCCGGTGGCACGCTGCTGCTGGGTGAGGATGCGATCGAGGCCGGTGACCTGGCCGATGGCCTGTTCGTCAGCGCCGCCGACATCGCCGAGGGCCGCCTGCGCTTCGTCGCAGACGCCGATGCCAATGGCGAGGGTTATGCCAGCTTCCAGTTCCAGGTGAAGGACGACGGCGGCACCGAGCGCGGTGGCGTCGACCTCGACCCGACCGTGCACACCCTCACCATCGACGTGGCGCCGGTCAGCGATGCGCCGGTGGCCACCGCCGGTGCCGCCACGGTGCTCGAGGAGGGTGAACACAACTTCTCGGCCGCCGAGTTCGGCTTCACCGACGTGGATGGTGATGCGCTGGCCGGCGTGGTCATCACGTCGCTGCCGGAGGCCGGCAATCTCTATTTCGACGGCGTGCGCCTGCGCGGCGAGGACCTGGGTGAGGGTGGTTTCACCGTCAGTGCCGAAGAACTCGGCCTGCTCTCCTACCGCCCCCCGGAGGAGTACAACGACACCGCCACCTTTGAATACCGCGTCATCGACGCCGGCAGCGGAGGCGCCAACCTGAGCAATGTCGCCACGATGAGCGTCGCCGTGACGCCGGTGAGCGATGCGCCGGTGGCGGGTGAGAACTCGGCCTCGACCGACGAGGACGTGGAGCGCGCCTTCTCGGCCGAGGACTTCAGCTTCACCGACATCGACGGCGACAGCCTCGCCGCGGTGCTGGTCACCGGCCTGCCGGCGCATGGCGAGCTGCGCTTCGATGGCGTGGCGCTCGATGCCGACGACCTCGGGGACGAGGGTTTTGTCGTGGCGATCGCCGACCTGGGGCGCCTGACGTATGTCTCCAGTGCCGACTTCCACGGTGACGACAGCTTTGCCTACCGCCTGCGCGACAGCGGCACCCTCGTCGATGGTGGCGAGAACACCAGCGAGGAGGCGACCTTCGCGCTGCAGGTGCAGCCGGTCAGCGATGCGCCGACGGCCGGCAACGCCTTCTCGATGAACGAGGACGGCGTCTTCACCTTCACCGCCGACAGCTTCGGCTTCCAGGACGTTGACGGCGACGCGCTCGCGGCCGTGATCATCACCACGCTGCCGGAAAACGGCCGCCTGGTTTACGACGGCCATTCGGTGCGGGGCGAACACCTCGGCGAGGACGGTCTGGTCATTGCCGTCGAGGATCTGGACAAGCTCACCTTCGAGCCCGCGGCCGACTACAACGGCCCGGTGAGCTTCGGCTTCCGCGTCCGCGACACGGGCAGCGACGGCCTGAACCTCAGCAAAGAGTCGTTCATGCACGGCGTCGTGATGCCGGTCAGCGATGCGCCGGTGGCCGTGGGCAACACCGTCGACATGTCGGAGGATGGCGAGTACACCTTCTCCGCCGAGGACTTCCCCTTCAGCGACGTCGACGGCGATGCGCTGTCGACGGTGATCATCACCTCGCTCCCCGAAGAGTGCGACGGCGCGCTGTACTTCGACGGCGAGCCGCTGACCATGGACATGCTCGCCGCGGTCGGCTTTGCCATCGACGCGGCGGACCTGGGCCTGCTGACCTTCCGCCCGGCCGGGAACTTCAACGGCGAAGTCAGCTTCAGCTACCGGGTCCAGGACAACGGTGGCACGCTCAACGACGGCCGGGACACCAGCACCGACGCCACCCTCACGCTGAACATCGCCGCCGTGAACGATGCGCCGGTGGCGCAGGACGCCGAAGCGGTGGTGATCGAAGGCGGCGCCTACTACTTCCGCGGCGAGGACTTCCCGTTCTCCGACGAGGAAGGCGACAGCCTCGCGGCGGTCATCATCACTTCGCTGCCCGGCGAGGACGAGGGCACGCTGTACTTCGGCGACACCGCGCTGACCGCGGACGACCTGGCCGAAGGCGGCTTCTCCGTTGCGGTGGGTGCGCTCGGCCAGCTGCGCTTCGAGCCCACCGGCAACTTCAACGGGACCGCCAGCTTCGGTTACCGCCTGCAGGATGACGGCGGCACCGACAACGATGGCGAGGACACCAGCGCCGAAGCCACCTTCGCGCTGAACGTCGCCGCGGTGAATGACGCCCCGGTCGCCGTGGACAGCACGGTGCGGGCATTCGAGGACCACAGCTACACCTTCCGCGTCGCGGACTTCCGCTTCACCGACGTGGAAGGCGACGGCCTCGCCGCCATCCTCATCACCTCACTGCCAGGCGAGGGTTCGCTGTACCTGTGCGGCGAGGAGCTCTCGGGCGAGAACATCTCCGTCACCGCACAGCAGATCGCCGACGGCCAGCTGGTGTTCCAGCCGGCGAAGGACTTCAACGGCCATGTCACCCTGGGCTTCAAGGTGCAGGATGATGGCGGCACGGAGTCCGGTGGCGAGGACACCAGCGCAGCCGGCGCCACGCTGACCCTGAAGGTCCGCGCCGTGAATGATGCGCCCGAGGTGTCCCTGGTCGTCGCGGAGGCTCTCTCGCCGGAGCCGGTCGGTGTGTCCTACCAGGTCAACACCTTCACCGCCGGCAAGCAGGAAAGCCCGGTCGTCACGGCCCTCGCGGATGGCGGTTATGTGATCGTGTGGACCTCCAAGGGCCAGGACGAGGCCGACGACAGCCTCGGCATCTACGGCCAGCGCTACGACGCCGCCGGCCAGAAGGTCGGTGAGGAGTTCCAGGTCAACGACACCGCCGCGCACGACCAGTTCGCGCCGGTTGTCACGGCTCATGACCAGGGCGGCTTCACCGTCACCTGGACCAGCATCTCCAATGACGGCGGCAATGCCCGCATGGACCTCTTCACCCGCGGGTTCGGCGCGGATGGCGAGGCCGGGGCTGAAATCCAGTTTCCGGGCAGCGACCATTTCGATCGTTCCTTCGCCGATGTGGCCGTGGCCCAGAGCCAGGCCATGGTGGTGTGGACTTCGGACGGCCAGGATGCCTCCGGCTACGGCATCCAGGCGATGCTGCTGGGCGCGGGCGGACAAGTCGGCCCGGTGCAGATCAACACCAGCGAGGCCTTCGACCAGTTCGACCCGAAGGTGGTCGCCCTCGCGGACGGCACCTTCGTTGTCACCTGGACCGGCGTCGACGGAACCAATTCGCGCGGCGTCTTCGCCCAGCGCGTCGCGGCGGACGGCACCCTGATCGGCGATGAAGTGCTGGTGAACACCACCACCGAAGGCCACCAGGAGCAGCCCGTCATCGCCGTGCTGAACGACGGCAGCTACGTCATTGCATGGACCGGCGTGGACGGCTCCGGCCGCGGTGTCTTCGCCCAGATGTATGACGCCGGCGGTTGCCCGGTCGGCGGAGAGGTCCGCGTCAATGCCGAGACCCAGAACGAGCAGTTCGGCCCCTCGGTCGTGGCCCTTCCCACCGGCGGTTTCCTGGTCGCCTGGACCTCCTGGGGCAGCCTCGACTCGGCGCTGGATGTGTTTGCGCAGCGCTTCGGTTCGGATGGCCTGCAACTCGGCGAGCCGGTGGTCATCAACAACGTGACCGTCCACGAGCAGAGCGCTCCCGCGCTCGCCGTGCTCCAGGACGGCAGCGTTGTCGTGACCTGGCAGTCCCACGGCGAAGACGGCTCCGAAATGGGCATCTTCGCGCGGCAGCTGGCGCCATTCGCGCCGGTGTTCATCGAGGGCGGCGCGCCGGTGCTGATCGCGGCCAATGCCACCGTCTCGGACGTGGAACTCGACCAGCTGAACGAGGGCAACGGCGACTGGTCCGGCGCTTCGCTGACCATCGGCCGCGG
>CAYNEX010000002.1:35124-37907 GCA_964396335.1 uncultured Steroidobacteraceae bacterium | reverse complement strand
GCGGTCACGGCCATGGTCATGGCCACGGCAAGGGTCGTTCACCGGACGAGTTCGGATTCGTCGGCAATGATGTCTACTGGATGGGCGAGGACGGTGCGCTCTACAAGGAGGGCGGGCAGATCGGCACGTTCAGCCAGGAGCGCGGCGAACTGGTCGTGACCTTCGGTTCGCAGGATGGCGAAGTCGCCGTCACGACGGCCGACGTCAATTACATCCTGCAGCACATCACCTACCGCAACACCTCGGACAACCCGGGCGAAAGCGTCGAGCTGCAGTACCGCCTGAATGACGGCAATGGCCGGCACGGCGAGCAGGGCATCGGCCGCGGCATCACGACGGGCACGCTGGAGATCCAGATCGTCCCCGTCAATGACGCACCCGAGGCACGCCACAACTCCGTCCGCATCGCAGAGGACAACAGCCACACCTTCGACCTCGGCGACTTCCGATTCCGCGACGCGGAGGGCGATGAGCTCGAGTCGGTGATCATCGTGTCGCTGCCGGACGCGGCAACCCAGGGTCGCCTGTTCTACAACGGCTGCGAGCTGACGCAGGAGCAGATCGATGAGGGCTTGCTGGTGAGCCGGGATGACCTGGAGTGCGGTCGCCTGGAGTTCCGTCCGAACGAGAACTTCAACGGCACGGTGACCTTCGGTTACCAGATCCAGGACAACGGTGGTACCGCGCACAACGGCGTGAATACCAGTGAAGTCGCGATGATGACGGTCAAGGTGCAGGCGGTGAATGACGCGCCGGAGATCTCGCTCCCTGATGCGGATTGCGGTGTCGACTTCATCGAAGGTGGCGATCCGGCCAGGATCGCGGCCGGCGCGCAGGTTTCCGATGTCGAACTGGACGCCCTCAATGGCGGCCTGGGCGACTGGTCCGGCGCTTCGATCACCATCGGCCGCAAGGATGATGATCATGGACACGGCTGGAACCGCCACGGCAAGGGACGTCATCCCAAGTCCGACGACGTGTTCGGCTTCGAGGACGATGCCTGCGCCGGCCTGAGCTTCAGCAACGGCGAGATCATCAAGACGGTGGACGAGGTCCAGAGCGTCATCGGTCACTACCGCACGACCAACGCCGGCAAGCTGGTCATCACCTTCTCGACCGAGGATGGAGATGGCAGCGCTGTTCCGGCCAGCGAGGATGTCAACAACGTCCTGAACCTGGTGACCTACAGCAACCGGTCCGAGAACCCGGCGGAAAGCGTGACGCTCGAGGTCCGCGTGTCGGACGGCAACGGCCGCTGGCATGGGGAGCAGGGCCGGGGTGGCGAGAAGCACGCCACCACCGAGATCACCGTGAACATCACGCCGGTGAACGACGCGCCGGAGGCGCGCCGCAATTCCCTGCGCATCGACGAGGACCAGGTCCACACCTTCGAGGTGGCGGACTTCCGCTTCCGCGATGCCGAGAACGACGACCTGCAGGCGGTGCTGATCACGGGCCTGCCGCAGAATGGCACGTTGTACTTCAACGGCTGTGCGGTGACCCAGGAGCAGGTCGACTGCGGGTTCTCCGTGACCCGCGAGGACCTGGAGTGCGGGCGCCTCACCTTCACGCCGGCCCCGGACTTCCACGGGTCCATCAGCTTCACCTACCAGGTGCAGGATGACGGCGGCACGACCAATGGCGGCCAGGACACCAGCGCCGAGGCGACCTTCCGCATCTCCGTCCGCTCGGTCAACGATGCGCCGGAGCTGAGCATGGAGGACGACTGCGGTCCCGGCGAGCGCGATGCGTTCGTCGAGGGCGGCGATGCCGTCCGCATCACGCCGAACGTGACCCTGACCGATGTCGAACTCGACAGCCTGAACGAGGGCCTGGGCGACTGGTCCGGTGCCACCATCCACATTGGTCGCAAGCACGGTGGTCATGGCGAGGATTCGACTGCCGCCGCCGAGGATGTCTACGGCTTCGACAACGGCAACGGCCTGTGTTTTGTGGCCGGGGAGGACGGCAACGGCGTCATCTACAAGTCCGTGGAAGATGGCCAGAGCGCGATCGGCACTTATTCCATCGTCAACGGCCGCGTGACCATCAGCTTCTCGACCGAGGAGGGGGATGACAGCGCGGTGCCCACCAGCGCGGACGTGAACAACGTGCTGCGCCAGGTGACCTACGCGAACCAGTCGGAGAACCCGGCGGAGAGCGTGACCATTGCCTACTACGTGTCGGACGGCAACGGTCGCTGGCACGGCGAACAGGGCCGAGGTGGTCCGGGTCGCGAGGTCGGCACGATCGAGGTGGAGATCAAGGCGGTCAACGACGCGCCGGAGATCGACGACCAGATCGTCACGCTGCAGGAAGACCAGGGTTACACCTTCTCGCTGGATGACTTCAGCATCACCGACGCCGAAGGTCATGGCCTGGCGTCCCTCCTCATCGAGACGCTGCCGGTCAATGGCACGCTGCTGCTCCATGGCGAGCCGGTGACGGCGGAGATGATCGCCTGCGGCTTCGAGGTGAGCGCCGAGGACATTGCCTGCGGCAATTTCAGCTTCGCGCCGAACCAGGACTACTACGGCGCGACCGGATTCGACTACCGCGTGCGTGATACGGGCGGTACCGAAAACGACGGCGTGGACGTCAGCGAGGTTGCCACGTTCACCTTCGACATGCGTTCGGTGAACGACGCGCCGGACTTGGTCATTCCCGTGCAGCCGGCCTACACCTATGTGGTCGACACGCTGGAAGATGCGATCGCGGATGACGGCAAGCTCAGTCTGCGCGAGGCCCTGGCATTGGCCCAGGACGGCGACTCGATCACGTTC
>CAYNEX010000002.1:32812-35024 GCA_964396335.1 uncultured Steroidobacteraceae bacterium | reverse complement strand
GCCATCGGCGATGGCGAAACCGCCACCGCCGACTTCAAGGTCGGCGGCGAAGCAGTCCTGCTCGCGCCCGGAATCTCGGTCCGCGACGTCGAACTGGACGCCCTGAACGGCGAAGACGGCAACTGGTCCGGCGCCACGATCACGGTGCAGCGCCAGGGCGGCGCCTCTGCGGACGATGTGTTCGGCCACGAGGGGGCCTACAACAAGATGCCGATGGCGCTCCAGTGGGATGACGAGGCGCATGTCATCACCAAGGAAGGTGAGGTCATCGCCACGTTCTCCAACGCCGGCGGCCAGCTGCAGATCCACTTCACGGGCTTCGGTGATTACATCCCGACGACGCATGACGTGAATTCGCTGCTGCAGCAGATCACCTACCGCAACAGCTCGCCGTTCCCGGATGATCAGGTGGTCATCCAGTACAAGGTGGCCGACGGCAACGCTTCGGTGCGCGGCGCCCAGGGCAGCGGTGGCGAAGGCATCACCTACGGGACGGTGACGGTCAACATAGAAGTGCCCGAGTACAAGGCGCCCAGCATCACGCTGGTTTCGGACTCGAACGAACCGGGCGATGGCGTCACCAACGTCAACGAGCCGACGTTCCGCGTCGACCTCGCCGGCACGAATGCGATCGAGGGCCTCGTGGTGCGCCTGTATGTGAGGGACAGCGCGGAGCCGTTCGCAGCCCACACCCTGACAGCCGATGACATCTGCCGCGACTGGGTCGACCTGACGGTGCCGGAGCCGGCGGAAGATGGCCACTACGCCGTGTTTGCGGTGATGGCCAGTCCGGACAACCAGCGGTGGACGGATGCCTCGGCACCGTACTACATGGACCTGGATACCCGGATCGCGCCGCCGGAGCTGGACTTCACCAGCATCGACCTGCATGCCGACGCGGCCGATGGGTTCGTGGTCACCGGAACGGCCGAGGCGTTCAGCGAAGTCAGACTGCGGGTCGCGGCCGTTGAAGGGGAGCCGCAGGAGTATTCCGCGACTGCGGACGTGCACGGCCGGTTCAATGTGCAGATCGCGGCTGGCGCCCTGGGCCTGGGCCCGGTTTCGGTGATCGCATGGGCCATCGACCGCGCCGGCAATGTTTCCGCCGAGACCGATCCGTCCGTGATCGAGGTTGGCGAGGCAGTGCCCGGGTTCACCATCGACGGCACCGATGACGACGACGTCTTCGCGCCGGAGGCTGAGGTCACGACCTTCGTCCCGGGCGAGGCATGGGGCCAGGACTACTTCATCGGCTCCGAGGCCGGGTTCCACACCATCCAGATCGATGGCAGCTCGCGGGACTACACCATCACGCTGGTGACCGGTGAGGATCGCGCCGTGCAAGGCAATCTGCTGCAAACGGGTTACGACATCGCGTTCGAGGCGGATGCCCCGCTGTACCGGATCGACGACTGGACCTCGCCGGGCGAAATCCTGTGGGTCCAGGCCGATCGCATCGTCTTCACCGGAAATGGTGTCACCGTCACGCTGGCGAACAGCGGCGCGGTGGTGGCATCCGGCGAAGATACGACGCTCCACGGCGGCGTGCTCGACGACTACCTGGTGGGCGGCGCCGGCAATGACACGCTGTTCGGCCATGATGGCAGCGACGTGCTGGTGGGCGGCGCCGGTGACGACATGCTGGTCAGCAACTCGGGCAGCGACACGCTGATCGGCGGTGCCGGCAACGACGTGCTGGTGGCGCTGGGCGATCCGGCCGCGGGCGAGGATTCCACGGTGGACATGCATGGCGGTGCCGGTGAGGACGTGTTCGTCATCGCGCCGGGCAGGATGATCGGCGGGTCCGAGGTGACCATCCACAAGGACGTGACCATCCACGACTTCGTCATCGGCGAAGACCGCATCGACCTGTCGAGGATGTTCGTGAACGACGAGGGCTGCATCCGTGAAGCCACCATCGACGACCTCGACCTCGGGGCGCTGACCAGTCAGCTCCACGAGAACGGTGTGATGGAGATCGACCTGGGTGCCTTCGTGCGCGAGGACGGCGCTTCACTGCAAGGCTCGCTGGAAGTGCGCCTTGCCGGCGGCGTCAGCACCATCGGTGCGGACAGCTTCATCTTCGACGATGAATGCAGCCCCCTGTACGAGATGGGCGACCTGATGAACCAGGCGTACCTGCTCGAGCCGCTGTAATGAGGCCGCTGTGGCACAACAGACCGCCCACCCGGGCGGCCTGTTGGCCCGGCCA
>CAYNEX010000002.1:0-32712 GCA_964396335.1 uncultured Steroidobacteraceae bacterium | reverse complement strand
CCGAAACCCAGGCTGGTGCCCTGCTCAGCCTGCATGGACCCAACCCGTACCTCGTGAGGTCAGCGTGAGTACACCGACTGAATCCCCGACCGCCAATCCCGTTCCCCCCGCGCCCACGGCCGCTCCGGAGTCGACGCGGGTCGATGACATCGTCATCGGCATGGGGGTGACCTCGTCCGGCAACTTCACCACCGGCGGGGCCGTCTGCATCGACGGCATCCTGAAGGAAGGGGAGATCCAGGCGCGGTCGCTGTCGATCAGCCCCGGCGCCGAGTTCCACGGCCGCGCCTCGGCGCGTTACGTGGAGATCTTCGGCAAGGTCACCGGCGAGGTCATCGCCACGGACCAGATCATCCTGCGGGCCTCCGCCGAAGTCAGCGGCCGGATCGCGGCGCCCTACATCACGATGCACCGCGGCGCGCTGGTCACCGGCGAGATGACCACCACCGAACGCAGCGCCTGAGCGGAAAACCGGCGCGGAAGCGCCATTCTGAAGCTTTCTGGATTGATTCAATCTGGTTCGAACTGGCCTCCACGGCCCGGACGTTGATGGGAAATTGCAGGGACAGGTTTTTCTTTCCGCTCTGTCCTTCTGTTTCAGGGGAGTACCCGCACCATGGACAACGTCGCCGTTGCCAACAACTCGCAAGAGCTCCACAACATCCTGGAGACCGCCCAGGTCGGCCTCATCATCGAGCTCGGCGGCGATGTGTTCGAGGGAGATTTCGTCGTCCCCGCCGCCGATGTCACGTTGCGGGGCGCTGGAATCGGCGAAACCATCCTCCGCGGCAGTGTCACCACGGCCCAGGGCATCGGCGGCCTGCTGCTGCAGGACCTGAGTTACGAGCCCGGTGAATCCGACGCCTCCGGCCGCGCCGTGTACGGCGAAGGCTGGGAGATCGGCTTCGCGGGCGGTGCATGGTCGGTGAGCAACGGCGATCAAACCGTCGTGCTCGATGGTGTCGACCGGTTGCAGGTCGGCGACGCGGTCTACCTGCTGGTCGGCAATGGCGGCTACGGCACGATCCAGGGCGCCATCGCGGTGGCTTCCGCCGGCGATACCGTACTGATCGCGCCGGGCGAATACTCCGGTTCCATCAACCTGGACAAGCTGGTGCATCTGCAGGGCATGGGGGAGGTCACCGTGTCCGGATCGGACAAGGCCGGCAGCGGCCTGGCCGTCTCGGCCGGCGCCAGCGGCGTGGAAGACGCGCCGCTGAGCATCTCGAACCTGACCTTCACCAACTTCAACTACGGCCTCAACCTGGCCAACGTGAGCCATGTGGAGCTTGCGGGCGTGACCGCCCGCGGCAACAACGTCGGCCTGAAGATCGGCAGCACCGCGTCGGTGTCGCACCTGAAGATCGACAACAGCCACTTCGACAACAATGGACAGGGCTGGTACTCGGACAAGAACGCCGCCAGCGGCAGCGATATCACCGACCTGGTCATCACCAACACCACGTTCAACGGCAACAGCATCAAGGGTTTCTACACCGAGAAGCTGTCGCGGGCCGTGTTCGACCACGTCACCGTCGATGGCAGCGGCGTCAGGCCGGACTACCAGTACAACGCCGGCTTCGACATCAACCTGAAGTACGGCGCGTACGAAGACATCACCATCATCAACTCGGTGTTCATCGATTCCGGGCTCAACGGCACCGGAACCGGCAAGGGCCTCGTCGTGATGGCGCGCGGCTACGAAGGGGATGGCAGTGCCTACACCGCCAGTCCGGCCACGCTGGAAGGCCTGGTCATCGAGAACGTGACCATCTCCGAAGGCGGTTCGGTGGGCCTGCTGGTCACCAATGTGACGGGCCTTGCGCTGGACGGCAACGACATCGAAGGCGCCGTCGTGCTGGAAGGCACGGCCGGCGATGACGCACTGGTCGGCACCGACGGCAATGACGTGATCATCGGTGGCGCCGGTTCGGACGTGATCGAGGGAGGCGACGGAGACGATCTGATCTGGGGCGACGGTCCGGTTCCGCGCGACGCCCTCGACAAGTATGGCAACGATGTCATCCGCCCGGGCGCCGGCGCCAACGTGGTCGTGCTCGGCACCAGCCAGTCCAACATCGGCCTCGGCGGTTCGGATACGGTGGAAATCGATCCCACCACCGGTCCCGGCTCGGCCCTGGTCTACAACTTCAATGCCGGTCCGGTTGCTGAAACCCGCGCGGTGGGCAATCTCGGCCAGGACCATGTCTTCGACATCCTGAACATCACCGGCTTCGACTCGATCGGGCAGCTGCTCGCCGATGTCACGGTCAGGATCGGCGCCGGCAACGACGCGCTCGACGCGGTGCTGCCGGGCCGTGCGCAGTTCGAGGCGGCCAATGGCATCTATGCCGGCAACCAGGCGGATTGGGAACTCGTGCTCGAGTTCTCCAGTGGCTACCAGGTGCTGCTCGCCAATTCCGGCAGCAGCTATGAGCGCGAGAAGATGCTGGCCGTCTTCGGCGAGGACGTGCCGCGCGGTGGTGACGGCAAACCGGATGCCCAGGCCATCACGGCGGCGCTGACCGGGTATTTCGAAGGCAATGCGCAGGGCAACCCCGCCACGGGCCTGGTGACGCTGACGGCGGACCAGGCGGCGGCGGTGCTGACGGGTGTGCTCGGCATCCAGGGCAATCTGCAGCTCAATGGCGCCGCGGTGGAGCCGATGGTGCTCACCGTGGGCTTCTCCGCCGATACCAGCTTTGCTTCCATCCAGGCGGCGATCAACGCGGCCGCCGATGGCGCCACGATCTACATCGCCGGCGGCACCTACGCCGAGAACCTGGTCCTCGATGGCAAGGCCGTGAACCTGCTCGCGGTCGAGGGCGCAACGGTCACCGTTGATCCGGTTTCAGGCGATGCGCTGACCCTGAAGGGCGACTTCGGCGCTGACAGCAGCGTGTCGGTGCAGGGCGTGCATTTCACCGGCGCGACCAATGGCGTGCGCGTGCTGGACGGCACGGTGCTGGGCAGCCTCACGCTGGACCACACCGACTTCTCCGCCATCCCGGTGCGCGGCATCATGGTCGGCAACGGCACCGACGGCGAAGGCCCTGCGACCGACCTCGGCGCGCTGGTCATCACCAACAGCCAGTTCCACCGGGTGGGCGACGGCGACACCAACGGCGCCGCGGTGAAACTGTGGCGCTATGACGGCGACCTGCACATCGCCGATACCGTGTTCGAGGGCGCAGCGAGCGCCACTACGCAGGCGGGCGACGCGCCGGCCAGCGCCATCGAGATGCAGGGCGCGGATAACCGCCATGTCGATGGCGGACTGCCGCCGCTCGGCAATGTCATCCTCGAGAACGTGACCATCAGCGGCGGTTTTGCGAAGAACCCCGTCGGTATCTTCAACTACGCCGACATCGAAGGGCTCCAGGTCGAAGGCCTCGACATGTCGGATGCGGCAGCTGCCTGGCGGCTGGTCAATTTCGACGGCATCGCGGGCGACATCGACGCCAGCGGGTTCGACATCACGCTGCCCGCTTCCGGCATCGTCACCGAGCTGCAGGGAGAGAAATCCGCCGCGGCAGCCGTGGACAACACCATCACCGGCACGGCCTACAACGACTACCTGGCAGGCAACGCCGGCAATGACACCCTGAAGGGCGGCGCCGGCAATGACGTGCTGAACGGCGGCGATGGCGTCGACACCGCGGTGTTCACCGGCGACCGGGCCGACTATCGCGTGTCGTTCGACTTCGCCAACGGGGTCTACGTGGTCGAAGACCTGCGCGAGGGCGCCCCGGACGGCACCGACCTGCTGTCCGGCATCGAGCGCCTGCAGTTCGCGGATGGCACCCATGACCTCGCGGACATCCCGCTGACCCTCATCGTGGATGCTTCCGGCAATGGCGATTTCGCGTCCCTGCAGGACGCCATCAACGCGGCGCGGGACGGCGACACCATCCTGGTGCGTGCCGGCACCTACACCGAGCAGACGCCGTACAACGGCAATGCCAACAATCCCATCGGCCTCGTGATCGACAAGAGCATCACCATCCAGGGTGTGGCAGGCGAGGCCGATGAGATGGTCGAAGACGCCAATGCGGTGGTGGCGACCATCATTTCGGGACGTGAAGTGTCCTTCGGCGCCAACTTCCTGGTCACGGCGGCAAACGTCACCATCCGCGGCCTGGCGTTCGAGGCCGTGGCCCGCGGCAACGATGCCTCGCTGCCGGATGGCGCGGTCAACAAGGCCATCGAGGTCTATGCCGGCGGGTTCGTGCTCGAGCACTCGATCGTCACCGCCGCGACCGGGTACAACTTCAATGGCCAGACCAGCACGGCGATCTACTTCGGCGACCAGTCGCCGGATGGCCTGGAAAGCTTCCGGGTGCACGGCAACGTGCTGGATGGGGGCATCACCATCACCAATGGTGCCGGGGATTCGGGCGACACCGCCTTTGTCATCACCGACAACGTGGTCAGCGGCACGCATTTCCTGCGTGTCCGCGGCGCCATCGACAATGTCGCCTGGCTGAACCAGCACGCCGGACTGCCGGATACGGTCACCGGCAACGACCTCACCGGCGTCATCGGGTTCCTGTTCCAGAACTGGGACCAGCATGCCGACCACCTGGCGGATGCCGGGTTCGTGCAGGCGCTGATCGCCGGCAATCTCACCGGCGCGTATGCCTACGCCACCAACGTGGACGGTGCGATCCGGACCGTCGATTACGCCGAATACACCGGCGTGGCGCCGGCCGTGTTCGTGTACCGCGATGCCGCGGCCTTCGTGACGGCCGACCCGGACACCGGTGAAACCCTCGCGCAGGCCGGCGATACCGTGCATGTCGGCGGCGACGTGGAAGACGCCGTGCAGGTCGACGTGCCCGGCATCACGCTGGACGTCTCCGCCGGCAGCAGGCTGGAGGTCGCCCTCGGTGACGGCGTCACGGACGTGACGGTGCGCGGCGAGGGCGACGCCACCATCGTGGGCAATGACGCGGACAACATCCTTTCTGGCAACGACGCCGCCAACACGCTGGAGGGCGGCGACGGGGATGACGTGCTCTTCGGCGGCGGGGGCGATGACCGGCTGGACGGTGGCGCGGGTTCCGACACGGCCGTGTTCGCGCTGGCGCAGGACCATTACACCATCAGCTTCGACAAGGCTTCCGGTACCTACACCGTGTCGGGTCCGGAAGGCGCCGACCAGCTGATCGACATTGAATGGGTACGCTTCGGCGGTCTTGAGGGCGAATCGGTTCGCATCGAGGAGCTGCGCGAATCCGTCACCTGGCATGTGGGCGCGAACGGTGACTTCGCCACCATTTCCGAGGCGATCGCGCACAGCAGCGCCGGCGACATCATCATGGTCGCGGCCGGCATCCATCAGGGCGGCTTCACCGTCGACAAGGCGGTGACCATCCAGGGTGAACCGGGCGCCGTGATCCGCGGCGAATTCCTTGCGCAGAACAATGTCCCCGAGGGCCAGACGGTGGACGAGTGGCTGCCGGGTGCCAGCAACTATTCGGCTGCAGCGGGCCCCGGTATCGTGATTGCCTCCGGCAACGTCACGATCAGCGGACTGTCGATCGAAAGCTTCTACCAGGGCGTGCGTTTTGCGGGCGGACCGGAACAGCTGGGCGACATCCTGCTCGAGGGGCTGTCGATCTCGAACGTGGTCTCGGGCATCGCGAACACCTAC
Organism: uncultured Steroidobacteraceae bacterium; assembly: GCA_964396335.1. Taxonomy (GTDB): domain Bacteria; phylum Pseudomonadota; class Gammaproteobacteria; order Steroidobacterales; family Steroidobacteraceae; genus ZC4RG30. The sequence goes on along the minus strand of CAYNEX010000002.1, from coordinate 27,056 downwards.
GGCACCGGGGATTCCGGAACCTCCGTGCTGGACGGCATCGAGATCCGCGGAGGAACCATCTCGCACGCCTACCAGGGCGTGCTGCTGCAGGATCCCGACAAGGGTGGTGCCGGCGGCCTGGCCACCCACATCCTGATCGATGGCCTGCGCTTCGAGCACATCCTCGAGAAGGGCATCTATGCCGAGCTGCTGTCCGACAGCACCATCCGCAACATCGTCATGGAGGATGTCGGCAACTATGGACGCGCCACGCCGTTCGGCGGTAATGGCGTGCATGGCAACGGCATCGACATCAACCTCAAGTGGGGCGCGTTCTCCGGCATCGTGATCGAGGGCTTCACGTTCACCGACGTGGGCATGTCGTCCGGCGGGGGCTCGGCGCACGAGGGCGGTGCGGCCATCGTCGTCAAGGCGCGCGAGGACGGCACCACCTACGGCGCCACTCCGGCGCGCTACGAAGGCGAGCTCATCATCCGCAACGGCACCATCAACGGCACCTCCACCGGCATCCGCGTCGGCGAGGCGGGGCAGGAAGGTGTCTCGGGTGCCAATGTGCGCGTCGAGAACGTGACGGTGACGAATTACCTCACCGACGGCAACTTCGGCGCCTTCGACAACCTCACCGATGAGACCCTGACGGTGATCGGCGCGGGCTCGACCGTCGACACCGGCGCGGCCTCGCGCAATGTGGAGATCTCCGGCACTTCATCGGCTGACGTACTGTCCGGCGGCCGTGGCGATGACACCATTGATGGCGGAGACGGCAACGACCGGCTGGTCGGTGGCGCAGGGGATGACCTGCTGCGCGGCGGCTCCGGCAATGACGTGCTGGTGGGTGGTGCCGGCAATGACCGCCTCGAGGGCGGTGCGGGCAGCGACACGCTCGATGGCGGCGCCGGCGACGACCAACTGATCGGCGACGCGGGTGATGACATCCTGCGCGGTGGATCCGGCGACGACACCCTGGAGGGTGGCGCCGGCAACGACACGCTCGACGGCGGCGAAGGCCATGACATCGCCGTGTTCAGCGATGACCTCTCGGCCTATGACATCCAGTTCGTCGGCAGCGAGATCGTCGTGACCCATCTTGATGGCGGCGCCGATGGCGTCGACCGTCTCACGAATGTCGAAGTGCTGCGTTTTGCCTCAGGCGACCTGGACCTGACGGCCGGCATCCGCGTGCTGGGCGGCGACGGCAGCCTGAAGGGCATGTATGCCGACCTGCGCGACGCGCTGGAATCCGCTGCCGATGGCGACGTGGTCGAGTTGCGTGCCGGCGAATACACGCTGGATGCCGGCGACTTTGACGGCATCGGCGCCTCCATCACCCTGCGCGGTGCAAATGCGGGCGTTGCTGGTACGGCGGCTGTGCGTGGTGCTGAGTCCGCCATCACCGTCACTGGCGGTGCGCTGAACGTGCTGGCAGCCAACGTCACCATCGACGGTGTGTCAGTGGCCGGCTCGCTCGCCGCGCAGCCGGGCGCGGATGGCCTGGCCATCCGCAACAGCGTGCTGGAAGCCGGCAGCGCCACGGCCATCTCGCTGGCGGGCGTCGATGCGGCCACCATCCAGGGCAACCGCATCAGCGGCGGCACCGGCGTGGAGGCCCAGTCAACCGGGGCCCTGACCATCCATGGCAACACGCTGCTGGTCGCGGAGCATGGAACCGGCGTGCGCCTTGAAGCCGGCGATCCGGCAGAGGCCGCCCTGGTCACCAACAATATCTTCGACGGTGGCGAGTACGGTGTGCTGCTGACCGGAGACCCGGCAGCGTATGCGGATGCGGACATCACGGTCCGCGGCAACGTGTTCCTCCGTCAGGAAGGCGCCGCCATTCATGCGGACCAGGCGCTGCCGGCCTCGCTGGATGCGACGCTGGGCCTGTCGCTGCCGCTCAATACCTACGGCACGATCTTCGGCGAGAACGCCAATGGCCCGGCGAAGGCGGTGGACCTCACCTTCAGTTCGTCCGGCGACGACCTGCTGGCCGGTGGCGCCGGCGATGATGTACTCGACGGCACGGCCGGCAACGACATCATCCGTGGCGGCGGTGGCAACGACACCCTGACCGGTGGCCTGGGCGACGACATGCTGTACGGCGGCGCAGGCATCGACACGGCCGTGTTCGCCGGCACCAGGGAGGATTACGAGATCAGCCGCGATGCGAGCGGCGCGATCATCGTGCAGTCGAAGGATGGCCTGGAGGGGGTGGATCGCCTGTTCGGCATCGAGAATCTGCATTTCCAGCAGGAGGGCCGTACCTACGCGCTGTCCGAACTGGACCTGGAGGCGGTGCGGATCGAACTGGCTCCCGGCCAGGGCACGGACGCACTGCAGAATGCCCTGGATGCGCTGGTGATGCCGGATGACGAGGTGGTGCTGGGCGGTGGCGACTACGGCGACGCCGTGGCGGCGCTGACTTCGAACGCCTCCATCGGCTTCAATGGTGCCGAGAACCTGGGCCTGCAGGTCTCGGACGAGGCCGGCTACACCCGGGTCACGCTGGCCGGCAGCGGCAACAATTTGAACGTCTCCGGCAACGCCGCCGGCGGCATCATTGACGCCTCCGGGTTCGAAGGTGACGTCACCCTGACCGGTGGCGACGGCGATGACGCGCTGGTCGGCGGCTCGGGCGACGACACCGTCGTGCTGTCGCACGGTGGCGGCCGCAACTTCGTGGACGGCGGCCCCGGTGACAACCGGATCACGCTGACCTCCGCCGTCGGTGGCGCCGTGGTCGACCTGGACACCGGCTCCAGCCTCGGTTCCTCGTTCCTGGCCGACTGGTGGCCGGAGTGGGATGCGGAAGAGGGCCGGGCCGAACTGCTGCAAGGATTCTTCGGCCAGACCTATGGCATCGAGTTCCACGCCAGCGATACCGACGAGGATTCATCGGCGCTGCTGTTCAACATCACCGGGGTGGTGGGCACGCATTACGGCGACATCCTGATCGGCAATGGCGCCAGCAATGTGCTGCACGGCGCGGGCGGCAATGACGACATCATCGGCAAGGGCGCCGACGACCACGACATCGCCGTGTTCGGCGGCGCCGCCGCCGACTACGTGATCACGCGGGTCAGCGAGGAGGACGTGCTCGCCCGCAATGCCGCCATCGCCGAAAGGCTCGCCGGGTTCGGCCTGACGGACGAGGGTTATGCCCTGGATCGTCCGGTCTTCCGGGTGCGCTACGTCGGCACCGACGGCACGCTGGCGACCGACAGCTACGTGCAGGTCGAAGAGCTGCAGTTCGAAGGTTCGCCGGGCATGGGCTACACCATCGGCGAAGATCTCGATGGCTTCTACCTGCAGCTGGCTGACGGCGGCATGCGCTACTCGGCGGCGCTCGGCGACGACGCAAGCAGCAATTACGTGAAGGGCGGCGACGGCGATGACCATCTGCAGGGTGGAGCCGGTGACGACCGTCTGCTGGGCGGCGCGGGAGACGATGTGCTGGCGGGCGGCGCTGGCTCTGACTACCTCGACGGCGGTGAGGGCAGCGACACCTATCTGGTCGGCGCCGCGGACGCGGGCGAACTCGAGACCATCGAGGACAGCGGCACCGAGGGCATCGACGTGGTGCAGATCACCGACGGCGGTGAGCTCGACCTGAGCCAGCTGTATGTATCGGGCGTGGAGAAGCTGCAGTTCTCGGCCGAGGGCAACCATGTGGTGCTGGACAGCGCCCGCGTTGACACCGGCGGACTGGAGTTCGTCGGCAGCGAGCTGAGCGACACGCTCGAGCTGGTGATGGGCGAGGATGCTTCGGCGTCCCTGAACACCACCGGCATCGAGAACCTCATCATCCGCACCCGCGGCGGGAACGAGGTCGATCTTTCGGGCTTGGATGCATCGGCAGCGGGCGTGACACTGGCCAGTGGCGCCTCCTACCACGAACTGGCGCTGACCGGTGTCGGCACCAACGTGGATGCCAGCGACTTCCGCGGCGAACTCGCGGTGACCGGCCGGACCGGGGCGAGCCTCGAGGTGACCACCGGTGCGAAGCGCACCAGCATTGCCTCCGAGGCCGGCGTCATCGACGTGAATGCGCAGCAGCTGCAGGACAACGCCGCGCTGGTCCTGTCCGGTGGCGCCAGCTTCACGGTGACCGGCCTGGCCGGCAACGTGGATGCGACGGATGCCACGGGTGCCGTGGACATCACCACGGTCGACAACACCGAAGACGACGAGATCGCCATCGTGACCGGCAGCGGCGCGACCCGCGTCAGCGGCGGCGGTGCCAACGACACCCTCTCCATCGCGGCCGGCCAGCTGGCGGAGTCCGCCACGCTGACGCTGGCAGGCGCAAGCGCGGTCAGCATCGATGCCGTGAAGGGCGATGTGGATGCCTCGGCGCTCGTCGGCGCGTTGAGTGTCAACGTGGCCGATGCCGATGACAACAATGTCTCGGTGGTCACGGGTTCAGCGGATGCCTCTGTGTTTGCGGACGGCGCTGACGACATCGTCGAGATCAACGCCAACGGCATGGATGAAGGCAGCACGCTGAGGCTGTCCGGCTCGGCCGCGTTCACGGTGACGGGTCTTGCCGCATCGCTGGATGCCAGCGATGCCGCAGGCGCAGTCACGGCCACGGCCACCGGCAATGGCCAGACGCTCATCGGCGGCGCCGGCGCGGATACGCTCACCGGCAGCGCCGGCGCGGACCGCCTCGAGGGCGGCGCCGGCAACGACGTGCTGGTCGGCGGTGCCGGCGAGGACATCCTGCTCGGCGGCGCCGGCGATGATTACCTCTACGGCGGTGACGATGAAGATGTGGACATGCTGGTCGGTGGCGAGGGCCATGACCGCGCCGTGTTCCAGGGCAGCCTCGAGGACTACGAGATCACCACGGTGCGGATGCCGCTCGACGGCGGCCCGGACCCGGTCTCGATGCTCAGGGTCACGCGGATTGCGGACGGTGCGATCGACTATGTGCACACCAGCGTCGAATCGCTGGTCTTCACCAGCGACGTCGCGGCCTACCTGGAGAATCCTGCCGGTACGGAACACAACGAAGTCGCCACCAGCGACTATCGTTCCGGTGTGGTGCGCGTGTTCGACGGCGACGGCATCGAGGTCGATGCCTTCGATTCGCTCGGCGCGGCACTGGCCGTCGCGTCCAACGGCTGGCTGATCGACATCGAGGATGACGTCGATCTCACCAGCGAAGGCGTGCTGACCGTGGACACCGAATGGCTGACCATCCGGGGTGGTGCGGGTGTGAAGATCGAGGGGTTGCAGCTCGGCAGCGACATCTATTCGCTGAACCTCGAGGGCAGCTTCAGCACCGTGATCGAGGGCAACGGGCTCGACAACTACATCCGCGGCAATGATGGCAACAACGTGATCCGCGGCCATGGCGGTGACGATTTCATCGACCTGAGCCGCGCCACCGGCAACAACAACGTGGACGGCGGCGCCGGCAATGACATCATCCTGGGCGGCGCCGGCAACGACGTGCTCAAGGGTGGCGCCGGTTCGGACCTGATCGTCTCGACGGGCGGTGCCGACACGCTGATCGGCGGGTCGGGCAACGATGTGATCGTGCTCGGCTCCAATGATGGTGCGCAGGTCATCGTCCAGGGCGGCAGCGGCAGTGACCGGTTCATCATCGACCGCCTCGGTGAGGATTCCGGCATCCATCTGAATGCGGTGATCACCGACTTCACCAAGGGTGACCAGCTCGACTTCAGCCACGTGCGCCATGATGGCGTCGAGCTGTCGCTTGCCGACCTGGGGCTCACATCCGGCACCAGCGCGCTGATCGACCTGGGGGCGATCGGCCTTGCGCAGGCAGGCGACGAGGCTGCGCCGGTGCAGGGGCAGTTGACGCTGAGCATGGTCAACGGCCTGCGGCTGGATGGGTCGTACTTCGAGTTCGAGGGTAACGACCTGTCGGACTGGCAGGCACTGCTGGCCAACGGCTGATTGCCTGGACACCCATCGAGGGCGTTCCCGCGGGGGAGCGCCCTCCCTCTTCTTCGGCCCTCCGCCGTTCCCGGATTGAATCCGAAATGAATCCATCTGCCCGTTGTCTCTCATCCGGGAGTCCACAATGTCCTGACGGGCACAGGAGGTGGAGGGGATGCATTCGATGCTGAAGAAGCAGCTGCAGCGCGCGTTCCAGCTCGGCGAGCTGGAGGTGCACTACCAGCCCAAGTTCCATCTCTCCAACTGCGGCCTGCAGGGCGTCGAGGCATTGCTGCGCTGGCGCACCGGCAGCGGCAAGTGGATCTCGCCGGCCACTTTCGTGCCGGTGCTCGAAGACACCGGCCTGATCGATGATGTGGGCATGTGGCTGTTCCAGCGCGCGGCGGCGGACGCCGCCTACTGGCGCTGCCAGGGCCATGACGTGGGACGCGTCGCTATCAATGTCTCGCCGATGCAGCTGCGCCGTGCCGGTTTCCTCGACTGGGTGCTGGCGATCTGCAGTTCCTGGAGCGAGTGGGGCGCCTGCCTCGAACTGGAGTTGACCGAGTCCTCGCTGCTGCCGGATCCGGCAGCAATCGTCGAGCCGATGAACGCACTGGCGGAAGCCAATGTGCGGTTCGCGCTGGATGACTTCGGCATGGGCTATTCGTCCCTCGACCTGCTGATGCAGCTGCCTGCCAGCCACCTGAAGATCGACCGCAGCTTCGTCGGGCGGATGCTGACGAATGCCAAGGCCGCGGCGGTGGTCGGCAACATCGTGCGGCTGGCCCACGACACCGGGCTGCAGACCATCGCCGAAGGCATCGAAACGCCGGAGCAGCTGCGCTACCTGCAGTCCATCGGCTGCGACATCGGCCAGGGGCATCATTTCGCGCCCGCGCTGGATCGGGACACCTTGCTGGAATACATGCGTTCGAATGACCTGGATGCCGGCCGGGGCGCGTCGCTGGAGGCCACGGCCGGCGCGCCGGTGGTCGTCCCGTCCTTCACGCCACGCCCGGCCGCACTCCAGGGCGCGCCGGGCCGCTTCAACTGAAAAGGGTGCCGGCGGCGGCCGACGCCGCCGGCCCGTGACTTGTGGCAACATCCTTCGCCTGTTGGCCCGACGGGATTCGGGCAGTAGCGGGGGAATTCGAAGCATGTCCAGTGATGCCACACTGCAGTCCGTCCTGACCGAGAAGCGTCTTTTCCCGCCCCCCGACAGCTTTGCCCGCGATGCCGGGCTCGATGCCGCCGCCCTGCAGCGCCTGCATGACGAGGCCGCGCGCGACCCGGAAGGTTTCTGGGCGGCGCGCGCCCGCGAGGAACTGCAGTGGCACCGGCCCTTCACGCAGACCCTCGACGCTTCGAAGGCGCCGAACTTCCGCTGGTTCGCCGACGGCGAGTTGAACGTTTCCTACAACTGCCTCGACGTGCACCTGGCGGAGCGTCGTGACCACACCGCGCTGGTGTTCGAGCCGGAGAGCGGCGCGTCGCGCAGGCTGACATATGGTGAATTGCATGCCGAGGTGTGCCGCTTCGCCAACGCGCTGCGTGCGCTGGGCGCGCGCCGCGGCGACCGCATCATCATCTACATGCCGCTGGTGCCTGAGGCCATCGTCGCGATGCATGCCTGCGCGCGCATCGGCGCCATCCACTCGGTGGTGTTCGGCGGCTTCTCGGCGCTGAGCATGCGCGACCGCATCGAGGATGCCGGCGCGCGTTTCGTGATCACTGCCGATGGCGGCTGGCGCGGCGGCAAGGTGGTGGAGCTGAAGCACGCCACCGACAAGGCGCTGGAAGGCGGCGCCGGCGGCAGCGTCGAGAAGGTCATCGTGCTGCGTCATGCCGGCCGCGACGTGGAGATGCGGGCAGGACGTGACCTGTGGTGGCATGACGTGGTGTCCGGCCAGCCGGATACCTGCGAGCCGGAATGGGTGGACGCCGAGCACCCGCTGTTCCTGCTCTACACCTCCGGTTCCACCGGCAAACCCAAGGGCGTGCAGCACTCCAGCGGCGGTTACCTGCTGGGCGCCAGGCTCACCTCGCGCTGGGTGTTCGACCTGAAGCAGGGTGATGTCTACTGGTGCACGGCCGACGTGGGCTGGATCACCGGCCACACCTATGTGGCCTATGGCCCGCTGGCCAATGGCGTGACGGTGGTGCTGTATGAAGGTGCGCCGACCTGGCCGGATGCCGGCCGCTTCTGGAAGATCATCCAGGACCACAAGGTCAGCGTCTTCTATACCGCGCCGACCGCGATCCGCGCGCTGATGAAGCTGGGGGATGCGATCCCGCAGTCGTATGACCTGTCGTCGCTGCGTCTGCTGGGCAGCGTCGGTGAGCCGATCAATCCCGAGGCCTGGATGTGGTACCACCGCGTGATCGGCGGCGGGCGCTGCCCGATCGTCGATACCTGGTGGCAGACCGAGACCGGCGCCATCATGATCTCGCCGGTGCCGGGTGTGACCGCCACCAAGCCCGGTTCCTGCACGCGGCCGCTGCCCGGCATCGATGCCGACGTCGTCGACGAGGATGGCAACCCGGTGAAGGGCGTGGAGGCCGGCGGATACCTGGTGATCAAGAAACCCTGGCCGTCGATGCTGCGCACCATCTGGGGCGACAACGACCGCTACATCGAGACCTACTGGAGCCGCTTCGGCAACCGTTATTACGTGGCCGGAGACAGCGCCCACCGCGATGCCGATGGCTACTACTGGATCATGGGTCGCATCGATGACGTGCTGAACGTCTCCGGCCACCGCCTCGGCACGATGGAGGTGGAGTCGGCGCTGGTGGCGCATGCGCGCATCGCCGAGGCGGCCGTGGTCGGCCGTCCGCACGAGATCAAGGGCGAGGCCATCTTTGCGTTCGTGGTCTGCAAGGGTGAGCGGCCCACCGATGATGCCAAGGCGCTGGCCGATGAGCTGCGCGCCTGGGTGGCCGAGCAGCTCGGCGCCATCGCACGCCCGGACGACATCCGCTTTGCCGACAACCTGCCGAAGACCCGCTCGGGCAAGATCATGCGCCGCCTGCTGCGCGCGATCGCGCGCGGTGATGAGATCACGCAGGACATCTCGACGCTGGAGAATCCGGCGATCGTCGAGCAACTGCGCGGCGAGCGCTGAGCGTTTGATCGCCGGTCACGGGCGGCGCAGGCCCGCCGCCGGACCGGCCTTTATCAGGCCAAACAAAAAGGCGCGCCGTTTACACGGCGCGCCTTTCTTGTCTGCGATGCAGGCGGATCAGTTGCGGGGTGCACCACCCGCCGGCTGACGATCCGCCTCGGTGCCCGTGGGGCCGCCGCGGAAGCTCGACTGCAGCAGGTGCGTGATCGTGTGCACGTAGCGCAGCTTGCCGTTCTCGACGCGGAAAAGGTGCGTGTCGGCCGCGCCGCTGCTGTTGGCACCGCCGGCGCCGAAGGTGCACCACGCCACCACTGAACCGGTGACCTCATCGACGATGAACTGGCGGTTGGCCACGTTCACGCCGGCCGGCATGCCGGCCTCGCAGGTATCGTCGTCGCGGCCGCGGCTGGTGGTCATGCCACCTTCCACGCGCACGCAGGGATAACCCCAGGGCACCTGGTCCACCTTGGCCTCCAGGAATGCATCCAGGTAGGCATTGGCGGCCGAGATCAGGTCGCCATAGGGCGTGCGGCGATCCGCCGGGATCGGGCCCCAGTTCTCGATCGAGGAGTACTGCAGGTAGTTGTCGGCGTTGAACAGCCAGTAGCCGGTGGTGGTCCAGATCACCTTGATCTCGGCGATCTTGTCGTGGTTCACGCGCAGCGTGACGCCGGCCACATAGGGCTCGTTCTTGTTGGTGACGATGATCTCGGTGAAGGTCGAGCAGGTCTTGTCGTCGTACAGGCTCATGTGCTTGTCGATGACCAGCGGCTTCTTCAGGAAGCCGGTGTTGATGTCGGCCGGCTTCAGGTTCTCCGAGTAGCCGAGGCCATTGGCCAGCGGCAGGCCCGAGATGTCGCCCTTGGCCTGTGCCTCGAGGTAAAGGCGCACGGCATGCTGCAGGCCGCCGCGCTGGCAGGACACCATCGGACGCTGCGTGGCCTGCGGGGCGGGAGCCGCCTGCGCGCCGCCTGCCGCGGGAGCGGGAGCCTGGCCGGCCTGGGCGAACATCGAGGTGAGCAGGGCGCCGCACAGGGCTGCGCCGGTGGTCATCAGGTTGGAGCGTTTCACTTCATTTCCTCCTGTCATGCCTTGGGATTCTTGTTGTTCAGATGCCGGGGATGTTGCGCTGGCGCGTGGCGCGCCGGTGCGCGATCTCCTGCACGTAGATCGGCGTGCGGGTGTAGTCGCGACCCGCCAGGGACTCGGGCATGGGCTGCACCGGCACCATCGATTCGAGCAGTGCGTTGGCGCGGGCCTCGACGCCCGGCCGCCACTCCGGCTGCAGCACGACATACAGGTCGTTGTGCAGGATGCCGTCGAGCAGCACGCGGCCCACCACCACCGGATCCTGCGGACGCGTCCAGTACGGCGTCGGTGCGGCAGCGGCCGGCGGACGCGGTGCGCCGCCACCGGCGCCACGCGCACCAGCGCCTGTTCCACCCGCGGCGGCTGCGGCCGCCGCATTGCGCAGCTCTTCCGGGCGATGCGCCTCGCTCTGCGAGATGTTGCTGGTGGTATTGCCCGGCACGAAGCAGGTGGTGCCGATGTTGGTGCTGCGCAGTTCATTGCGCAGCTGCTCCATCAGCGCCACTGCCGCCATCTTCGAGATTGAATAGATGCCGGAAGCCGGGTTCGGCACGATGCCGCTGGTCGAGGTGGTGGTGACGATCTGCGCTCCCTGGCCATGCGCGCGCATGCGCGGCACGAAGGTGTTCACGCCATACACCGGGCCCCAGAAGTTCACGCCCATGCCCCATTCCCAGTCGTTCAGCGTGCCCGCCGAGGCCGACTGCTGCAGGCCCACGCCGGCGTTGTTCACCAGGATGTGCACCGGGCCGAATTTCTTCTCGATTGCATCGGCGGCGCGCTGCCAGCCGTCCTTGTCCATCACGTTGTGGACCACGGTCATGAGGCGCGGATCATCCGGCGGGAAATGTTTCAGCGCATCGGCCCACTGTTTGTCGTCGAGGTTGCCGATGGCCACCTTCGCGCCGGCTTCATGCATCACGCGCGCGATGCCGAGGCCGATGCCGCTGGAACCGCCGGTGATGTACACCACCTTGTCCTTCACGCTGGTGATGGTGGGCGGCTGCGATGCGCCGGCATCCGCGGCCGCGCCTGCGGCCTGGGCCGCCATGGCATGGCCGCTGCCCAGCGCACCGGCCATGCCCGCGGCGCCGGCGGCTGCCATGCCGCCCAGCAGCAGGCGGCGGTTGATCGTGTATTCGTCCATGGCGTTCCCCGTTTGAGGCCTCAGCCGAAGCCCTTGATGTTGCGCTTGCGGGTCGCGCGCCGGTGCGCGATCTCCTGCACGAAGATGTCGGTGAAGTAATACCGGCCGGCATCCACGCCCTGCTTGATGCTGTCGGGCATCGGGTAGTAATCGACCATCGACTCGACCATCGCCATGCCGCGTGCCAGCACACCCTGGCGGTATTCGGGCGCGGGGAAGATGAACAGGTCGTTGTTGAGGATGCCGTCCACCACCATGCGGCCCACCATCAGCGGATCCTGCGGGCGTGCCCACAGCGGGTTCACCGGCGCGGGCGCTGCGGCCGGACCGCCTGCGGCACCGCCACGCGGCGCGCCACCGGCAGGCACCAGCGGGCGCTGCTCCTGCTGCGGACCGTCGTTGCGCAGGTCCTCGGGACGGGCCTGCTCGCTGCGCGCGATGTTGGTGGTGGTCATGCCGGGCACCAGGCAGGAGGTGCCGATGTTGGTGTTGCGCAGGTCGGCGCGCGCCTGTTCCATCAGGCCGGTGGCGGCGATCTTCGACACCGCATAGATGCCCACCGGCAGGCCGACCAGGATGCCGCTGGTCGAGGTGGTGGTGACGATGTGCGAGGGTGTGCCGCGTGCCTTCATGCGCGGCACGAAGGTCTTGATGCCATACACCGGGCCCCAGAAGTTGACGCCCATGCCCCAGTCCCAGTCGTTGTAGCTGCCGTCGACGATGCCCTGCTGCAGGCCCACGCCGGCGTTGTTGACCAGGATGTCGACCGGGCCGAACAGCTTCTCGATCTCGTCGGCCTTCTGCTCCCACTCATCGCGCTTCATCACGTCGTGCACGATGGTCTTCACGCGCGGATCGTTCTGCGGGAATTTCGCCAGCGCCTCGGCCCACTGGCTGTCGTTGTAATTGCCGAGGATGACCTTGGCGCCGGCCTCGTGCAGCGCCTGCGCGATGCCCAGGCCGATGCCGCTGGAGCCGCCGGTGATGTAGGCGACCTTGTCCTTCACGTCGGTGATCGGCGGCTTCTGCGCCGGCCCGCGGTCGGGGAATTCGGAAGCGGGAGCGGCCTGTGCGGCAGCGGGAGCGGAGTCCAGCGCGCCGAGCACACCAGCCGTGCCTGCCGTCACCGCCACGCCGCCCAGGATCTGGCGGCGGCTCAGGTTCTTCTCGTCCATTGTTTCCCCCGGTTGATTGGTTCGGACCGGGGATTCTGAACCCCAATGCGGGGCGCGGCAAAGCTTTGATCGCCGGGGCAAAACGCCCCGTTTCAGAGCACCTTCTGCCAGTAGCCGACGTCGATCCAGCGGTCGAGTTTGTAGCCCACCGCCTTGAGCGTGCCGGTGTGTTCGAAGCCGAGTTTTTCGTGAAGCGTAACGCTGGGTTCGTTGGGCAGTGCGATCAGCCCCACGGCAGTGCGGATGCCCTGTTCACGCAACGCCGACAGCAGGTCGATGTACAGCCGCTTGCCGATGCCATGGCCCTCGCGGCCATGTGCCAGGTACACCGAGGTCTCGACACAGTAGCGATAGGCAGCGCGATCCTTGAACTGTCCGGCGTAGGCATAACCAACCACCCCGTCGCGGTTCTCGGCCACCAGCCAGGGCAGCGAGTGGCTGCGCACCGCGCTGATGCGCGCTTCCATCAGTCGGGTGGTGAGCGGCTCTTCCTCGAAGGTGACGATGGTGTGGCGGATGTAATGGTTGTAGATGCCCGCCAGCGACCAGGCGTCCGCCAGCGTCGCCCCGCGAATCGTCAATCCGCTCATGCTCCCTCTCCCTCAGGGTGCCAGGCCCAGCTCCGCCAGCAGTTCCCCGGCCGGGTAAACCCGGGTCAGGGCCAGCCGCATGATGGCCGGGTGCACCGACACGGCGCGATTGCGCGCGCTGTCATACCAGTACGCGCCGGAAATCGAGTGGATGTTGCCGTCGAAGACCAGGCCCACCACCTCACCGCGCGCATTCACCAGCGGGCTGCCGGAGTTGCCGCCGATGATGTCGTTGCTGCTGACCAGGTTGAAGCGGGTGGTCAGGTCCAGCTGCTCGCGTCGCGACAGCCAGCTGTCGGGCAGGCGGAACGGATCGGCACCGGTGGCGCGTTCGAAGGCGCGCTCCAGCGTGGTGAACGGGTACACCTCGGCGCCCGCTTCGTTCCAGCCCTCCACCACGCCGGGATTGATGCGCAACGAGAAAGTGGCATCCGGATAGACGCTGGTGCCCAGCTGCGCAAAGCGCGTGGCGGCAATGGCCTGGGTGGCGGTGGTGATCACGGCCTCCACTTCGTCTTCATATTGCTTGCGCAGCGCGCGCGCCTCGTCGTCGACCAGCAGCGCGATGCGGATCATCGGGTCGGTGGAGTTCTGGATGGCGGTGAGTCCGCCCTGCCACAGGCGGCGACGCACTTCCGGGTCGCCCAGCTGCGATTGCCACACGAGGCCGGCGGCCAGTTCATCCGGCGACAGCTCGGCGAGCAGGTTGCGCACCAGTGGATGATCCGGACCCAGGTATTCGCGCATGCGCTCCAGGCCGAACGACAGCGTCAGCGTCTCCAGCGCCGGATACACCGGCACATCGGCGAACAGCTGCTGCTCGACACGCGGCAGCGCGGTGTCGACGAATTCGCGCAGGCGCTGCTCATCGGGCCTGGTGCGTTCGGTCGCGCCGCGCACCAGCGCGCGTGCATAGCTGAACAGGATGCTGTCGAAGCCGGCGGCGCCTTCGATGAAGGTGTAGGGCACGTGCAGGTCCAGTTCGCGCGCCACCGCACGCTCGATCTGCTGCCAGGGATCCTGTCCCGCCGGGAACGTGGCGGCGGCGCGCAGGGCCTGCTCGGCAGCGCGCTTCTTCTCCATCTGCGCGGTGTCGAACAGTGCGTCGAGCTGGCGGCGACGCACCTTGATGCGGTTCTCGATGCCGAACAGCGGATCCCTGGTGATGCGCGCCGGCTCCTCGCCGAGCTTGGCGTACTGGTTGTAGCGTCCGCGCAGTTCGCTGGCGCGCAGCAGCCAGAAGGCCAGCTTGCTGCGTTCGGCCTCCAGCTGCGCCACGGTCAGCAGGCGCTGCGTGGTGCCGGGATGTCCGGACACGAACACCGCCTCGCCTTCGGCGGGGCCGGCCCAGTTGATCGGCAGGAAGTGCGCCGTCTTCACCGGCGCGTCGTTCTCGTAGGCGCGCATCAGCGACATGTCCATCGACCAGCGCGGGAACTGGAAGTTGTCCGGGTCACCGCCGAAGAAGCCGATGGCCGACTCGGGCGCGAACACCAGCCGCACATCCGGATAACGCTTGTACTGGTAGAGGAAATACTGGCCGCCGCCATACAGCGTGACCGCTTCGCAGCGGCGCGGGTCCTGCGTGCCGGCGGCCTGTTCGCAGGCCTTCTCCAGCCGCGTCAGTGCCTGCTTGCGCGCCTCGTTGGCATCGGCATCGCCCTTGCCGGCCATCGAGGCCTTCACCTCGTCGGTGATGTCGCGCGTGCCCATCAGCACATCGGCCTGCTGTGTGGGGCAGCGCACTTCCTCGGCACGCGTCGGCGCGAGGAATCCGTCCTGGAGGAAGTTCTCCTCGGCCGTGGACAGCTGCGCCAGGCACGAGGAGGCGCAATGATGGTTGGTCAGCAGCAGTCCGTCCGGCGATATGAACGAGGCCGTGCAGCCGGCGATGCGCACGGTGGAACGGCGCACGCGCTCCAGCCATTCCGGGGTGATGTCCACACCCAGCCGTTCCTTCACCGCCGCGGCGGGGAAGTTGTCATGCGTCCACATGCCTTCCTCGGCCTGCGCGACGACGCTGGCAACAAGCAGGGCGGGGAGAATGTGCGAGGGACGCGGCAGGCGCATGGGGAGGCTCCGGCTGGGGGACGCCCCATTGTAAGCGCGCCGGATCAGGCCGGGCCGAGCTCCAGCAGCCCCACGCCCTCGGGCGTGCGCAGCAGGCGATGCGGACGGCCGCGCAGCGCCGGCAGCGTGCTGAAGGGCAGTCCGGCCGCGCCCTCCGGCTGGCCGCTGCCGTCGAAGATCAGCAGCGGCTGGCGGAAGTCATGGCTCTCGTGGCAGGCCAGTGGCAGCGTGTCGATGGCCAGCGACGGCCAGGGTTCTTCCTGCTTGCGCACTTCAAGGTCGAGCCGCTCCCAGAAGCCGCGCGCCTCGGCGAGGTCGGGACAGGACAGGCTCAATGCGCGGAACACGCCCAGCTCGGTGCGGGCCGGCAGTTCGGCCGGCGGCGAGAAGGTGCGGGTCTCGAGCACGCGCAGCAATGCGCCGCCGGGCTCTCGCAGTTCCAGCAGGTTGAAGGCCTCGGCATCCACCTGCGCGCGATCGATGCCGATCAGCCGGTCGGCCAGCGCGCGCTCCAGCGTCGCGACTTCCGGTCGCACGAAGCTGATCGCGACGGGTTCATCCCCGGCGGCGTGCAGGCCGATGGCCAGACCTTCGCAGGCCAGCGCGCCATAGGCATGCGGCCAGATGTCACCGGCCTCGCCGGGTGCAAAACCCAGTTCCATCCAGCGCTGCCAGGCGGTGCCACTGTCCGGCACCACCAATGACAGCTCGAGGAATCTTCCGAGCATCCGCTGGATCAGTTCGGCTGCAGCAGCGGCCGCACGAGCCGGCTGATCAGGTCCACATGCACGGCATCGGCATTCAGCGCCGGGATGTAGCGCAGCGATTCGCCGCCGGCCTCGAGGAAAGTCTCCGCGCCCTCATGGCCGATCTCGTCGACGGTCTCGAGGCAGTCCACCGCAAAACCCGGGCAGATCGCATCGAGGTGCTTCACGCCGCGCTTCGCCAGCTTCACCAGCGTTTCTTCGGTGTAGGGCTTCAGCCATTCGGCCGCACCCACGCGCGACTGGAAGCTCATGCTCCACTGGTCCGCGTGCAGGCCCAGCGCATCGGCCAGCGCGCGCGCCGTCAGCTGGCAGCGCCGCTCATACGGATCGCCCTGGTCGCAGTAGCTTTTCGGGATGCCGTGGAAGGTCATCAGCAGGTGGTCGCCCTCGCCATGGCGGGCGCGATGCGCGCGCACGGTGCCGGCCAGCGCCTGGATGTAATGCGGTTCCGTCGCATAGTCGGGCAGGACATGCAGCTCGGGCACCAGCCGCCAGCCGCGCAGCGCCGTGCCGACCTGGTCCATCGCCGCGGCATTGGTGGTGCCGGAATATTGCGGGAACAGCGGCAGCACGATGATGCGTTCGGCGCCGGCCTCGCGCAGTGCCGCCAGGCCCTGTGTCACATCAGGCGTGGAATAGAGCATGCCCAGTTCCACCGCCACCGGTGCGCCATGCGCATCCTTCAGGCTGGCGCGCAAGGCATCGCGCAGCGCCACCGAATGGAACAGCAGCGGCGAGCCGCGCTCCGTCCACACGCGCCGGTACTTGGGCAGCACGCGGCTGGGGCGCAGCGTCAGGATGATGCCGTACAGGATCGGGTTCCAGATCAGCCGCGGGGTCTCGATGGTGCGGCGGTCCGACAGCAGCCGACGCAGGAAATCGCGCACGCCGCCGCTGGTCAGCGAATCGGGCGTGCCCGAGTTCACCAGCAGCAGGCCGGTGCGATAAGGCGGGGCGTCGCGATAGTTCGGCGACGGGGAAAATTCAGGCATCGCCCCACTCGTCCAGCGGTTGTTCGTCGTCCAGTGCCTCGGCCAGGTGTTTTGCGAAGAACTCCAGCGTGCGCTCGCGCGCCAGGCGTGCTGACTCGGGATCGAACGACTCACGCTGGTCGCAGTTGAAACCATGCCCGGCCGGGTAGATGTGGAACTCGCCCTGCGGATGCGCGGCGCGGATCTGCTCGATGCTCTCCGGCGGGATGCTCTGGTCCTTTGCGCCGAAGTGGTACTGCACCGGCACGCGCGGCTTGCGGTCCAGCATCTGCACGGTGCGCGTGCCGTAATAGGACACCGCCGCGCGGATGGGCAGCTCGCAGGCGGCCAGGTAGGCAATGCTGCCGCCCCAGCAGTAACCCACCACGCCCACCGGCCCGTTGCGCTTCACCACATTGATGCAGGCGGTGAGGTCGGCGAGGATCTTGTCCTCCTTGAGCTGCAGCACATAACCGCGGCCCTGTTCCACCGACTTCGGGCTGTAGTCCAGCTCCACCTCGCGACGCACCCGATCAAACAGGCTGGGCGCGATGGCCACATAACCTTCGGCGGCGAAGTCCTCGGTGACCGCGCGGATGTGCGAGTTCACGCCGAAGATTTCCTGCAGCACGATGATGGCGCCGCGCGGTGTGCTGGTGGCCGGCGCGAGGTATGCGTCGAACTCGTGCCCGTCGCGGGCCATCAGCCGCGTGAACTCACCTTTCCTTGCGCCTTTCATCGTTTGCTCCCGTTGCTCAGGGCCGCTCGACGATGGCCGTCACGCCCATTCCGCCGGCGGTGCACACGGAGATCAGGCCGCGACGTGCATGCGGCAGGTCATCGAACAGCCTGGCGGCCACGGCCAGGATGCGCGCGCCGGTGGCGGCGAACGGATGGCCCATCGAGATGCTGCTGCCCTTGATGTTCAGCTTGCTGCGGTCGATGGCGCCCAGTGGCGCGTCGCGCTCCAGCCGTTCGCGGCAGTATTCGGCCGACTCCCAGGCCTTCAGCGTGCACAGCACCTGCGCGGCGAAGGCTTCGTGGATCTCGTAGAAGTCGAAATCCTGCAGCGACAGGTTGGCGTCCTTCAGCATCGCCGACACCGCATAGGCCGGCGCCATCAGCAGGCCTTCATGACCTTCGGCGAAGTCCACCGCCCAGGTCTTGCCATGGGTCAGGATGGCCTTCACCGGCAGGTTGTTGGCACGCGCCCAGTCCTCGCTGGCCAGCAGCACCGCGGCGGCGCCATCGGTGAGCGGCGTGCTGTTGCCGGCGGTCAGCGTGCCGGCCGGGCTGGTGTCGAACACGGTGCGCAGCTTGCCGAGCTTTTCGAGCGAGGTGTCGGCGCGCACGTTGTTGTCGCGCTTGAGCCCCTTGAAGGGCACCACCAGGTCGTCGTGGAAACCGGCCTGCCACGAGGCGGCGGCCTTGTGGTGGCTCTGCATCGCCAGTTCGTCCTGCTCCTGGCGGCTGATCTTCCAGGTCTTGGCCATCAGCTCGCAGCTCTGGCCCATCGACAGGCCGGTGCGCGGTTCGATCACGCCGGGCAGGGTGGGCTTGAAATGCCGCGGGCGGACGCCGAGCCAGGGCTTCAACCTCTGCCAGAACGAACGGCCGCGGAAGCTGGCCATCAACAGGTCGCGGTATTCGGCCGGGAACACCACCGGCGGATCGGAGATGGTGTCGACGCCGGCGGCGATGCCGGAATCGATCTGGCCCAGCGCGATCTTGTTGCCGACCAGGATGGCCGCCTCGAGGCTGGTGCCGCAGGCACGCTGGATGTCCAGGCCAGGGGTCTGCGGATGCAGGCCCGACCCGAGCACGCACTCGCGCACCAGGTTGAAGTCCTTTGAATGCTTCAGCACCGCGCCGGCGATCACATCGCCGAGCCGCTTGCCGGTGAGACCGTGGCGCTCGACCAGGCCGCGCAGCGCGGCGGTGAGCATGTCCTGGTTGCCGACGCCCGCATAGGCGCCGTGCGCGCGTGCGAACGGAATGCGTGTGCCGCCGACGATGGCGACGCGTCGCACCGAGCCTGCTGCCAGCATGAGCTACCTCTTTTGGTGGAATAGTAAACCCGGGCCGCTAGTGTAGACTGCCCCGCCTCATGGGGCGCGCCATCGACACCATCTTCGAAAGACGTCTCGCCGCCCTGGTCAACTCCCGCGAAGCCGGGGTGCTGCAGGGTGGCCTGAAGGGAGTGGAACGCGAGTCGCTGCGCGTCACCCCCGACTGCCGCATCGCCCATACCCCGCACCCGGCGGCGCTGGGTTCGGCACTGACCAGCGACCACATCACCACCGACTTTTCCGAGGCGCTGATCGAGATGGTCACGCCGGCCTTCGCCCACAGCTGGGAGCTGCTGCAGTACCTCTGCGACCTGCACCAGTTCGTGCACCGGCACCTGGGCGAGGAGGTGCTGTGGGCCAACTCCATGCCCTGCCCGCTGGACGGCGACGCCGACGTGCCCACCGCGCGTTACGGCAGCTCGCATGTCGGGCAGATGAAGTATGTGTACCGCGAGGGCCTGCGGCACCGTTATGGCGCATTGATGCAGGCCATCTCGGGGCTGCACTTCAACTATTCCTTCCCGGCACATTTCTGGGAGGTCCATGCCGCCATCGCCGGCCAGCGCGCTGGCGACACGCAGGACTTCCGTTCCGCCAGCTACTTCGACCTGCTGCGCAATTACCGCCGGCTGTCGTGGATCGTGCTGTACCTGTTCGGCGCCTCGCCGGTGGTGGGCCGTGATTTCCTCAGCGGTGACGAGGGCGGACTGGTGCCGCTGGGCCGGCGCACCTGCCACGGACCGCATGCCACCTCGCTGCGCATGAGCGACATCGGCTACCGCAACCGCAACCAGGCGGCGGTGACCGTGTCGGTGAACAGCCTGGATGAATACCTGCGCGACCTGAAGGCCGCCGTCTCCACGCCGCATCCGGCCTACAGCAAGCTCGGCGTGCAGCGCGACGGCCGCTGGATCCAGCTCAACACCAATGTGCTGCAGATCGAGAACGAGTTCTACAGCGCCATCCGGCCGAAGCGCGTGGCGCGCTCGGGCGAAAGTCCCAGCAGCGCACTGCGCCGGGGCGGCGTGGAATACATCGAGATGCGCGCGCTGGACTGCTCGGCCACCGACCCGATGGGCGTCAATGGCAACAAGGTGCGGTTCCTCGAAGCCTTCGCGGTGCTGTGCCTGCTGAAGGACAGCCCGCCGATCAGCGCCAGCGAGCAGGAAGCCCTCGACGACAACTTCCTGAAGGTGGCGCGTCGCGGTCGCGAGCCGGGCCTGAACCTGCGGCGCGATGGCCGGCACCTGCCGCTGTCCAGCTGGGCGGCGGAGATCCTCGACTGCATGGGCGGCATCTGCGAGATGCTCGATGCCGGCGATCCGGCGCGCCCCTACAGCGCGGCGCTGCGCACGCAGCAGGAGAAGGTGGCCGACCCGTCGCGCACGCCGTCGGCACGGCTGCTGGCAGAGCTGCAGCGGGGCGACGAGGATTTCTTCGCGCTGACCCTGCGCATGTCGCGCGAGCACCAGGCCTATTTCCGCTCGCTGCCCGGACCCAACGAGGGCCGGCTGGCCGAGTTCGAGCAGGAGGCGCGCGAGTCGCACGCCAAGCAGGCGGCCATGGAGGCCAGCCAGACCGGCCGCTTCGAGGATTACCTCGCCGACTGGTTCTCGCGCATCTGAAGCCGCCGGCGCGCCCGCGCCAGGCCCATCAGTCCCAGCAGCGCCAGTGCCGTTCCGGCCAGTGCGCCACCGCCGCCACCGCCACTGCTGCTGCCGCCGCCGGTGCCGGGCGTGGCCGGTGTTTCCACCGCCGTGGTCTCCAGCTTCTGCAGGCAGGAGGCCGCCTGCACCCGCGGCGCCATCTGCGCCAGGCTGCAGGCCGAGAACTGCTGGCTGCCGTTGATGCGCGGGGCCATCAGGTAGTTGCTGTCGTTGGTGGTGGCGCAGGCGCCGCCGGCCTCGCCATCGTGCGGCGCGCCGAACACATGCGCGATCTCGTGCGCGGCGATCAGCGCGGCGAAGCTGGCCGGGCCGCGGGCCTCGGAAAGGCTGGCTGAATAACGACGGCTGCACAGCGTGTCGAGGTAGGCCAGGCCCACCGTGCGCCGTTCCAGGTCGCGGCCGGTGAACAGGTGCGTGAGCGCGGTATTGCGCTGCCAGGCATTGCCGGCGCGCCAGCTCGACAGCTGGTCGAGCAGCGCGCCGGGCTCATCGGTATTGGTGAAGGGGTCGCTGCTGCGCGTGGTGAAGGTGGTGACGCTGTCAGCGGTCACTTCCACGCCCACCTGGTTGCTGAACAGGCCGTCGATGATGTTCAGCTTGGCCAGCAGGTTGGCCTCGAGCTGGTCGCCCTCGGCGCGGGCCAGGATCGAGTCGGCCACGATGGCCAGCTTCAGGCGGTGGGTGGGAGCGGCGATCGCCGCCGCCATCGCCGGCGCGTCGCCGGCCAGGGCTTCAACCAGCGCCTGGCCATTGCCCGGCGGCGCATGCAGCACGTCGCCCTCGAAGCTGGCGTCGTCGAACTGCACGTCACTGAGGCGGAACACCATCGGGGTGCCGGCCGCACCGGTGAACAGCTTCTGCTGCACGGGGGCCAGCTCGCCCGCCGTCTCGATGCCGAAGAACTCGGTGCCGTCGAACCACAGCCCGGACCAGCGTGCCCCGATGCGGGTCACCGCCACCCAGGAACCGGGGCGGCCCTCGACCTCGCCGGTGAAAGCCTCGGCGCCCGCCTCATCGCGCGCCACCGCGCCCAATGCCTCATGGCGGCGCAGGCGCAGGCGGTGCAGGCCCGCCGGGGTGTCCACCCGCAGCTGCATCTCGCCCGCCCGGGCACCGGGCGGTGCCGCCATGCGCACCACGCCGGGGTCCGCATGTCTCAACTGGAGGTCCGCTGCCGCGGCGCTACCGGCTGCCAGCGTCCCCATCAGCAGGGTCATTGCCCCGAAGAGGGAGGAAATCGCGCTGGTCGCACCAGCATTGCGCGCGCGTCGCGTCATGGCGCCCTGTATTGGTGCAGCGTGATCAAGGGAAAGGTCCGGAAGGCTGCGATGCACCGGGTTTGGCGCTAGGATGGCCGTGGCACGAAAGGTGCAATCTGACATCCAGTCCCCTGGACCGCTCGGAACGCCATTGAGAATAACGGAGGCGGGAGTCTCGCATGAAACTGGTTACTGCAATTATCAAGCCTTTCAAACTTGACGACGTTCGTGCCGCGTTGTCTGAGATCGGAGTTTCCGGCATGACGGTCACGGAAGTGAAAGGCTTTGGTCGCCAGCGCGGCCATACCGAGCTGTACCGTGGTGCCGAGTATGTCGTCGACTTCGTGCCCAAGACCCGGATCGAGGTCGCAGTTCGCAGCGACCTGGTCGATCAGGTCATTGAAGCCATCCTGAAGGCCGCCAAGACCGGCAAGGTCGGTGACGGCAAGATCTTCATCACCGAAATCGACCGGGTCATCCGTATCCGCACGGGCGAAACGGACAACTCGGCGCTGTGATTCAGCCCTGAACGACGTGCAGCGTGGGTTCCTGGCGTGACATCGCCAGGGCCCCGCTGCGCACGACCTCGAGCAGCTCGCCATGCCGCGCGAGGGCCTGCGCCAGTTCATTGATGGCCGCCTCGCTCGAAGTCAGCTCCACCACGACGTAATCGCGTTCGTCGGCCAGCACCTTGCCGCCGGCCTGCGCCACCTCGTTCTTCACCGCATCGCGCGAAGCCGGCTTCACGCGCAGCTTCAGCAGCGCCAGTTCGCGCTCGATGTGGTCCTCGCCGG
This sequence comes from uncultured Steroidobacteraceae bacterium, assembly GCA_964396335.1. Classification (GTDB taxonomy): domain Bacteria; phylum Pseudomonadota; class Gammaproteobacteria; order Steroidobacterales; family Steroidobacteraceae; genus ZC4RG30. The sequence goes on along the minus strand of CAYNEX010000002.1, from coordinate 4,423 downwards.
TCATGTTGTCCGCGGCCACCACGTCGATCAGCTTGTGCAGCTGGTTGACGATCTGCTGCACCACCGCATCGGATCCCTGGGTCACCAGGGTCAGGCGCGACAGGGTGGGATCGTCGGTTGCTGACACCGACAGGGATTCGATGTTGTAGCCGCGGCTGGAGAAGAGGTTGGCCACACGCGACAACGCGCCTGCCTCGTTTTGAAGGAGAATTCCGATGATGTGACGCATAGTTGTCGCATGGTAACCTCTCCCACCCCATGAACGACACCGCCACCAAGGCCGAACTTCCGGCACACCCTCTCGCAGGCCAGGTCATGACAGGCGCTGCCATGGTCGTACAGGCCATCGCAGACGAGGGCGCGACCGCCATTTTCGGATACAGCGGTGGCGCGGTACTGCCCTGCTATGACGCCGTGTTCCTCTATAACGAGGCACAGGTTGCCGCCGGCCGCCCGACGCTGCCCCTGATCGTTCCCGCCAACGAACAGGCCGCCGGCTTCATGGCCGCGGGCTATTCGCGTTCCACCGGGCAGGTGGGCGTGGCGCTGGTCACCTCCGGCCCGGGCGCCACCAACATGGTCACGCCGGTGCGCGACTGCATGGCCGATTCCATCCCGATGGTGGTGATCTGCGGCCAGGTGCCGCGTGCCGCCATCGGTTCCGACGCCTTCCAGGAGGCGCCGATCGCCGCCGTGATGGGCGCGGTCGCCAAGCATGTGTTCCTGGTCACCGATCCTGAAAAGCTCGAGGGCACCATCCGCGCCGCGTTCGAGCTGGCGCGTACCGGTCGTCCCGGCCCGGTGGTGGTCGACATCCCGAAAGACGTGCAGAACTGGCAGGGCGCCTACAAGGGCCGCGGCGTGGTGGCCTCGATCGGCACCTACCAGAACCGCATCCGCCAGCTGGCCTCGCGCCGCCTCACCGAGGCGCAGCTCGATTCCTTCTTCACGCTGTTGGGCCGTTCGCGCCGGCCGCTGATCTACGCCGGCGGTGGTGTGGTGCTGGCCAATGCCACCGAGGAGCTGCGCGAGCTGTCGAACCTGTTCGGCATCCCGGTGGTCACCACGCTGATGGGCATCGGCGCGGTCGACACCACCTCGCCGCTGTCGATGCGCATGCTCGGCATGCATGGCGCGGCGTTCGCCAACTACGCCGTCGATGACTGCGATTTCCTGATCACGCTGGGCGCGCGTTTCGACGATCGCGTGGCCGGCAACCCGGCCAGGTTCGCGCCGCGCGCGCGCGCCATCGCGCAGTTCGACATCGACGCGGCCGAGATCAACAAGGTCAAGCCGGTGCAGTGGTTCCACATCGGCGACCTGAAGGATTCGCTCAGGAGCCTGCTGGCGCATGCGCGCACGCTGGAGACGAAGCCCGACCTGTCCGCCTGGCACCGCGAGCTGGCCGAGCTGAAGAAGTCCTATCCCATGGACTTCGACCGCGACAGCGAGCTGATCCAGCCCTACTACGTGATCGAGGAGATCAACAAGATCACGAAGGGCGAGGCCATCATCGCCACCGGCGTCGGCCAGCACCAGATGTGGGCCGCGCAATACTTCGACTTCAAGGATCCGCGCCTGTGGCTGACTTCGGGCAGCATGGGCACGATGGGCTTCGGCCTGCCGGCCGCGCTCGGCGCGCAGGTGGCGCATCCGGAACGGCTGGTCATCGACATCGACGGCGATGCCAGCATCCGCATGAACATGGGCGAGCTCGAGACCGCCACCACCTACAACCTGCCGGTGAAGGTGTGCGTGCTGAACAACATCGGCGACGGCATGGTGCGCCAGTGGCAGAAGCTGTTCTTCGGCGGCCGCATGGCCTGCACCGACAAGTCGCTGCACACCAAGGACTTCATCAAGGCCGCGCAGGCCGACGGCTTCCGCTACGCGGTGCGCCTGTCGGACAAGGCCGATGTGCCGCGCGTGGTGAAGGAATGGCTCGAGTTCGACGGCCCGGCCTTCCTTGAGGTGATGATCGATCCGGACGCGGGCGTGTACCCGATGGTGCCGCCTGGCGCGCCTTACGATTCGATGATCACGGGTGATCACATCCGCGGGCGCACGGCGCCGGCGGTGGTCGAGAAGCCCGGCAACGAAATGTTCTAGGCCGGAACGATCCCGTTCCCATGCCCCGCCCCGGCCAGCAGCAGGACCCCGCGTCGCAGCCGCGGCTGCGACGCGCCTACTACGACTGCCGCTACGGCCAGCTGCACCTGCACAACGCCATTCCGCCGGGCGGCGGTTTCGACGAGCTCACCTCGGTGATCTGCCTGCATGGCGACAACGAGACCGGCGCGGTCTTCCTGCCGGCGATGCAGGCGCTGGGCGCGCGCCGCTCGGTGTATGCCTTCGACCTGCCCGGCATCGGTGGCACCGATCCGGCGCCGGGCGTGGCGGCCACCGAGGCCGCGGCGAATGCGGCCGGCGATTTCCTCGACAGCATGCGCATCCGCAGCGTGGATGTGATCGCGCGCGGCAGCGCCGCGCCGGCCGCGCTGCGACTGCTCGAACAGCGCGGCCAGGCCATCCGCCGCATGGTGCTGGTCGATGCATCCGGCCCGGTGCCGGGCCACGGCGGCAAGGTCACCGTGCTCGGTGGCGCCGAAGCTTCGCCGCAACGCCTGGTGGACCTGCTCTCGGCCTGAGATGAAACCGCCGCCGCACGAGCCGTACGAGCGCGGGTTCGATCCGGAAAGCACGGATACGCTGCCGCTGCCCGTGCTGCCCGAGAGCGACACGGGCAAGCCCGGGGCCCTGGCGCCGCCGCTGGAGGCGGAGCCGGTGCGCGTGCGTCCGCGCATGCGTGTGCCCGATGCGCAGGACAACGATTTCACCGCCACCGACACGTTCAACGCGCCGCGCCTGATGCCGATCGCGGCGCGGCCGGTGGATGCGCTCGACCTGGCCGAGACGCTGCGCGAGAACGAGCAGCAGTTGCGGCAGGCGCTGGAGAAGATCGGCGACCTGCAGGCGCAGCTGGCGCAGGCACAGCAGCGCTGCCGGCAGCTGGAAGAGGAATGTGGCGCGCTGCGTGAAGAGGCGGCGCGTGCGCAGGCGGCGCCGGAGGCTGCGCGTGTCGAAGCGCAACCCGGGGCGCAGGGCGGATCTGCTGCCGATGCGACACCGGCACCTGCCCCGTTGCAGCCCGCAGATGCCGCGCCATCGTCGGTTGCCACGGATTCGTCGCAACGGGATCTCCTGCGTCGCCAGAATGAACGCCTGCACGAGGCGCTTTCCAGCATGCAGGCGCGCATCGGCGTGCAGGAAGCCATGCTGATCGAGGCCGAGGAGGCGCTGGAAACGGCGCTGCGGCAGCGGACGGCGCCGGCTGCCGGCGAGCCGGTGCACTCACCGGAGCAACCCGCGCCGGATGCCGGCGCGAATGCGGTTCGTGATGCAGCGGGCATCAACGCGGCCAGCGTCGACACATCCGGCGATGCGGCCGCCGTCCCCGCTGTCGAGGAAGGCGGCGATGCCGCCGTGCGCCGCATCGACTGGCACGCCCGCTTCATCGAACTGGAAACCGTGCTCGAGGCCGAGCGCGCCGCTGCTGCCGGGCGCGCCCGGCAGCAGGACGAACGCCTTGCGACGCTGCAATCCCAACTCGCCGCCCTGCGCAATCCCGCCGGCGCGCGCGCCGCGGCCGGCAAGGCCGAACAGCCGCTGCCCACCGGCACCACGCTGCACATGCTGGTGCGCGAGGAGGATGGCACCGAGGTGGTGTATCCGCTCGGCCGCCACAGCACCGTGGGTCGCACGCCGGACAATGACATCCAGGTGAACCACACCGTGGTCAGCCGCCATCACGCGGTGCTGCTGACCGGCGGCGAACACTGCATCATCGAAGACCTCAACAGCACCAATGGCATTGTCGTGAACGGGCTGCGCGTGACCCGCCAGCTGCTGCATGATGGTGACGTGGTCACCATCGGCAACACCCACTTCCGGTACGAAACGCGCCCATGAGCGAGTCCTACGTCGAACGCATCCTCAAGGCGCGTGTCTATGATGTGGCCATCGAGACATCACTCGACCGCATGCCGCGCCTGTCCGCCCGCCTCGGCACCGAGGTGCTGCTGAAGCGCGAGGACACGCAGCCGGTGTTCTCGTTCAAGCTGCGCGGTGCCTACAACAAGATCGCCAACCTGTCGGACACGGCCGCCTCGCGCGGCGTGATCTGCGCCTCCGCCGGCAACCACGCGCAGGGCGTGGCGCTGGCCGCGCGCCGGCGCGGCATCCCCGCCATCATCGTGATGCCGGTGACCACGCCGCCGATCAAGGTCGATGCCGTGGCCGCGCAGGGCGCCGAGGTGGTGCTGCATGGTGACGTGTTCGACGCCGCCTACGAGCACGCGCTGAAGCTGGCCGCCGAGCGCCAGCTGGTGTTCGTGCATCCCTTCGACGACCCGGACGTGATCGC
>CAYNEX010000001.1:69837-79718 GCA_964396335.1 uncultured Steroidobacteraceae bacterium | reverse complement strand
CCGGCGTGGATCGTCAGCGCCGAGCAGGTGCAGACCACCAAGGTGTATGCGCGCACTGTGGCGAAGGTGGAGCCGGCCTGGATCGAGGCCGCGGGCGCCCACCTGGTGCGCCGCCAGCACCACGACCCGCACTGGGAACGACGCGCCTCGCGCGCCGCCATTCATGAGCGCGTGACGCTGTTCGGCCTGACGCTGTCCTCGGGCCGGCGCGTGCCGTACGAGAAGGTGGACCCCGTCGCCGCGCGCGAGCTGTTCATCCGCCACGCACTGGTGCAGATGGAATACGACACCCGCGCGCCCTTCCTGGCCCACAACCGCAAGCTGCTGGAGGACGCCGAATACCTGCAGCAGAAGGGCCGGCGTGTCGACCTGCTGGCCGACGAGCAGCGGCTGCATGACTTCTTCGATGCACGGCTGCCGGAAGGCATCTCCACCGGCGCCGCCTTCGAGCCATGGCGCCGCGAGGCCGAAAAAACCCAGCCGAAACTGCTGTGGCTCACCGAGCGCGACATCGCCGCCAGCGATGCCGAGCTGCCGGCGGAGCGTTTTCCCGACCACCTCAATGCCGGCCCGCTGGTGATCCAGCTGCGTTACCGCTTCGATCCGGGTCACCAGGAAGACGGCGTTTCGGCCCTTGTCCCGCTGCATGTGCTCAACCAGCTGCCCGCCGAACCTTTCGCATGGCTGGTGCCGGGACTGTTCGAGGAAAAGGTCACCGCGATGGTGCGCTCGCTGCCGAAGAACCTGCGCGTGCATTTCGTGCCGGTGCCCGAATCGGTGGCGAAGGCGCTGCCGCTGCTGGAATACGGCCATGGTTCGCTGCATGCCAAGCTGGCCGCGGCGCTGTCGCGCACCGGCGGCGTGCCCGTGCCGCCCGATGCCTTCCGCGATGACCTGCTGCCGCCGCACCTGCGCATGAACTTCCTGCTGGTGGACGACGCCGGCAAGGTGGTGGCGCAGTCGCGCAGCCTCGAGGAATTGCGCAACCGCCACGCCGGCACCTCGCAGCAGGAATACGCGAAGCAGTCGCAGCTCACCACCGGCGCGAAGAACTGGCAGTTCGACCGCATCCCCGAGACGCAGGAGACCGGCAGCGCCACGCGCCGGCAGCTGGGTTATCCGGCGCTGGTGGATGAGGGCGAGACCGTCGGCCTGCGTGTATTCGCCACGCCGCCGGAAGCACGCGCCAGCCACCTGCGCGGTTCGGTGCGCCTGATCCGCCTGGCGATGGCGCGCGAATTCAAGTCGCTGCGTCGTGACCTCGCCGTCAACGTGCAGGGAGAGATGGCCTATCGCAACCTCCCGGCCCATCCGCTGCATACGGAACCGGAAGCCGGGGGCGACCTGCGCGAGGACCTGCTCGACCGCATCGTCGCCGCGGTATTCCTCGAGGACCGCGAGCCGCTGCGCGACGAGCAGGCCTTCAACGCCCGCCTTGCCGGCTGCCGTGCCGGCATCGGCCTGCCCGCGCAGGAAATCTCGCGCAGCGTGCAGACCACGATGGAACGCGTCGCGCGGGTGCAGGCGGCCCTGGCGCGCGTCCCCGCCTCCACCGCTGCGGATATCCGCAGCCAGCTGTCGTGGCTGGTACCGGCGGGCTTCCTGCTGCGCACGCCGTGGTCCCGGCTGCGCGAGTTCCCGCGCTACCTGCAGGCGCTCGAGCAGCGCGTGGAGAAGGTGCTGCGCGATCCGCGCCGCGATGCGCAGCTCACTGCCGAGGTCGCGCCGCTGGAGGAACGCTACCGCGCCCGCGTGAAGGCCGAGCGCGGGCTGATCGCGCCGGAGGAGGACGAATTCCGCTGGCTGCTGGAGGAGCTGCGCGTTTCGCTGTTCGCGCAGCAGCTGAAGACCCGCGTGCCCGTCTCGAAGCGCCGGCTGGAACAGGCCTGGACGGAACGCGAACGCCGCAAGGTGGAGTGATTCACAGGCCGCGGATGCGGCGGTCGCGTGTCGCCCGCCGGTGCGCGATCTCCTGCACATAGATCGGCGTACGCAAGTAGTTGTTGCGTCCGGCCGCGATGCGTTCCGGCATCGGCGTATAGGCCACCATTGATTCGGCGATGGCCTGGCCGCGCGCTTCGACGCCGATGCGGTATTCCGGCGCCGGGAAGATCCACATGTCGTTGTTCAGGATGCCATCGACCACCAGGCGCCCCACCGTCAGTGGATCCTGCGGGCGCGCCCACAGCGGACCGGGGTCTTCGGCAGGTTGCGCCCGAGGCGGCGCAGTGGGCGCGCCACCGGCCTGCGCCGCACCCGCAGGGCCGGCGGCAGCTGCCGCGGGTGCCGCGGCCTGACCGTCCGCCTCTTCGTTCTTCAGCCAGTCCGGCCGGTAGCTCGGGCTTTGCGCCAGGTTGGTGGTCGTGGCGCCGGGCAAGAGGTTCGACGAACCGATGCGGGTATTGCGCAGCTCATGGCGCAACGCCTCCATGAAGCCGGTGACCGCCATCTTGGTCACCGCATACACGTTGCCGCTGCCGAACAGCACGCCATCGGTGGAAGAGGTGGTGACGATGTGGCAGCCCTCGCCACGCGCCAGCATGCGCGGCACGAAGGTGCGCACGCCGCACAGCGGACCCCAGAAGTTCACGCCCATGCCCCAGTCCCAGTCCTTCAACGTGCCGCCGAGCACCGTGGGCAGGCGGCCGACGCCGGCGTTGTTGACCAGGATCTGCACCGGCCCGAACAGCTTCTCGATCTCGTCGGCCTTCTCATCCCAGCCCTCGCGGTCGAGCACGTCGTGCACGATGGTGCGCACGCGCGCATCACCCGGTGCGAAATGCTTCAGCGCATCCTCGAACTGCGAATCGTCGCGGTTGCCGAGGATGACCTTCGCACCCATCTCGTGCAGCGCCCGCGCAATGCCCAGGCCGATGCCACTGGAACCACCGGTGATGTAGGCCACCTTGCCGTTGAAATCGGTGATGGTGGGCGGTTGCGAGGGGCCGAGATCAGGCCAGGCCGTGGCTGCCTCCGCAGCGGATGCCTGCTGGCCCAGCAGGCCCGTTCCCGCGGCCAAGGCCGCACCACCCAGCAGTTGACGCCTGTTCAGGGTCGATTCGTCCATGGGTCCTCCTCGCCGCAAGGTCTGCCATGACTCCGGGTGCGGGCAGACGGATGGCGATCCGGATCATAGCGACGCGTTGCGGCCCGGCCTGATCCAGCGCGGAAGTGAAGTCCCTTGTATTGATCCGCACCCGCTGCGGGCAGCGGCGATCAGGGCGCCAGATCGGCGTCCGTACAGGCGCGGACCACCACGCGCGGTTCCGCGGGTCGCGGCGGACGTTCGCCCGCGCCTTGCGGGTCGCTGCGCCGCTTCTCGGCCCAGCGTGAGGTAGCCTCGCGCCAACGCTGCAGGTCCACTTCGTATTGCGCCACGCGCTGACGCTCGGCCGGATCATCCGCGCAGTACCGCAACGCGACCTTCACGTCGCCCGCGGCCGGCCGTGAATCCAGCACATTGGCGAGGTTCGGCACCCAGACGTCCAGCTGGTCTTCGCCGCGCCAGCGCGCGATCGGCCATTCGTCCCGCGAACGCGGCACGGCCACCGACACCACCCGCTCACCTTTCAATGGCGCTCCGGCTTCCCCGACATACACCGTGATCGCCGCGGCCACACCGCCGGCCGCCGTCTCGCACACCTGGTGCTGCACGCTGGCGGCGCGCTGCCCCTTCGGCGAGGCGGTGACGGTGGATTCGGATTGCTCACAGACAGGCTCCGCACTCCACGCGGGCGCCACCGCCAGAGCGGTCACTGCGAGTGCGGCGGTTGTCAGCAGGTGGAAACCCATGGAGGAAATATAGCGCCGGACGATCCGGCCCACACCGCCCCGGCAACCCTCCTGCGGCAAGCCGGGATTCAGGGCTTGTGGCCCGGCTTGATGTCCCGCGCCTGCTGGTAGGTCAACTGGTCCTCCCGTTCGCTGGGTTCAACGTCCAGCGGCGACAGCAACAGGCCCAGGTGGTCCCCCAGATCGATGCGATCCAGCACGGTGCCCGCGAACCAGCGCGCGCAGTCCTCCAGCACGGGCACACCGTCGACCTCGCGCCAGCCGGTCGCGGAGAATTTGTCCACCTCATCGCCGGTCTGCCCGCCGAACAGTTCCGCCAGTTCCTTGTTGTCGCGTTCCACCACATGCACCGCGACGATGCCAGCCTGCTGCACCAGCCCGAAGGTGTGGTTCTTCTTCGAGATGCAGGCCAGGAAACGCGGCGGATGGATGCTGCATTGTGTGGCGAATCCGATCAGGCAGCCGGAGCGTTCACCGCCGACGGCGGTGGTGACGATATAAAGCGGATAGTCCAGCGTCGCGACCAGTTGCGCGAACGATGAACGGCATTCCGGAGAGGATGCGTTGTTCGACATGCGGGACTCCAGCCGGAAAGGCGGGAGTCCATGCTAGGCAGTGCCCCGGTCACGGGCCGTCGGAGATGCGCCCGAGCGGCTGTCGGTCAGTGCGGCATGGTGCCCAGCATGATCAGCTCGTGGGCCACCAGCACCGCATATCCGGCCGCGATCACGCACAGGAACGCCTCGCCCGGGATCGCGCGGAACAGCCGCATGCGGCTGCACGCCGCGAGCACGGCCAGCCCCACCGCCGTCAGTGACAGCTTCACCGCCGCGAACCAGCCCAGCGAATGCGGCACGAACTTCGCCATGAAGGGGTTGATCTCCACGGCACCGTTGTGGATCAGGATCACCGTCAGCACCCCGTCGGTCGCGCAAAGCAGCAGGATGGTGATGACCCAGGCGAAGATGCGTGGCGAATGCCAGTCGATGATCGGGTAATGGATGTCCGTGGCACGACGACCGCCCCGACGACGCGGATGACGGGCTCCGTGCCAGTAGGCCGCGAGGGAATAGGACCTGCGCTCCACCCCGGAACGCCGTTCGCCGTGTTCGAGCATCCGCGGACTATGCGGTCTCGCGGGTGCGAACTGCGCCCGACTTGACGGAATCCAGTGGACTTCTCCTTCGCGAAGCGACTACCTGGAGCGACGGGAAGGGACGCGCGCCGGTGGCGGTTCGGCATCCTGCGCCACGCGGCGCAATGACAGCACATAGCGCGTGGAGAGATCGTCGTTGATCTCGAAATCCACCGACATGCGGACAAAGCGGCCGTCCTCGCGGGCTTCGATGCGCGTGATGCGGCGGCATGTGCGCGGTGGCGGCGGCATGCGCCGCATGGCCTCGTACAGCTTCAGGTCGTTGACGCACCGGGTCTCCAGCGTGGCCCGCGCGCCGTGCAGGCTGCCGTCGGCGGCTTCCGCCAGCCCCTTGTTGTCCACCAGCAGCATGCTGAGCCGCGTCGCCGAAGCATCCATGCCGAACAGCGCCACCGAGGGGGCCAGGTTGTTCACGCCACCGGGCACCGCGAAGATGCCACCGGCCCCGGCCTGGCTGGCATGCACGATCTCATACAGGTCATCCCAGCGCGCATTGAAGATGCAGTGCACGCCCGGGCCGGTACCGATCGAGACACAATCGCCGACACCAGTGACGGTGGAACACAGGGGCGAGAAGAACGGCGGCGGGCTGCCATCCGGCGGCGGTGGCGGCGGCACGCAGCGATCCGGCACCTCCACCACACCCTCGAACTGGAAGCGGCCCACGAGGCGGTCGAGCCAGACATCCATCGCAACCGGCTCGCCGGCCGGATCCTTCCATTGCGGCGGTGGCGCGCGGGGCGGCGAGGCCGCCAAGGCCACGCCAGTCATCGATGTGCCCAGCAGGACGCATGCCAGCAGCGTCCTCATTGCCTGGTCGGCTCCGCCATCGCGCCGCCGGGCAGTGTCCATCGGAAAGACCGACGCGTCGCGGCCAGGCATTTGTTGTCTGCCATCTGCCCCCCCTTTCTGCCGAGTGTGCCATCAACACCCGGGCGCGTGCAGACTCAGGCCGGTGCGGCGTCAACCTCGCTCAGGCCCAGGCCCATCAGCCCCAGCACCGCCACGGCCTGCGGCGGCAGGCCGGTGATCTTCACGTTGCGGCCGGCGCCGAGCACGTCGGTCAGGAAATCCTTCGACAGTCCGATCCAGCCACCCGGGGTGCGGTAGCTCACCATGAACTCGCCCTCGAACCGGTCATGCAGCAGGCTGGCCTCGTCGCAGGAGCGCGCGCGATATCCGGCCACCGCCTGCAGGTCGGATGAGAGCAGGTATTGCAATGGCATGGGCGGGATATCGGCACAGGCCGCCTCGGCGACCGCATCGTTGCCGGAGAGCACGAACAGGCGCCCGGTGACCGGAACTTCGTTGTTCACGCGCCTGTCGAGCGCGGCAGCGATGCGCGCGAAGATCTCCTCGGCGAACTGCTGCGGGTACTGGTACATCTGCTGCACGTCCTTGCGCACATGTGGCAGGCGGCGCCAGCCACTCACCCACTCGAGCCTGCCATCGCCCTTCGTGCCCTGCGTGAACGCATCCTCGAGGCTGAACGGCGGCAGTTTCTCATCGCCCAGCGTCTTCAACGCCATGTGCTCGGTGATGTTCGACGAGAAGCCGTACATCACGCCATAGGGCGAATAGACGCCGGGCAGCGGGCGGAATGCCTCGCAATCCTCGTGCAGCATGGGCGCCGCGCTCGCGATGCGGCGCTCATACTCCCGCAGCAGTTCGACATGCCGCCGACCCATCGGCGTCAGCGAAGCCCCATCGCCCTGTTCCGCGATGAACAGCGGCTCGATCATGGTGTACGGCCCGAGCAGGTCGATCCTGTTCACAAACAGCTCCGGATCCGCCGAGAGCCCCTGCAGGATGGCATCCGCCAGCGCCAGCCGGCGCTCACGGTCCTGTGCGCCGCAGGCGCGTTGATAGGCATCCAGCAGCGGCACCAGGCCCTGCAGCGTCATCGAGAAGTCCAGCGCGTTGGAACGGCGCGAGCTCAGCACCAGGCTCTGCTCGTCCAGCGGCGTGCCCTGCATGTGGTAGTAACGCAGCTGCGAACGCAGGTGCCCGCCGGCCAGCGCGATGGTGGCGCGGTGGACCTCGAGGCGGTCCTCTTCGGCCAGCGAGCCGGCGAGTTTCTCCGCCACGTCGAAATATGGGTGCAGTTCGTCGGTGGTCGGACTCTGCGCGGTCGGGATCAGCCAGCGGGCGTCGCGGATCAGCACCGGCTGGTCGGCCGGCGAGGAGGCCCACAGCGCGTCCAGCAATGCCTGCACCTGCTTCAGGCGCGCCGCGGCTTCACCGGGACCGGCATCCCAGATGCGCATCACCAGCAGCTCCAGCGTGCGCAGCAGGTAGAGATTGAACAGCGCGGTGGCATGGCGCACGCGGCCGTTGGCCCCCGGCCAGCGTGTCCGGCGCCACAGATTGAAGGCCCGCAGCATCATCTCGCCCGGATCGGGCAGGTCGTTATGCATGCCGGGCATCTCGCGCGGCGTGAAACCTTCGGCCCAGTGCGCGGCCTGCAGCTGCCCGCGCAAAGCCACACCCTGCTCGCCGCAGATCTCCGCATGGAAGAAGGCATCCTCGAACCGGCGCGTCAGTTGCGCCTTGTCCTGGCGCCAGGTGGCCGGCTCCTGCCGGGCATTCAGCAGCCCCTGAATGCTGTCGACGATGCGATCGCGCTGGGCAAGGAAGGTCCGGATGAGTTCGATATGCGCCTCGAAAGGCACGGGGGCTGAAGGTCCGCTCGTCACAGTGGTTCCTCGGTCAGGAAGGCGAGCATATGCGCTGCGGACTCGCCGCCTCAATGACCGCGCATTTCGTCGGCGGCCTGCACGAGGGTGCGGTGAGTCCGCGTCGGCATGCACCTACAGGCCCTGAAACAGCGCACCGCATGGTGACTGCGGTCGCTTCTGCCTAGTCTGCTGCGGATGCCGGCCCGCCGGCCTCCCGCAAGCACGAGGTGAGGGATGTCCAGTCCGATCGAGGACTATGCCCTGCTCAGCGATTGCCGCTGTTCCGCGCTGGTATCCAGGGATGGGTCCATCGACTGGATGTGCGCACCACGCTTCGATTCCGATGCCGTGTTCGCACGGCTGCTGGGGCGCGAGGAGCACGGGTTCTGGCGCATCCGGCCGCGCTGCACCTTCCGCGTCGAGCGCCGGTATGTACCCGACTCGATGGTGCTCGAGACCCGCTTCCTCTGCGATTCCGGCGAGGTGATCCTGGAGGACGCGCTGGTCACCGACACACCCACGCCGATGCTGGTGCGCGCGGCGCGTGGGATCCGGGGCCGGGTCGAACTGGAAATGGAACTGGTGCTGCGCCCGGATTATGGCTCGACGATTCCCTGGGTCCGCCGCACCGCATACGGACTGAAGGCCATTGCCGGTCCCGATGAATGGAACCTGCAGAGCCCGGTTCCACTGGCCGGCCGCCAGATGACCACGACGGCCTGTTTCGAAATGGCGACCGGCGAGCGCTGCGACTTCGCCCTGTCCTGGCACCCTTCGCACGCCAGCAGTTTTGAACCCTGCGCGAACCTGGCCGGCAAGCTGGCGGACACCCGCCGGCACTGGCAGCGGCACGCCGCCCGCTGCATCTATCGCGGACCCTATGGCGAGGCCGTGTCACGCTCCATCCTGACGCTGAAGGCGCTGGTGTATGAGCCCACCGGCGCCATCATCGCCGCGCCCACCACTTCGCTGCCGGAGCATGTCGGTGGCGCGCGCAACTGGGACTACCGCTACTGCTGGCTGCGCGACTCCACCTTCTCCTTCGACGCACTGATGCTGGCCGGCTACGAGGATGAGGCGCGGCGCTGGATCGACTGGATGATCAGGGCGGTGGCCGGCAGCCCCGCACAGGCGCACATGCTTTATGGCGTGGAAGGCGAACGCCGCCTGGTTGAATCCGAACTGGACTGGCTGCCGGGTTACGAGGATTCGCGACCCGTGCGCGTGGGCAACGCCGCCTATGGCCAGCAGCAACTGGATGTGTTCGGCCAGGTGATCGACACCCTGCACGAGGCATTGCGCAACGACGTCGCGGTGAATGCCGATGCCTGGCGCATCCAGGACAGCATTGTCCGGCACCTGGGGCAGAACTGGCAGAAGCCGGATGCCGGCATCTGGGAAATCCGGGGCGCCTGCCGGCAGTTCACGCATTCGAAGGTGATGGCCTGGGTGGCGGTGGACCGTGCCATCCGCAATGCCAGGATGCAGGGTGTCGACGCACCACTGGACGAATGGCAGGCGCTGCGGGACCGCATCCATGCGGAGGTCTGCACGCGCGGTTACAACCGCCGTCGCAAGGCGTTTGTGCAGAGCTATGAATCGCAGGCCCTGGATGCCAGCCTGCTGCTGATGCCCATTCTCGGCTTCCTGCCGGCGGACGATCCACGCATCACGGGCACCGTGGAAGCGATCGAAAGGGAACTGATGGATGGCCGCTACGTGCGCCGCTATGACCCGCAAGTCGCCGATGATGGAGTCGGCGGCGGCGAAGGGGTCTTCATCGCCTGTTCCTTCTGGCTGGCGGATGCCTGGATCCTGATGGGCCGCCGGCAGCAGGCCACCGAACTGTTCGAGCATCTGCTGTCATTGCGCAATGACCTCGGCCTCCTGGCCGAAGAGTATGACCCGCGCGCGGGCCGCATGGTCGGCAACTTCCCGCAGGCCTTTTCGCACATCGCGCTGGTGAACACGGCGTTCACGCTGCAGGACGAGAGCAGCACCCTGCATGCGCACTTCGTGAGCCGGCGGCAGTCGCGCGGGACCAGCCGGGCGACCGAGGCCCAGGATGCCTGAACCGCAGCGCGCACAGGGGCCCCTGCCACATGTGGTCGTCACCGGAGCCTCGGCCGGGGTTGGCCGGGTGGTGGCCCGCGAATTCGCCCGCGAGGGCGCGCGCCTGTCACTGATCGCCCGCAGCGAGGCGGGCCTGGCCGCTGCGGCCGAAGAGTGCCGCAGCCTGGGCGCCGAGGCCGCCA
>CAYNEX010000001.1:65711-69737 GCA_964396335.1 uncultured Steroidobacteraceae bacterium | reverse complement strand
GCCGCGGAATTCCGCCGCGTCACCGATGTCACCTATCTCGGCGCGGTCTACGGCACGCTGGCGGCATTGCGCTCGATGCAGCCGCGCAACCGTGGCGTGATCATCCAGGTGGGCTCGGCGCTGGCCTATCGCGCCATCCCGCTGCAGTCGGCCTACTGCGCCGCCAAACATGCGCTGCTGGGATTCACCGAGTCGCTGCGCACCGAACTGATGAAGGAGAAGTCCGCCGTGCACCTGACGCTGGTGCACCTGCCGGCGGTGAACACGCCGCAGTTCAACTGGGCCCTGAACCGCATGCCGCGCCGCCCGCAGCCCGTCCCGCCTGTGTTCCAGCCGGAGATGGTGGCGCGCGTGATCGTCCGGGCCGCGCGCCAGCGGCGCCGCGAATGGTTCGTCGGCTTCCCGACCTTCAAGGCGGTATGGGCCGACAAGCTGGTTCCACAGGTGGCGGACTGGTACCTTGCGCGCACCGGCTTCGACAGCCAGCAGAGCGAAGAGCCGGAGGATGCACAACGTCCCTGCAACCTGTGGAATGCCATGCCCGACGAGTATTACGCCGCGCATGGCCGCTTCGACCGGATCGCGAGCGCCGGCAGCGCCTGGCAGCTGGTGAACCAGCATCGCTGGCTTGCACTGGGCATCGTGCTGCTGGTGACCGCGGGACTGGCGCTGCTTCTGGCCTGACCAGCTTCCCGGCATCCAGCCTCTGCAGCGGGTCCGATGGCGGCCTGCAGCCCGGAGTCAGGTCCGGCTGACCGCCCTCTTTGTTCAAACTATCGCAGATAGACCGGCGAATACGCCTCGCTCGCCTCGATCACGATCAAACGCTGGCCGTCGGGGCTGACTGCATACTGCTGCGCGAAGTTCCGGTCTTCCGGTCCACTGAACATCGGCGCCGTGAACAGGCGCTGCGGTTCGCCGGCCACGACGCTGTTCCCGTCCGGCCACTGCAGCGCCACGGACACGATGGTGCCATCCGGTTCCGCGTAGAACAGCTCTCGACCATCCGCGCGCCAGCGCACCCAGCCCCCGCCTGTCTGCGAGATCGGCTCCGAACTCCTGCCATTTCCATCCAGCGGTCCGTACAGGTGCACCTGCATCGAACCCGAATGCCTGCCGCCATAGGCGATCCAGCGGCCGTCGGCGGAGATCTGCGCCCACTGCGCGCTCGCCGCGCCGGGAGGAACCAGCACCGTCTCCGTGCCGGTCTGCGTATCGAGCAGCACTGCATCGGGGGTATTGCGACGGAACAGCAGGTACCGTCCATCGGCGGACATGCCCAGCGGATGCCGCAGCCCCCGCGTGTCGAACACCTTGCGCGCTTCGGCAAGGCTGCCGGGTTCGCGGCTGTACATCTCGTAGGTGACCGTGCGCTTGGAACTGAACAGCACGCTGCGGCCATCGGCTGACCAGACCGGATAGCTGTCGTTGGCCGGATGCAGCGACACCGGCGTCAGCGCGCCGCCATCCAGATCGATGACGCCCACCTCACCGAGGCCCTCGGCGAGATAGTTGATCACCACCCTCGCCCCATCGGGCGACAGCGACGGCGCACCGGTGCCGGCGATGAAGGGTTCGCCCACCGCGCCGAGCCGCCTGCCGGCGCGGTCATACCAGGCGAGCTGTCGCTGGCTGCCCTGGGACCCGCGACGCCAGATCACCTGCCTGCCATTGGACGCCAGTGCTGCCACGGAACGACCGCCCACGGGAACGCCGCGATCGATGATGGCCGCCTCCGACGACAGCTGTCGGGTCGCAAGGTCCAGCTCGCGGGAAAGCAGGATGCCGTCCTGCAGGTAATACAGCCTGCCATCGGCAAAAACGCCGGCGGCTTCGGATTCCACCAGTCGATGCGTAAGGGTGTCATCAAGGCGGCCGAGGTAGATGCCGCGCTGGTTGGTTTCCGCCTGCACATAGAAAAGAAAGTGAATGCCGTCCGGGAGGAAGTGCGGATGCACGTAGGCATAGACGTCGGAGCCCGTCGGAACCTGCGTGAGCGCGCGCACCTTGCCGCCGGAATCGTTCACCCACAGCAGCGCGTACTGGCCATGCGAGGCATACACGATGGTGCCGTCGTCGGACCAGCTGCCGCCCGCCGGCCAGCCCAGGCCCGTGACAAGGATGCGGATGCGGCCGCTCGCCACGTTGATGGCGCGCATTTCATTGCGCGCGAAAAAGCCGATCTCTTTTCCGTCCGGGGACCAGAACGGAAACACGGCCTCCTCGGTATTCGCCAGTGGCCGCGCCTCGCCCGTGGCGAGTGACTTCACCCACAGATGGTTGCGTCCCTGGTGGCGACTGACCAGCGCCAGCTGACGGCCATCTGCCGACAGGGCCATTGAGGCCACGTCGTTGGTGGGAGGCGCGTCAATGCGCCGGGGGTCGGAGGCAGGCGCAGCCGCCGGGATGGCAGGACTGGCGGACATCAGCGCCGCAAACAGCAGCGCACCCAGCGAGATTTTCATCCGTGATTCTCGTTGTGCAGGCAATCCGTTATGGGTCCCGCCCTATGCATTGCCACGGCAATCGGGCATAAGACCGGAAGGATTCCACTTTGCGCGCAGCCTGCGCCCGGGTCAAATGAAGCCACGTCGATTCCTGCGGCCCGTGCTGGTTGCCGCTGCACTGACGCTCCTGCTGCCTGGACATGGCTTGAATGCCCAGGAAGGTGCCTCGGGTCCGCATGTGCTGCCCTCCCACCCGAGGGCACTGGTTGCACGGCTGCAGCAGGATGTCCTGCAGTTGCGTGGACTGGAATTCAAGCGGCCTGTACCGGTCGAAATGCAGACACCCGAGGAACTTCGCGCCTACATCGACAAGCAGACCGACGAGGAGGTGCCCCCGGAAAAGGCCCGCAACCTCGGCAAGATCGTCAAGCGCCTCGGCCTGCACCCGGGACCGGAGATCGAGGACCTGCGCATGACCATGCGCGGCGTGCTGGGCTCACAGGTGGCGGCCTATTACGACACCGACAACGAACGCATCTTCATCATCGCCGAGGGCGGCGACGAGATCGAACGCGGTGGTGTCTACCTGCATGAGCTGTATCACGCGCTGCAGGACCAGCACTTCGACCTCGAAGATTACCTGTCGGACAAGCGCGGCCTCGACGAGGACCAGGCGCTGGCGCGCGTCGCCGTGGTCGAGGGCGAAGCCACGTTCGCGCAGACGCACTGGATGGTGTCGCGCCTGTTCGACGGCAAGCCGCCGCCGGGAGTGGTTGCCCAGGGTCTGCGCATGCAGGCCGAGGCGCCATTGAGCGGACCTGAAGTGATGGCCGACGGCGAAGCCATCCCGCCCTTCATCCTCGAGATCCTGGTGGGCAACTACGTGCGTGGCGCGGCCTTCATTTCGGCCCTGCAGGAAAAAGGCTGGGACCAGGTCGAGAAGCTGTACCGCGAATATCCGCCCGTCTCCACCGAGCAGATCCTGCACCCCCACAAGTGGTTCGAGCGTGAAGGCGCCTCGCGCATCAGCTGGCCGCGGCTGAAGGGCCAGCGGGTGCTGCGCCAATGGGAACTGATCGAAGACGAGGTGCTCGGCGAGGTGCAGCTGCGCACCATCTTCAACGTCAACGGCATGCGCGATGTCGCCGCGGCGGCGGCCGATGGCTGGGACGGAGACCGTTATGCCGTGTTCAGGCGCAAGGGCGGCGATGACACCCTGCTGCTGCTGCGCCTTTCGTGGGACAACGAGGGCGAAGCCACGCAATTCGTCGAGGCTTACCGGCGCCTGCTGCCGGTCAAGTACGCGGACGGCGACGAGGCCGTATCGGTGCAGCAGAGCGGATCGGATGTCTTCATCGTCGAGGGTGGTTCCGCGGAGGACCACCCTGCCCTGATGAAGATCGTGCGCGACGCGAAGAAGCGCCCGCCGGCCAGGCCGAAGAAGTCCTGATCAGCGCACTTCGAAGGTGTCGCGCAGGCGCACATCGGCGCTGGAGGCCGCGAGCTGCACCTCATAACGCCCGGGCGCGACGGCATATCCGCGGCGCGCCTCGTCATGGTAGCGCAGGTCCCGCGACGG
>CAYNEX010000001.1:0-65611 GCA_964396335.1 uncultured Steroidobacteraceae bacterium | reverse complement strand
GGTCGGTGCGATCGCCGCCGGCGAAGCCCGGCAGTTCCACACGCATTTCCTCGCCTTCGATCTGGCTGGTCAGCCCACCGACGAAGATCACCACCTCCGCGGCACGCGCGGCAGCCAGGGCTGCATCGGCGGAAGCCGGCGACGGCTCACGACTGCCCTCCGGCGCACCCTGGATGGGGCGTTCCACCAGGCCATCCACCAGTTCGGCGCCACGCGCGTGGAGCACCTCGGCCTGCGGCAGCGCGTCGCGGATGCCCTGCAGGATGGTGACCGGGGCTGATGGCGTGCCGTTGTAGTTGCCGAGCAATGCATTGACATTGTCGGCAGTCGGCCCGATGACGGCGATGCGCTTCAGGTCGCGGCGAAGTGGCAGGATACCGTCGTTCTTCAGCAGCACCAGTGACTGCCGCGCGACGCGGCGCGCCAGCTCGTCGTGGGCAGGCGCCTGGTTCACTGAATAGGGCGTGGCAGCCCACGGCACCATTGCAGGCGGATCAAACATGCCAAGCCGCATGCGCGCGGTCATCAGCCGCACCAGCACCGCATCGATCGCGGCCTCGGTGACCAGCCCCTGTTGCACGGCATTCCCCAGCGCCGCACAGGTGCGACCGCAGGTCATTGCCATTCCTGATCGCCAGCGCAGAGGCCTCCTCCGCAGTAGCCACGATCCTGTGGGTGCGGAAGATGTCGCCCACCGAGTCGCAATCGGACACCACATACCCGTCGAAGCCCCACTGCGTACGCAGGATGTCGCGCAGCAGGTGCTTGCTGGCGGTGGCCGACTCTCCATTGACGCGGTTGTATGCGGCCATCACCGCGTGCACGCCGGCCTCCTTCACCAGCGCCTCGAAGGCCGGCAGGTAGGTGTCATGCAGGTCGCGCCCGGTGGGCCGCGCGTCGAATTCATGCCGCGAGGCTTCCGGCCCGCTGTGCACGGCAAAGTGCTTGGCGGTGGCATCAAGCTTGGCATAGCGCGAGTGGTCACCCTGCAGGCCACGCACGAAGGCCACGCCCATGCGCGCGGTGAGGTACGGATCCTCGCCATAGGTTTCCTGTCCGCGTCCCCAGCGCGGATCCCGGAAGATGTTGATGTTCGGCGACCAGAAGGTCAGCCCCTGGTAACGGCCATGCATGCCCTGGCGCTGGAACTCGTGGTGTTTCGCGCGCGCCTCGTCGCTGATCACGGTGGCGACCTGCTGCATCAGCTGCTCGTCGAAGGTGGCGGCCAGGCCGATCGCCTGCGGAAACACCGTGGCCTCGCCGGCCCGAGCCACGCCATGCAGCGCCTCGTTCCACCACTCATAGGCGGGAATGCCCAGCCGCTCGATGGCGGGCGCGGCGTTCTGCATCTGGCCGATCTTCTCTTCCAGCGTCATTCGTCGGACCAGGTCGGCCGCGCGCACTTCGAACGACAGCGAGGTGTCGCGCCACGCCGGCCGCTGCTCCGCGCCGGTGGCCAGCAGCAGCGCTGCCATCGCCAGGCAGGCATTGGCAATGAGGCGCAGCGGTCGGGACGCGGTCCAGCTGGCGCGGACAATGCGGCCGGCGTCCACGCCTGCATGCCGAGAACGATCCATCATTCCCCCCTGTCGCTGTCCTGGTTGCGACGAGTCTGGAACAAGCCGCGCCGGCGGGCAAACCTCAGCGGTCGGATGCCAGCAGCGAATCGATCAGGCTCATGGCCTGGCCCAGGTAACCGGCGCCGAACAGGTTCAGGTGGTTGAGCACATGATAGAGGTTGTAAAGGTCCACCCGTCGGTGCGCCCCGGGTGGCAACGGCCAGGCCGATTCATAGGCCTCGAAGAAGGCGGGACCGAAGCCGCCGAACAGCCGCATCATCGCCAGGTCTGACTCGCGATCGCCGTAGTACACCGCCGGGTCGAAGATCACCGGATTGCCGCCGGCATCGGCAGCGGCATTGCCGGCCCACAGGTCACCATGCAACAACGAAGGCGGCGGTGCGTGACCAGCCAGCAGATCCGGCACCCGGGCGAGCAGTTCATCGCCCCGCTGCTGCAGCCGTCCACCATGGCCGTTGCGCTGCGCCAGCCCCAGCTGGAAGGCGAGCCGATGGCGGATGAAGAAGCTGCACCAGTCATCGGCCCAGGCATTGGGCTGCGGCGTGCGTCCGATGGTGTTGTCACGTTGCCATCCGAAGCGCGTGTGGACCCGGCGATGCTGTGCGGCCAGCTGCTGGCCGAGCAGGCGCTCGGCTGGCGCGTCCAGCGGCCGCAGTGCCATGAATTCGAGCGCCAGGTAGCTCTGCTCACCGGCCGCTCCGTGCGCCAGCACCTGCGGCACGCGCACCGCGTCGGCGGCATCCAGTGCAATCAGCCCGGCGGCCTCCGCTTCGAACATCTCCAGCGAATCGACATGGGCCAGCTTCACGAACAGCGTGCCGGCGCCACTTTCCCAGCGAAAAGCGTCATTGATGCAGCCGCCGCGTACCGTGGCCGCCGGCCGCGGCGCAACCCAGGTCTCCAGCGCATGCGCCAGCGCCCCGGCGATGTCGGCGAATCCATCCTCCCCGCCTGCGCTGCCCGATCCGGAATCACCTGGTCCGCGCGCGGCAGGCCGGAGTGATCTCATCGCAGGCGTTCGGGATAGAGGTCGTAGTGACGCCCGCCGGCGCTGACACGCACGGCCTTGATCTCGTGACGGTCCGCATCCTTGTTGCGATTGCCCGTGACCGTGACCTGGTCGCCCACCTTCAACGTCGAAGCCTCCAGGCCTGCGCCCTGGGTGCGCGACGGCGGCGCGAGCGTGATGTCCCACACCTTTCCATCGGCCATCACCTGGAAGCCGGCGTGCGGATTCACCAGATTCACCGCCTGGTGGACCGTTCCCTGCAGCTCGGTGAGGTCGTTTCCCTGGCCGGCCCAGCCGTGATGGGCCGCCACCGGCAGCGCCGGCATCGAAGCAGCCGCTGCGAAAACCAGGACTTTGCGGAGGAATTGCATGGAAGGCTCCTCGCGGAACATGGGACCCGCGCTGATCGACCGGCTCACAGCATGCGCCGCTGCATGCAATGGCTGCAATGCTGCGTCGGAGCGTTCCTACAGCACCTACGGCGCCGGCGCGATTTCCCAGCCGCCGCCCAGCGCCTTGTAGATGGTCACCAATGAGGTGGCGGCGCGGGTGCGGCTCACGGCCAGCTGGTCCTCGGCTTCCAGGGAGGTGCGATAGGCATCCAGCGCGGTGAGGAAATCCGACACGCCACCCTCGAAACGCTGCGTGGCGAGGTCAGCCGCGGTGCGGCTCGCTTCCGCGGCGCGTGTCAGGTGCTCGGTGCGACGGCGCTCACGCGCGAAATCCGACAGGGCGTTCTCGGTTTCCTCCAGCGCCATCAGCACGGCCTGCTCATAGTTGGCCAGGGCCTCGGCACTGCGCGCATCGGCGGCGCGGATGCGCTGGTACACATGGCCGAAGTCGAACAGCCCCCAGCTCAACGCCGGACCGAAGCTGCGCCGGTCGTTGCCGGAATCATCCAGTGCGGAGAAGCTCGGTGCAGTCAGGCCGATGCCGGCATTGATGGTGATGCGCGGAAACAGGTCGGCCACCTGCACGCCGATGGCCGCGGTGGCCGCCGCAAGCTGGCGCTCGGCGGCGCGGATGTCCGGCCGGCGCCGCAGCAGGTCTTCCGGATTGCCCAGCGCAATCGTCTCCGGCAATGCCGGCAGGTCCTGCACCTGCGTCAGGCGTGTCGCCAGCGCACCCGGCTGCTGCCCGGTGAGCACGGCGATGCGTCGCATCGCGCGATCCACCGCGGCTTCCAGCGGCGGCACGGTGGCCAGCGTGGTTTCCACCTGGGCGGTGGCACGCGCGGTATCCAGCGCGGTGCCTCGACCGGCGTCGAACAGCTGGTTCACCAGCTCCAGCGCGCGCTGCTGGTTCTCGGCATTGTTGCGCGCCACGGCCAGCTGGCTCTGCGCACCGCGCAGCTCGAAATAATTGCGCGCCACCTCGGCGATCACCGACAGCACCACCTGGTTGCGCGCCGCGGCCGAGGCCTGCGCCAGCGCCCGGGCCGATTCATTGGCACGTCGCACACGCCCGAACAGGTCGATCTCCCAGGCCGCATCGAAGCCCGCGTCGTACAGCTCGTAATCGCGGTCCACCGCGGTGCCAGGGGGCAGCCCCGGTGTGCCGGAGCGGCTCTGCCGCACGCTGTCATAGCTGGCGCTGCCGGTGATGCTGGGCAGGAAGTCGAACAGGCGCTCGCGGCGCTGCGCACGTGCTGCGCGCAGGCGCGCCGTGGCTGCGGCCAGGTCGCGGTTGTTGCGCACCGCTTCCTCGACCAGTTCGTCGAGCAGCGGATCGTTGAACTGGCGCCACCACTGCAGTTCGATGGCTCCCTGCTCGCCGGCCAGCAGCGAAGCCGCGGCGAACTCATCGGCGACATCGATTTCGGGCTCGCGATAATTCGGGCCGACTGCGCAACCGGCCAGCGCCAGGACGCCGGCCAATCCCCAGGCGGCGCGGAACAGATGATCAGACCGCAACATCCACATCCTCTCGGCGGCTCTTCAGGAAGCCGCGGATCAGCACATAGAACACCGGCGTCAGGAACAGGCCGAAGAAGGTCACTCCCAGCATGCCGGAGAACACCGCCACGCCCATCGCGCGCCGCATTTCCGAACCGGCACCGGTGGACAGCATCAGCGGCACCACGCCCATGATGAACGCGAGCGAGGTCATGATGATGGGACGCAGGCGCAGGCGGCAGGCCTCGATGGCCGCATCCATCACCTTGCGGCCCTGCTCCTCCAGGTGCACGGCGAATTCGACGATCAGGATGGCGTTCTTGCACGCCAGCCCCACCAGCACCAGGAAACCGATCTTGGTGAAGATGTTGTTGTCTCCGCCCATCAGCCAGACGCCGGTGAGTGCCGAGACAATGCACATCGGCACGATCAGGATCACCGCCAGCGGCAGCGTCCAGCTCTCGTACTGCGCGGCCAGCACCAGGAAGGCCAGCAGCACGCACAGCGGGAACACCAGCGTGGCACTGCCGCGCGACATCACCTCCTGGTAGGAGAGGTCGGTCCACTCGAACGCCACGCCGGCCGGCAGGATCTCGCGCGCCAGCTTCTCCATGGCATCCAGCGCGGTGGTGGAACTGACGCCGGGCGCCGCCTGGCCGTTCACGTCCGCGGCCAGGAAGCCGTTGTAGTGGATCACGCTGTCCGGACCGTAGCTGTCCTTCACCGTGACCACCGACGACAGCGGCACCATGTCGCCCTTCAGGTTGCGGGTCTTCAGGTCGAGGATCTGCTCCTTGTGCGCGCGGAAGGGCGCGTCGGCCTGCGCCACCACCTGGTAGCTGCGGCCGAACAGGTTCAGGTCGTTGACATACAGTGAACCCAGGTACACCTGCAGCGCCTCGAACACATTGGCCAGCGGCACGTTGTCGCGCTTGGCCTTCTCGCGGTCGATGTCCGCATAAACCTGCGGCACGTTCACCAGGTAGTTGGAGAACACGCCGGTGACGCCGGGCGTCTGGTTGGCGGCCGCGAGGAAATCCTGCAGCACGCGGTCCAGTTCCTGGTATCCGAGCGAACCGCGGTCCTCGATCTGCATCTTGAAGCCGCCCAGCGTGCCCATGCCCTCAACCGGAGGCGGAGGCGCCACGCCGACGAACGCATCCTCGATGGCGAACAGGCGGCCCTGCACGGATTCCAGGATCTCATTGGCCGTGCGGCCGCCGCTGCGCTTCGCCTTCGGCTCGAGCGTCGCGAACACCACGCCGCTGTTCGAGGCCACGCCGAAGCCGGCGGTCACCGACAGGCCGGAGAAGGCGATCACCGACTCGACGCCCTCTTCCTCGAAGATGAGGTCCTTCATGCGGGAGATCACCTCCTCGGTGCGCTCCAGCGAGGCGGCGTCGGGCAGCTGCGCAAAGGCGATGATGTAATCCTTGTCCTGCACCGGCACGAAGCCCTGCGGCACGCGCATCAGCGCGAACGCGCCCAGCAGCAGCAGGCCGCCATACACCAGCATCGCCACCGCGCTCTTGCGCAGCACCTGCGCCACGCCGCGACTGTAGCGCTGCGAGGCGCGGGTGAAGAAGCGGTTGAAGGGCCGGAACACGCCGCCCAGCGTGCGGTCGAGGAATCGCGTGACCACATCCTTCGGCGCGTCATGCGGCTTCAGCAGCACCGCCGCCAGCGCCGGGGACAGCGTCAGCGAGTTGAATGCCGAGATCAGCGTCGAGATGGCGATGGTGATGGCGAACTGCCGGTAGAAGCTGCCGGTGAGGCCGCCGATGAAGGCGATCGGGATGAACACCGAGGTCAGCACCAGTGCGATGGCAATGATCGGACCGCTGACCTCGTCCATGGCCTTGAAGGTGGCGGCGCGCGGCGAGAGCCCGTCGGCGATGTTGCGCTCGACGTTCTCCACCACCACGATGGCGTCGTCCACCACGATGCCGATGGCCAGCACCAGGCCGAACAGAGACAGGGTGTTGATCGAGAAGCCCAGCAGGTGCAGCACCGCGAAGGTGCCGACGATGGACACCGGCACGGCCAGCAGCGGGATGATCGAGGCCCGCCAGGTCTGCAGGAACAGCACCACCACCAGCACCACCAGCAGGATGGCCTCCAGCAGGGTCTCGACCACCGCATCGATGGAGTGCCGCACGAACTGCGTGGGGTCGTAGACCACGCGGTACTCCAGCCCCTCGGGGAAATTGCGGGCCAGGTCTTCCATGGTGGCGCGCACGTTGTCGGCCAGCTGCAGGGCGTTCGAACCCGGCGCCTGGAAGATGGCGATGGCCACCGCCGGCATGCCGTCGAGGTATCCCAGGATGCCGTACTCGGAGGTGCCCAGCTCCACCCGCGCCACATCGCGCAGGCGGGTCAGCTCGCCATCATCACCGGTCTTGATGATGATGTTGCCGAACTCCTCCTCGGAGGCCAGCCGTCCGTAGGCATTGATCATCAGCTGCTGGTTGACGCCCGGTGTCATCGGCTGCGCGCCGACGATGCCGGCCGGCACCTGCACGTTCTGTTCGCGGATGGCGGCCACCACGTCGCCGGCGGTCATGCCGCGCGCGGCCACGCGCTGCGGATCCAGCCAGATGCGCATCGCGTACGGACCACCACCGAACACCTCCACCTGGCCCATGCCGGGGATGCGCGCCAGCGAGTCGCGCACCTGCAGCTCGGCATAGTTGCGCAGGTACTTCAGGTCATACCGGCCGTTCGGCGACACCAGCTGCACGAACATGGTGATGTTCGGGTTGCTCTTCACCGTGGTAACGCCGATCTGCCGCACTTCCTCGGGCAGTCGCGACAGCGCCTGCGCGACGCGGTTCTGCACCTGCACCTGCGCCAGGTTGATGTCGGTGCCCACGTCGAAGGTCACCGTCAGCATCAGCGCGCCGGAGGAGGAGGCCTGCGAGGACATGTAGAGCATGTTCTCGACGCCATTGATGGCCTGCTCCAGCGGTGCGGCCACGGTTTCGGCGATCACGGCCGGGCTGGCGCCCGGATAGGAGGTGTTCACCACCACCGAGGGGGGCGCGACTTCCGGGTACTCGCTGACCGGCAGCACCTGCAGCGACAGCAGGCCCGCCAGGAAGATGATGATGGAGAGGACGCCCGCGAAGATCGGGCGGTCGATGAAGAAGTGCGAGAACTTCATGTGCGGCCGTTCATTCTTCCGAAGGGGCCGCGGCCGGGCCGGCCAGCGGCTCTCCATCCATGGACACCATGCGCGGGGTCACGACCATGCCCGGCCGCACCCGCTGCAGGCCATTGATCACGATGCGTTCGCCGCCCTCCAGGCCGCTGCGCACGGCCCGCAGGCCGTCGACCATCGGGCCGGTGGTGATGGCGCGATACTCCAGCGTATTGCCCTCGCCCACCACCAGCACGAAGCGTCGGTCCTGGTCGGTGAGGATGGCGCGGTCATTGATCAGCGCGCCGGTGTACTTGCTGGTGCCGAGCAGCCGCACGCGCACGAACATGCCGGGCACCAGGAAGCGATCCGGGTTCGGGAACACGGCGCGGGCCATCAGTGTGCCGGTGCCGGCGTCGACGCGGTTGTCGACGAAGTCCATGTATCCCTCGTGGCGGAATTCGGTCTCGTTGCCCACCGCCATGCGCACCGGATTGGCGTGCTCGCGGGACAGCGGCCGCTGGCCGCTGCGCGCCAGGTCCATGTACTTCAGGTAGTCCTTCTCCGAGGCTTCGAAATACGCATACATCGGCGACAGCGACACCACCGTGGTCAGGCGCGTGGCCTGGCCATTCAGGCCGCCGGTGACAAGGTTGCCCACCGTCACTTCGGCGCGGCCGACGCGACCGTCGATCGGCGAGGTCACGCGCGTATAGGCAAGGTTCAGGCGCGCGACGGCCACCGCCGCTTCGGCAGCCTTCACGGCAGCCTCGGCGCTGGTGCGTGCCGCCACGCGGGCGTCGAATTCCTCCTGCGAGATGGCGCGCGTCGCCACCAGGCGCTCGGCGCGCTGCAGGTCGGTCTGCGCCAGCGTCGCGGCCGTGCGGGCCCGCTCCACTTCGGCCTGCGCGCGGTCGAACTCGGCCTGGTACGGCCGCGGATCGATCACGAACAGCACGTCGCCCTTGCGGACGTCACGGCCTTCCTCGAAGTTCACCTGCTGCAGGTAACCGGACACCTGCGGGCGGATCTCGACCGTCTCGACCGCCTCGAGGCGACCGGTGTATTCATCCCACTCGCTGATCTCGCGCTCGAGCACGGTGGCCACGGGGACTTCCATGGGTGGCGGCGGGGACGCTTCCTGGCTGGACTGGCCGGAGCAGGCAGCGAGCAGCGTCAGGAACAGGATCGTCGGGATGCGATGAGAGACGGAATTCGAAAGCATAGGAGTCGCGCCGGAACACGTGGTCCCGGTAGTCGCCTGGTGTGGGGGAGGAGCGCAAGTATACAGCGGACATGCGGAGCACTCAGGCGTCACCGGATCGCGACGCCATGCCGTCCACTTGCGCACACAACAAGCCTTTCCGGTCGCGGGCAATAGCGATTACAGCGCGTCTGGAACCGCTGTCGCTACGGTGCCGTGGTCACCGTCACGGTGAGGTCGTAGTCGCCCGGCGTGCCCTGCGGCGTGTCGCAGCCATTGGCGCAGTCGTAGGCATCGATGATGTAGACCACTCCGGCGCTGACCGGAATGGTGCGGACTTCGGCCGCCTGCGGCGGCGGATCGAACGAGACCGCCCACAGGCCGCCCGCCGCGCTTCCGTCCGGTGAGCCGCGGTAGACGTAGAAATCCGGATCGGATTGCGGATCGGGATTGGAAGTACTGACGGAGATGCGCACGGCGCCATCAGCCGGGGCGGTGAAACGCAGGAAGCGGCGATTGCCGGCCTTGTTGTGGCGCCCGCCATCATCGGTGTTGCGCACCACGACCGGCGGCCCGTCCACCACAATGGGCGCAAACAACGGCAGGATGCCGGGGAATGGCGCCTGCACTTCGGTGGAGGCAAAGGCGTCGAGTCCGGCGGTGGTGATGTTCTGCGCCGCGACCAGCGCATCAATGGCCGCAGCTTCCGCCGGCTGCGCACTCTTCAGCGCGGCAATGAAGCTGTAGATCGTGGTCAGCGAGCGGGTTCGCTTCTGCGCGCCGGTGATCACCTGCCAGATCGGCTTGAAGCCCAGCGTCACCTGGTCCGCACCGTCATTGTCGGCATCGTAGAGATCCCACAGGATGGACCACACCGAGGTCTCGCTGCACCAGCAGCCGGCACCAGCCTGCGCCTGCGCCGGAGGGTTCACCTCCACATTGAAACCCGATGAAACAGAGGTGCCGTTGAACACGAAGCTGTCCCGCGCATCCGGGTCGTCCAGCACGATAGCCGCGAAGGCATAACCAAAGCCTTCGCCGAAGGCGACGCGCGCATCCAGCCGGTCGCCCAGCCCATGGCTGCCGCCGATGCTGTCGGCCCGGGAGTACGCATATTCAAGGTGGTGGCCCAGTTCATGCGCGATCACGTGCTGGTCGAACTCGTCGGTGTCCTCGGTCAGGTCGGACAGCAGCTTGATCTGCGGCGGCTGGCCGACCGGCGCAGTGAAGTAGGTGCCCTGGTTCTGGCTGCCCCAGTCGACCACCAGGTTGGGATTCACAGCCTCCACCGCGATGCCGGTGTCGGCGATCGCGGTGAGTCCGGTATGCAGCGTGTCGAGGATGGCGAACGGGCCCGAGTGACGGGGTCCGACGGCGGTCCCGGCGGGCGAAATGCCAGTGTGCATCTCGATGTCCATCGCGCCGAGGCTGCTGTTGAAGACCGCACTGGTGAAACGGTATGGCGAGCCTGCGGCACCATCCTGCACCCGCACGTCCCAGTGCGGCAGGGGCTGGGGGAACGTCCGCTGCATGCGCGCGATCACTTCGATGACAACGCCGGTGTCCGGCGGTACCGGCAGGCTGTAGGCACCGCTGGAATCGGTGGTGCCGGTGGCCAGCACCAGCTGGTCGTTGGCACGCACGGCGCGGACCATCACACCGCGCGCCGGCTGCCACAGCGGGTTGGCGTAATCGAGACCGCGCGGCGCCACCTGCGAGAACGGCACGCGTGCAAAGCTGACGATGCCCGTCACCACCCCGTCGGCCGCCGGCTCCACATTGATGGTGACGCTGGCCGGGGCGCTGGCGGCACCCCGTCGGTCACGCACCACCAGTGAAAAGGTCAGTGTGCTGCCCAATGCACCCTGGGGCGTGACGAAGCCGGGATTCACCGCACCGGCACTGCTGAGGCTGACCTGCGGTCCCGCGGTCTGGGTCCACGCGTAGGAGGCAATGCCGTCGTCGGCGTCACTGCTGCCGGACGCATCCAGCGTCACCACATTGCCGGGGCGCACGGCGGCCGGTGCCGTGGCCAGCGCCACCGGCCGGGCATTGGGTTCGACCGAGACCTGCACGGTGGCCGGCGAACTGGCGGCGCCACGGTTGTCCGTGACCACCAGACTGAATGTCAGCGCGTCGCTCGAATCAACCTGCGGCGCGATGAAGCCAGGGGTGGCGGAGGTCGCGTTGGTCAGAGTGACGGAAGGACCCGCCGTCTGCGTCCATGCCCAGCTGGCGATGCTGCCATCAGGGTCGCGGCTGCCGGCGCCATTCAGCGTGACTGGAACATGCGCATGCACGGTCTGTGCGTTGCCGGCGTGCGCCACCGGCGCGGCGTTCTGCGGTGGCGGGGGTGTTGGTGGCGGTGGATGACTGTCGCCTCCACTGCCTCCGCCACAGGCGGCAAGGACCAGCAACAGAAAGGAAAGGACCGGGCTGAGCGGCGCTTTTCCGCGGGCCTGCGCGATCGCGCCGTCGACCGGACGGGGACCTGCCGGATCCGGCTGCATGCACTCAATCAACCGGCGACGCCAACGCGACATCGTCTTCCTCCCCGTTCGACACTTTTTAGCACATGCGTCGAAGTCCTACAGCAGGCCGCGAACCTGATGCGTTGTGCATCACCAGTACGGCCCGGACCCTTGATGGGACCTTTCCGCCGAGGTCTCGCCATGGCTGCCCGATCGTTCGCTTCCGTCAGCATTTCCTTCGGCCTGGTCAACATCCCCGTGGATGTGTATTCGGCCGAGGTCTCCTCCAGCCGCCTGTCCTTCAACCTGCTGCACGCCAAGGATGGCGCGCGCGTGAAGCAGCAGTACATCTGTGCGCTGGATGGTGAAGTCGTGCAGCGCTCGGAAATGGTCAAGGGCTATGAGTACGAGAAGGACCGCTACGTGCTGTTCAAGCCCGAGGAGATCAAGGCGCTGGAGGAAGCCGGCACCAGACCGATCAACATCATCGAGTTTGTGCCGCTCGAAACGGTGGATCCGGTGTTCTTCGACCGCACCTACCTGCTGGCGCCATCGAAACATGGCGCCAAGCCGTATGCGCTGCTGAACGAAGCGATGCGCGAGACGGGACTCTGCGCGATCGGGCGCTGGGCGGCACGGGGGCGCGAATATGTGGTAGTCGTACGCCCGGTCGAGGGCGGCATGGCCATGCACCAGCTCTATTTCAAGGATGAAATCCGCACCATCCGCGACATCCCGATGGGCGACATGCCGGAACTGGCCGCCGGCGAACTGAAACTGGCCAAGGCGCTGATCGAACAGACCACCGAAAAACGTTTCGACCCGAACGAGTTCCACGATGAATTCCGCCAGCGGGTCGAGGCGGCCATCGAGAAGAAGATCCGCAGCGGCAAGGAGATCTCGCACTTCGAGGCGCCGGATGCAGAACCGCAGGCCGGCGGCGGCAATGTCGTGGACCTGATGGAGATCCTGCAGCGCAGCCTCAATCGCGGCGGCGCCGGCGCCGCCGCGAAACCGGCGGCGCGCAAACCACCAAAGAAGGTCACGACGCCGGCCGCCCGCAAGTCGAAGACCGCGTCGCGGAGAGCCTGATTTGCAGCAGTTCGGGACAGCCGAGGTGGCGCGCCTCGCCGGCATGCCGGTGAACGCCGTGCGCGCGATGGTGCGGGCACGCTATGTCGCGCCCAGCCGGGGCCCGCGATCGGCGCTGCGTTTCTCCTTCCAGGACCTGGTGCTGTTGCGGACCGCGCGTGACCTCATGGCCGCGCAGGTGCCGAAACGGCGCATCGGCGCGGCATTGCGCGCGCTGCGCACGCAGGTACCGCGCGATGTGCCGGCGCGCGGACTGTCGGTCACCGCCGCGGGTGATCGCATCGTGGTGCATGAAGCGGGCGAGAAGCGCGACGTGCTGTCCGGCCAGCTGTTGCTGGCGCTGGAGGTGCGCGTCGAGGACGGCAACATCCAGCTGATCGATGCGTCGCGCCCCGCAGGCAACGTCGCGGGCACCGACCCGCCGGACGAATGCGCGCGCCAGTTCGAATCAGCCCTGGCACTGGAAGAAACCGACATCGACGCGGCGGTGGAGACCTACCGCGCCTGCGTCACCAGGCACGCCCATCGCGGCGCAGTGGCCAACCTCGGCCGGTTGCTGCACCTGCGCGGTCACATCAGCGAGGCGGTGCAGCTTTACAGGAGCGTCGAGGAGCCCGATGCCGACATCCTCTACAACCTCGGCGTGGCGCTGGAGGATGCCGGCGAGGCCACAGAGGCAATTGCCGCGTATGCCGCGGCGCTGAAACAGGACGAAAGCTTCGCCGACGCGCATCACAACATCGCGCGCCTGTACCAGGAATCCGGTGATGCGCGACGCGCGCTCAGGCACTGGAATGCCTATCGCCGCCTGGTGAACGCAGACCTCAGGGAATCCCCGAAACCAACATGAAGAATGCGCGACGCATCACGGAACGCCCGTTGCGGGCGGTCTCCATCAGACTTTCCCCGATTGAGCAGGCAGTTGCTGCCGCCTTTAATTCACGGAAGACAAAGGCAAACCCGTCGCGAGACGGGGACGCAAAGCCTCCGGTCTGGAATCCACGAGTGATTCACAGATAGCGGGGTTGCCGGCAGCCGGATTCTCCCGGCGTCGTCAGCCCGTTGCTGTGTTCGTGTTTCCGCCGGTGGCCTCGCGTGTGAACCAAGGAGCGAGGCATGACACGATTCTCTGTGCGCGGGATCTGGCTGGTGATGGCGGCAGGCCTGGTGCTTGCGGCCTGCGGACCGGACGAGCAGGCCGGCGCGCCCCGACAGTCCGCGCCGGCGCAGGACTCTCCTCCGGTCGAGAATGCGCCCGGGACCAATCCCCCTGGGGAACCCGCACCGTCGCCCGACCCTGCTCCCGCGTCGCCGGAGCCGGCACCCGTTCCGGAAGCGCAGCCTGTGCCCGTGCCGGTGCCAGTGCCGGTGCCCGTGCCGACGCCCCACCCTTCGCCCAAGCCGACGCCTGCGCCGGAGCCCACTCCTGTTCCCGCACCGGCTCCGGCACCGGCGCCGACTCCGACTCCGACTCCGGCTCCGACGCCGACTCCGTCGCCATCGCCCGCGCCGAGTCCGACTCCGGCGCCGACGCCCACGCCCACTCCGGAGCCGACGCCAGCGCCAACTCCGACTCCGACCCCCACGCCGGAGCCGACCCCCGCGCCACAGCCGCCGCCGAACAACGCGCCGCGCATCAGTGGCACGGCGGGCACCAGCGCGACCATCGGCAGCAACTACCGCTTCGCCCCGTCAGCCACCGATGCCGACGGCGATGCGCTGACGTGGTCGATCCGCAACAAACCCGCCGGATCGAGCTTCAACCTCGGCACCGGCGTCCTGACGTGGACGCCGACCACGGCGGGCACCTGGTCGAACATCGTCATCACGGTGACCGACAGCAAGGGCGCCTCGGCATCCCTGCCTGCCTTTTCGATCCGCGTCACCGCGCCGGAGCCGTCGGGCACCGCGGCACTGAGCTGGATGCCGCCGACGCAGTACACCGACGGCAGCCCGTTGCCGACCGCGCAGTTGCGTGGCTACCGGATCTATCACGGGCGCAGCGCTGCAACGCTGGCCGAGATTGCCGAGGTGGACGCCAACACCACCAGCCTCGATGTCACGAAGCTGGAAACCGGCACGCACTACTTCGCTGTCACCGCGCTGACCGTCACCGATGCCGAGAGTGGCTTCTCGGCCGTCGGCAGCAAGACCATCCTCTAGCTGCCCGTCCCGGTGCGTGGGTTTTCGCCGCGCACCGGGTTAGCCTTGCGGCATGGACCAGGACCCGGCCGCCGCCCGCATCCTTTCACGCATCGCGCTCAGCGAGGGTTTCCTCAAGCTCTACCGCTACACCATCGAGGTGCGCACGCACCGCGGTGGCAGGCAGCGCATCGAGCGGGAACTGATGGAGCGTGGCAATGCGGTGGCGGTGCTGCCGTATGACCCGCGCCGCGACGCGGTGCTGCTGGGCAATGAATTTCGCCCCGGTGCACTGGTCTCGGGCGACAACCCATTCCGTGAGCAGCTGTTTGCCGGTGCGATGGAGCCCGGCGAATCACCGATCGATGCAGCCATCCGCGAGCTGCGCGAAGAATCGGGCCTGACGTTGCGCGAACCGCAGCTCATCCATCCCGGCGCCTACGTGAGCTCCGGCGGAACCAGCGAGAAGATCGCGCTGGTGTTCGGCCTGGTCGACGCCGACGAGTCGGACGACACCATCCATGGCAGCGATGCCGACGAGGATGTGCTTACCGTCGCGATTCCGGCGCTGCAATTCGTCGCCAGCGTGCTGGACGGCCGCTTCAACGACCTGAAGACGCTGGTCGCGGGCCACTGGTTTGCGGCCCGACACACCAGGCTGCGCGACGCACGCTGATCGCCGACACCCTGCAGCACCGCGCCTGGTGTCGCGCCGGGAAGTGTCATGACAGAAGCGTCATTCACCGACGAATCCGTAACGGGGTGCGCGACCACCTGACGCTACGCTTCCGGCATGCACCAGCACCGGAGCGCAGCACTGCAGGTCAGGATGACAGCAGGCGTGGCTACCACGGCACGACTGGCGGCACGCCTCGCGGATGCGCCCGGGCCGCCGGAGCGCATCGGCCCACCGCTGCCGAAGCTGCGCCAGCCCTGCAGACCACGCGAATCCAGCTTCAAGTGGAGCCCGCAGGAGGAAAAATACGGCCTGGTGCCGCTGCCCTACATCATCATCGCCGACCGCTGCATCGTCACCGCCATCGGCATGTTCTCCTGCGTGCTGGGTGCGCTACCTCCGCCCGAAGCAGGATTGTTCGACGACATGCGCGCCGGGCTCACACCGCACTCGTCCGTGCCGGATCCCCATTCTTGCGACTGATAGCCTGGCGACGCGCGGCAACCAGGGTCCGCGGGAAGTTGGGGTAAGCTCGGCCGGAAGGAGAGGATCGATGCCGGCGGGCGGCATTCCCTGCAACAACAACCAGAACCGACCAGGGAGGAATCATGAGAAGGACAATCGGCACCTTGGCTCTGCTCGGCATGGCCTCTGTCTCATGGGGTCAGGCGAAGGACTGCGAAGAACTGAAGGCCGAGATCGACGCGAAGATCCGCGCCAACGGGGCGAGTGCATTCACGCTCGCCATCGTCGACAAGGATGCGCCCGAGAATGACGGCAAGGTCGTCGGCACCTGTGGCGGCGGCACGAAGAAGATCATCTACCACCGGGGTGCACCGCCGGCCGGCGTAGAATCCGGCACGGGGAACTGAACCGGCATCGCGCCGAAACGAGGGGGATATGTCGAACAAAGCAATCCTGAAGCCGGCCGCCGTGGCGGCCGCAACCGCCGCCGTGCTGGCCCTGTCGGCCTGCGGCAAGTCGACCACCGGGGCAGCCTGCGACCGCCAGTGCCTGGTGGATGCCACGGACGCCTACATCGCGGCACTGGTGGCACACGATCCATCGCAGGCACCGCTGGCCGACAACGTCGCCCTCGTCGACAACATCACCCGCATGCAGCCCGGCGAAGGCGGACTGTGGAAGTCGCTGGTGAAAGGGCCGTCCACCTTCGCCATCCATGTGCCCGACGAGATCAACCAGTCAGCCGGCTTCCTCGGCATGATGACCCATCTGGCACCGCCGCCCGCACCGCAGGGTGCCACCGCCGAGGAGCGCGCCGCGTGGGCCGCGAGCACGCCGCCGACCGAACAGCCGGTGATCGTCGCGCTGCGGCTGAAGTTCGATGCCGATGGCAGGATCACCGAGGCCGAGCACCTGCACAGCGGCGTGCGCGAGAACGTGCTGGCGAACCTGCAGACGCCGCGCCCGGGCATCTTCACCGAGATCCCCGCGGACAAGCGCCTGCCGCATGACGAGCTGGTCCGCATCGGCCTGTCTTATTACGACGCGCTGGATGACAACGACGGCAGCCTGACGCCGTTCGCGAAGGACTGCCGCCGCCATGAAAACGGCATGGTCACGGCCGGCGGACCGCCGAGCACCGCGCCGGCCGTGCCGGGCACGACGCCCACGCCGCAGGTGTCACGCGACTGCGCCGAGCAGCTCAGCAGCAACACCTTCCAGTACATCGACCGCATCGACAACCGGCGCGTGTTCGCGGCCGACCCGGTGACGGGGCTGGTGATGGGCCTGTCGCACTTCCGTCATCCGATGGACAACCTGCCCTACATGGTCAAGGCCATGGACGGCACGCTGATCGAGCGCACGCAGAAGGACCTGAATTTCGCGCCGTTCGACCTGCCCGCCGCGCACATCTACAAGATCGGGCCCGATGGCCTGATGCACGAGATCGAGGCGATGGGCTTCCAGGCGCCCTACAACTCGCCGACCGGCTGGGAATAAGCCTCAGCGCCAGTTGGCGTTGCGGCTCCAGAACTCGACGCTGCGGCGGTAGGCCGCGGCGTCGAGCGCAACGCCGGATCCACCCTCGGCCACGCCGAGGGCATTGCGCATCATCGTGATCGGCGCCATCGGGATCTCCTCCGGCTCGCTGGTGTACAGGCAGCCGACGATGCCCCATTCCGCATCGATGGGCGAACCTTCCTTCTGCAGCTGCTCGCGGCTGTAGAGGATCGGGATCAGGTAGTTCGCCACCGGTGGCTCCACACCCTCGAACCAGCGCACCAGCACCGGCAGCTCGTTGCGGTTGCGCGCCTCATAATCGGAGCGCAGCAGGTGCCGGTTGGCATCGGTGATCGGCACGGTCAGGCAGCGCGTGCTGGTCCAGTTGCGGTGCACGTGCAGCTGGCAGAACGGGGCATAACCCGGCAGCACGCGCAGCGGCTCATGCTCGTTCAGGTAGCGCTCGAACTGCGCGGCGGTGATGTCCTGGATGGTGTTCGGCCGCGGTTCACGCGGGAACAGCCGCGGCCGCGCGAACCCGGTCATCACGATGCGCATGACCGCCTCCCTCAGGCCGCGGCCGAAACGTCCGCAGCGGCGGTGTTCGGGCCGCCCAGCGCCTCGATCAGGTCCGCCAGCAGCTTCGACAGCTCGCCGCTCATCACGGTGAAATCAATGTCGAACTGCTCCTGCGGATCGATGTCCTGGTCGGTGTCATCGACATCCTCCATCTCCAGGAACTCGACCCGCTTCACCTGCAGCTTGTCGGTGAGCACGAAGGAGATGCGGCCGTTCCAGGTCAGGCCCAGG
Organism: uncultured Steroidobacteraceae bacterium; assembly: GCA_964396335.1. Lineage (GTDB taxonomy): Bacteria > Pseudomonadota > Gammaproteobacteria > Steroidobacterales > Steroidobacteraceae > ZC4RG30. The sequence continues at coordinate 47,628 of CAYNEX010000001.1, read as the reverse complement.
CGCGTCGGCGTGAAGCCCTTCGACAGGTGCTGGCGCACCTGCGCCTGGTCGAAGGCATGGCGGGTATGGCGGATGGTGGCACGCGACCCGTCGGCGACCTGCAGTTCCAGCTCGTCGTCGATGCCGAAGTGATGGCCCACCTCGCCGGTCGAGATCCAGCTGCCCATTGCCACGCGCGGTGACCTGGCGGTGTCCACCGGCGTGCAGGCGAAGCTGCCCAGCGTGTCGCGCAGGGTTTCCACCACTTCCTCGGCGCGGGCCAGGCCGGCGGTGTCCACCACCAGCCAGCCGCTGTCGCGATCGATCCAGGCGTGGGTGGTGCGGCGCTTCACCAGCGCGCGGGCGCGCAGCTCCTCGGTCACCCGCAGCTTCAGGTCGCGCATCTGCTTGCGGCCCACCGGGAAACCCTGCTCCCTGGCGATCTCCACGGCCCGGTCGGCGGCCTCCTGGCGGATCACCGAGGCCGGCAGCAGCTTCTGCTCCACGCCCAGCGCAATCAGGTGGTGCGAGCCGACGGTGTGCAGCAGGCGCCCGGTGGGACCGACCGGCAGCCAACCGCGGGTCATCATGTCGAAATGGCCACAGGGAGGCAGCGGGCGGCCTTCCAGCCGGTTCTCCAGCTCGGTGGCGGAAACATCCCAGTCCGGGGGCAGGCGAAACAGGCAGAGATTCTTGAAGAACATGGGCAGGGGGCAGTTCGGGGGCCGCGCAGTATAGCCCCGACCCTCCCGCCCGGTTGCCGCCACCTCCACCCTCTGTCGGCGGGGCCCTGCGGGGCCCCTGGAGGGCCTCCCGCGGACCCGGGCGGGAAATGTGGAAATGCTCACACAGCCAGCCGCCGACCCGCCGTAATCTGCGCCCAGTCCGAACCCTGCCGGAGACCAAGATGAAGCGCCTGATCCTGCCCCTCTTCCTCCTTTCCGCTCCGACCCTGGGCCTGGCCGAGGTGGTCAAGCTCGAGTGCAAGGGCAGCAGCCCGACCGGCGCGCAGCAGACCCTGAAGATTTCCTACGATGAGCAGGAAGGCTGGGTCGACGACAACGGTTCGATCAAGATGCGCGACGGCGTCAGCGCCTATTACCTGAAGGGTATCAAGGTGATGGTCGACAAGGAGACCATGGAGTACCACACGCGCGAGACCACTGCCGGCGAGAAGTTCAAGGGCAAGTGCGCGAAGGTCGACAGCAAGGCCTGATCCGCGGCCCGCTTCCTCCCGCATTCTTCCGAAGACCCCGGCGGTTCCCGACCGGGGTCTTTTTCATTGGCGCCCCTTGATCAGGGAGGAAGCAATCCTTGCGAGTGTTGGTCCCGGTGCGATGCGCGGCTAGTCTCGACGCATCCATACATCCGGGGAAGCACCATGAAGGTCGTTCGCGGCATCAGGATGATCAGCGCAACCTTGCTGGCCGCAAGCGCGGCCTTGATGCTGCAGAGCTGCGCCACCAGCACGAAACCCCTGGATGACAGCCAGCCGCTGGTGCCGATCAAGGTGGCCGGTGCACGCTGGATCGAACTGTCGCCGGTACTGGTGGCAGCGAACAATTTCTACCCGCAGAAGCTGGACGTACCCTCCGGCGGCGTGGTGAGCATCACCTCCGGCGCGGCGGACCTCGCCACCAATGCGGAAACGCAGCTGCTGCGCGAATCCATCAACAACCCGGACCTGCGCATCATCATGACCGTGTCCGAGAGTTTCTACCGGCTGGTGGCACGCAGGTCCTCAGGCATCAGCCAGCTGTCGGACCTGAAGGGCAAGCGTGTGCTGGTGCCGCGTCTGACCTCGGCGCATTACTACCTGGTGGCGATGCTGCGCAGCGCAGGCCTCGACGAAAGTGATGTGATCCTGGTGAGCCAGGCACCGCCGCAGCGGGGACAGGGCCAAGGTGGCTCGCAGGGACAGCCGCCGGCACAACCGGCCGCACCGCGCAGCCGCTTCGGCCTCGCCGAGGCCCTGGCGCGTGGCGAAGCGGATGTGATCGCCACCTTCGAGCCGGAACCGGAAGTGGCCGTGCACCTGCTCGGCGATGACGCCATCGTGCTGCAGGATCGCAAGGTGTACCGCGAGGCCTTCAACCTGAATGCGCGCGCCTCGGACCTGGCCGATCCGGAAAAGCGCCGCGCCATCGTGCGTTTCGTGCGCGCGGTGGCCGATGCCTCCGCGGCGCTGAAGAAGGACCGTTCACCCTACGTGGCGCATATCTCCAGCGTGCTCGGTTTCACCGAGGAACAGATCGGCTGGGGCTGGCCGGAAACCGAGTTCCCGGTGCATGTCATCCCGGACATGCTCGACGTGCTCGAGACCGAGGAGCAATGGCTGGCGAGCGTCAGCAACCGCCCGGCACGCAGCCGCGCGGAGCTGGAGAAATTCATCGATCGCAGCGTGGTGGAGGAGGCGCTCCGCCTGAAATGAGGCGGCGCTGGATGTCGTCGACGATCTGCTCCACCGGCGCGTCGATGGATACCACCAGGGCATTCTCGTCTGCCTGCGGGATTTCCAGCGTCTCGAACTGGCTGTCGAGCAGGCTCGCAGGCATGTAATGGTGCTGGCGGCGGGCGATGCGCTCACCGATCAGCGCCCGGTCCCCTTGCAGATAGATGAACCGGATGGGTTCAGCGGCACATTCCAACAGGTAGTCGCGATAAGCGCGCCGCAGCGCCGAGCAGGCTCCCACCACGCCCCGCCGGGGTTTCGCGGCCTGCGTCAGCGCCTGCGCATAGCGCTGCAGCCACGGCCAGCGGTCCTCATCGGTGAGCGGAACACCGGCGCGCATCTTCTCCACGTTGGCCTGCGGATGCCAGGCATCGGCATCCAGGAATGGCAGTCCCAGCCGTGAGGCCAGCGCTTCACCGATGGTGGACTTGCCGCTGGACGACACGCCCATCACCACCAGGATGCGCGCGACCTTCACGTCCATTCATTGGGCTTCGCGCCCTGCTCCGGTTTCCTCATCCGCACCACGCAGAAGCGATGCCCGGTCGGGGCTTCCATCACCCACCAGCTGTCACGCACCCACTCGACGCGCCTGGCGCCGAGCTTCTCCAGGCGCGCGACTTCCGCCTCGATGTCATCGGCTTCGATGTCGAGGTGCACGCGTGACGGATGCGCGACCTTCTGCACCTCGATGTTCAGGCCGCCAGGCCCCTCTCCCAGCAGCGCGTACAGTCCAAGATCGCTTTCGTCGTAGTTCCTGACGCCCAGGCCCAGCGCCTGCGCCCAGAAATCCGCGGCTTCACGCAGGCTGCCCTGCTGGCTGTCGATGATGAATCCGGACAAGCGACTGTGGTGGGACATGGCGCGCTCCGTGCTGGTTGAAAGATCATGCTGGCGCGGGAATGGCGTCGGTTCAACATCATGTGTTGACCCGCGGCCCCGGGAGGGGCCGGATGGGTCTCCACGCGCCTGAGGCGGGATTTGTGGCAGGCTTGCCGGGGTAGCACGTCCGGGGCAGGGAATGAACCGACTTACGCTGGTGCTGGCTGCCACCACCGCCTTCTTCGGCGCGACGGCGATTCACGCGTACCGGCCATGGCAGTCGCAGGCCAGGGGCGCCGCGGAGGAAACCGTTCACGCTGTTGCGGAACACGCAGACCTGATCCCGGGGGTGGAGATGCCAGGGCCGGGTTCACTGGCGCCTGCGGCGCCTTCGACCACAAACGCAGACCCCGGCTGGCAGGCCTTGCTCCGATACCGCCTGGCATTGCTGCGGGATCCTGCCACCAGGGCACAGCGCATTCGCGAATACATCGCCAGGCTCCGCTTCGGTGGTTGGGAGATCGAGGGCCCGCAGATCGGAATGTCCGCGACCGAGGTCGAGGAATACCTCAACGCCCGCGCCGGGCTGATCGCACAGCGACAGGAACGGCTGCTGACCTGCCAGCTTGATCCGCGGTGCGATCAACAAGCCTTGAGCGCCACCCAGAGGGAAGAAGCCAGGCAGGACGATTTTCTGCTGCTGGGCCCGGACCTGCACGAGCGGATGCTGGACAACCGGAATCTGGTGCCGCATCTGGCCCTCGCGCGATTCTTCGATTCAAGACTGGGCGAAGCACACCGGATGGATCCGGCCACCATGGAGCGCCTGGCACGCGCATTCCACCAGGAACAGCAGCGCATCGAGCAGCAGGCAAAGCAGCAGGGGCTGTACCTGCGCTCGGCCACCACCGGCGAGCTGGTTCTTCTTGCCACCGCCGGCTCGCCGGACGACCACCAACGGCTTGCCGACTCGACGAGGGAGCATGGGCAGCGACTGCTGGACCGTGCGGAGCGCATCCTGACGAGCGCCCAATTTGCTGCATTCAGCAGGACCTTCACCCCGGAAGTCGATGAACTGGTGGCCATGCATCTGGATGCCAGGGAGATGCAAGCACGCAGGCGGGCGCTGGAGGCCCGTGACAGGCCGTGACCGGCCAACGACTGGCGAATGTCGCCCTGGCCGCCGCTTCGTTGCTGCTGGCCGGTCTCACAACATTCTTCCACCTGAATCATCCCGCAGACCGTGCCGGACAGCCCGTGGCAAACACCCCTGTCCTGCCGGCGGATTCCACACGCCCCCCGCACTCGGCCACCTCCCGCCTGGAAACGGACGGGGCGGGTTCTCTCCTCGAGACTCCGCAACGAGATCCAGCCCCGATCCGGGCAGAAGCGAACATCAATGCGGAAATGCAGCTTGCCCGTCTGGAAGACGCCGGTCACCAGGCGCGACAGATGCAAACCAGGCGGCGCGGATACCTCGGCGACTGGTTCTGGCATCGGCTGTTCATCGAACTTGAGACCGGCGAGATCGAGCAACTCGCGGACATGCAGGCCGCGGCGTGGCTGCAGGATCTGCGCGCTCAGCTGGCCTGCGAAGCCGATCCATCCTGCAAGTCGGACGGCATTGATCCAGGGTCGCTGCACCTCTCCGATGCGCAACTGGATCAGGTGGTCGGTACTGAACGGCGACAGCAGATACGGGCCGTGCTCGCAGCCGAGGATGAACGTCGTGAACTGATGCTCTTCATGATCACGCCGCCGGGTGCACCCGTGACCGTGACCGAAGCACGGCAACTGCTGCTCGCCTATGCGGATGAACATCAACGGATGGAAAAGGAAGCTGCCCGCAACGGCGTGGAACCGGAAGCGTTCTCGGACGGGCCCACGTACCTTCCGCTGCGCATCGACTCGCCCCCCTCCTCCGATGACCGCCGGAAGCTCGCTGCAGCCACCGCCTATAACGCGCGCATCCTCCAGGAGGCATCACAGATCCTGTCCGGCCCCGCCCTGGAGCGGTTCAGGGCGATGCAGGAAGCGGCGCTGGACGGTTATCGCAGGCACCTGGAAGAAGCGCAGGTGCGTGCTGGGGCGATCCGTGGCGCTTCCGCCGCGGGCGCAGGCGACTGATTCCTTCTCTTGCGGCTGCGAACGAGGCTCAATACCCCGGCCGTTTCCCCTTCCGGTGCGTCGCCTTCGGCTTCCTCGCCGCCACGCCTTCCCGCAGGTCCAGCGCCTGCCCGCGCACCCGCACCCGCGACAGCCGCTCGATCACCGCCTCGGGCAGCTGCGCCGGCAGCCGCACGGTGGTGTAGTCGGCACGGATGTCCACGCCATTGATCTGCGAGCCATGCAGTTTGGCCTCGTTGGCGATGGCTCCGACGATGTGGCCGGGTTCAACGCGATGGCGGCGGCCCACGGCCAGGCGCCAGGTCTTCTGCTCGCCATCGTCCTCGAAGGCATAGGCCTTCGGGTCCATCGGCGGCAGCGACGATTCTTCCGGTGCATGCTCCTCGAAACGCATCTCGCGACGGCGCTTCGGCTTGCCCTCGCCTGGTTCTTCGCGGGGTTGCTCGGCACGGGACACTTCTCCCCGGCCGCGCGCCTCGACCGGCGCGCCGCCTTCCGCCAGCGATGCCGCCGCGGCGGCGATGCTGAGCAGGTCCGCGCCGGTTTCCAGCGCCACTTCCTGCACCGCCTTGCGGTAGAAGTCCGACGGCGCGTTGGCCAGCGCCTCGCCGATGCGCGCCTTGAACTTGGCCAGCCGGCGGGTGTTCACATCCTCCACCGTCGGCAGCGACAGCGGCTCGATGGTCTGGCGCGTCGCGCGCTCGATCAGCCGCAGCAGGTTGCGTTCGCGCGGCGCGATGAACAGGATGGCCTCGCCACTGCGCCCGGCGCGGCCGGTGCGCCCGATGCGGTGCACGTAAGATTCGGTGTCATAGGGCACGTCGTAGTTGACCACATGCGTCACGCGGTCCACGTCGAGGCCGCGCGCCGCCACGTCGGTGGCCACCAGGATGTCGATGCGTCCGGCCTTCAGCTGCTGCACGGTCTTCTCGCGCACGGCTTGCGGCACGTCGCCATTCAGCGCGACCGCGGCAAAACCGCGCGCCTGCAGCCGCTCGGCGAGGTCGACGGTGGCCTGCTTGGTGCGCACGAACACCAGCATGGCGTCGAAATCGGCCACCTCGACGATGCGCGTCAGCGCATCGAGCTTGTGCAGCCCGCTGACCATCCAGTAGGTCTGGCGGATGTTGGCGGCAGTCCCGCTCTTCCCCTTGATGACGATCTCGCGCGGCTGCCGCAGGTGCGTCTGCGCGATGCGGCGGATGTTCGGCGCCATCGTGGCGGAGAACAGCGCCACCTGCTTCTCGGCCGGCGTCTGCGACAGGATGGCTTCCATCGCGTCGGCAAAGCCCATCGCCAGCATCTCGTCGGCCTCGTCCAGCACCACGCAGCGCACGGCATCGAGCTTCAGCGTGCCACGCTCCAGGTGGTCGATGACACGGCCGGGCGTGCCGACGATCACCTGCGGGCCGCGCTTCAATGCATTGAGCTGCGGCACGTAACTCTGGCCACCATAGATGGGCAGCACGTGGAAGCCATTCAGTCCCGCCGCGTACTTCTGGAAGGCCTCGGACACCTGGATGGCCAGCTCGCGCGTGGGCACCAGCACCAGCGCCTGCGGCTGGCGCTGCTTCAGGTCGAGGCGCGACAGGATGGGCAGCGCGAACGCGGCTGTCTTGCCGGTACCGGTCTGCGCCTGGCCGAGCACATCGGCGCCTTCGAGCAGCGCAGGGATGGTCGCGGCCTGGATCGGGGATGCGGCTTCATAGCCGACGGACTGGACTGCGCGCACGATGGCGTCCGCGAGGCCCAGATCGGAAAACCGCACGGCGTCAGGCGGCGCGGCAGGGGTGGACTTCATGAGGTGCGGAGCATACCAGTCGGCGGCTCCGGAACTCCCTGATGTTGCATCGCCCCTTACGCGCCGCGCGCAGGTGGAGGGGCCTTTGCGGTGAATCACAGGTCAAGCCCGAGGTGTGCGCACGATAGCAGCGGCGATGCGATTCACCGGCTAAGCTGACGGGAATGATCGCACTGCATCGAAACCTGCTTGCCGCAGCCACCCTTGCGCTGCTGGCCTGTGCCAGCGCCTGCACCACCTCCCCGCCGCCGGCAGAGGATCCCGAGCACCTGCTGTTCGAAGCCATCGCCGAGGAGGCCGAAGCCCAGCCCGCCGAATCGCTGCAGGTGGAAGGCGAAGTCCCGCTGATCGTGGCGGAAACCGAACCCGAACCCCCGACGCCCGGCGAGGAACTGGAAGAGATCGTCATCGCCGGCCTCGTGCCGCTGCGGCATGACCTGATCCGCAGCCAGGTCGAAGAGGCCCAGGCGCTGCTGGAGAAGGCCGAACTGGAATACGTGTTCACCGGCAAGGGACGCAACGAGATCCTGCGCGGCCGCCCGGTGCTGTTCGCGCTGTGGAGCGACCGGGACAGCGACTGGATCATCGCGCACCTCGAGATCCCCCGGCCGCCGGTGAAGTGGAAGCCCGGCGGCAAGCCGATCAAGTTCACCATGCGTACCCCCGGCATCCGCGGCCGGCACGTGAAGGGCACGGGCGCCGAACGGCTGATGTTCTCCTTCACCACCGAAGACGGCGAGCCGCTGCGGGTGTTCGGCCGCAAGTTCCCGGTGTTCGACAGCGCGCTGCTGTCGAAGAAGCGCTGGCGCGCGGTGGCCGAAACCGCCCAGCCGATCATCTACCTGCCCTTCACGCACGACACCTTCGACCCGCAGTTCGTCAGCGGCGGCAGGGATTTCCTGCTGGAGACGGCGCGCCGGGCGCTGGATGAACTGCGCGAGGCCAATGCGCCGAGCATCGCCTATCCCGGCCGGCTGCTGGCGGATGTAATCCCGGCCGAACTGGTGGCCATGCTGGCGGTGATCGAGCAGACCGACGATACCGACTTCACCAACAAGGGGCTGGAAGCCTTCCACGAGGTGCTGAACCAGTACGGCCTGAAGCGCGGCGAGGCCTATCGCTACAGCGTGTCCACCGCCTCGGCACTGGGCGCCATGCAGTTCACCAACCGCAAGGGCAATGGCACCTATTCGATGGTGGTGCGCCGCTGCCCGGCGGCGCGCATCGACCCGGTCTTCGAACGCGGCGCCACCGACCTGTACAACTCGATGAAGGCGGCCATCTGCCTGCTCGACATCGAGATCTCGCAGATGCGCGCCGACATCCGCGATGTGTACCTGGATGATCCCAACCTGCTGGGCATCTTCGCCGTGGCGGCCTACAACGGCGGTCCGCGCAATGTCACCCGCCTCCATAACGTGGTGAAGAAGGCCGGCATCAAGCTGCAGGACCTGGCCCGCCCTGGCGAGCAGCCAGCCAAACCGGTGCGTTGCCCCTGCCTGTGGAAGGAAACCGCGGACGGCGTCCGTCCGGTGGCCATTCCCCGCTATAACAATGAGAACCGCTGGTACATCGAGAAGTACCTGAACACGATGACGCTGTTCGAATAGCGCATCGCGGCCGTTAGACCGGAAGTCCGCTGCAACCGGTCGGCCGCGCCGCTATCCTGCGGCGCGTGTCCCGACTCGACCGATTCTTCGACCTGCTGGTCGCCCCCGCCCCCATGGCCGTGTTCAATCCATGGCGGGACCAGGACCACGGCACCGACGCCATCCCCCATGCCGCGAAGGCACGACTGGCACGCTTGCGCGCCTTTTTCGACACCAGGCCCCGCTGGCTGCTGCTGGGTGAGGCCGCCGGCTACCAGGGCGCGCATGTCAGTGGCATTCCCTTCACCAGTGAACGCCTGCTGCTGGCCGGCGCCGTGCCGCGCGTCGACATCGGCGGCCAGCGGCTTTCCACCCGCACGCGTCCCTGGAGCGAGCCCTCGGCCACCACGGTCTGGAGCACGCTGCATGCGCTGCACCGGGCCGAGGACACGCTGTTGTGGAACGCCTATCCCTGGCACCCGCACCGCCCCGGGGTGCCACAGTCGAACCGCACCCCCACTCCGCAGGAACGCCGCGCCGGCCTGCCGGTGCTCGAGGCCCTGCTGGCCGCGCTGCCCGGGGTACGCTGCTTTGCCGTCGGCCGCAATGCCGAGGCCTCGCTGGCGGATGTGGGCATCGCCGCCACGCCGCTGCGCCACCCCTCGATGGGCGGCGCCACCGCCTTCCGCGCCGGCCTGCAGCGCGCGCTGGCCGAAGAACGCTGAGCCGCGGCTTACAATCCCCTTCCCTCCAACGGCCGAAGATCCTCCATGAAATACCTGCACACCATGGTCCGCGTCACTGACCTCGAGGAATCGCTGCGCTTCTACCGCGATGCGCTGGGACTGGAAGTGGTGAAGAAGCATGAGGTCCCGCAGGGCCGTTACACGCTGGTGTTCCTGGCAGCGCCCGGCCAGCACGATGCCCAGGTGGAGCTGACCTTCAACTGGGATCCGGAGAAATACACCGGCGGCCGCAACTTCGGCCACCTGGCCTATGAAGTGCCGGACATCTACGCCGCCTGCGAACGCCTGCAGCAGCATGGCGTGCAGATCCTGCGTCCGCCGCGCGACGGCAGGATGGCCTTCGTGCGTTCGCCGGACCAGATCTCGATCGAGCTGCTGCAGCAGGGCGACGCCCTGCCGCCGAAGGCACCCTGGAACGAAATGCCCAACGTCGGGACCTGGTGATGGCCGGCCGCGCCCCGCCGGCACCGGCCCCGGAAGGCGCGGCGAATCCGCGGCTGTCCAAGCGCATGAGCGAACTCGGCCTGTGCTCGCGGCGCGAGGCCGAGGCGTGGATCGTGAAAGGCTGGGTGAAGGTCGACGGCCAGGTGGTCGACCAACTGGGCGTGCGGGTCCCGCCGCAGGCGAAGATCACCGTGGAGCAGGCCGCGCGCGACGCGCAGCAGGACCTGGTCACCATCCTGCTGCACAAGCCGGTCGGTTACGTCTCCGGCCAGGCCGAGGATGGTTACGAACCGGCGATCGTGCTGATCAAGCCGGAAAACCACTGGAACGGCGACTCCTCGCCGCGCCGCTTCGAATCCCGTCACCTGCACGGCCTGGCACCGGCCGGCCGCCTCGACATCGACTCCACGGGCCTGCTCGTGCTGACCCAGGATGGCCGCGTCGCCAGACAGCTGATCGGCCAGGATTCCAGCGTCGAGAAGGAATACCTGGTGCGTGTCGAGGGCCGGCTGGCTGAAGACGGCCTGCGCCGCCTGCGCCACGGGTTGTCTCTCGATGGCGTGAAGCTGCGGCCCGCAAAGGTGGAATGGCAGAACGCGCACCAGCTGCGCTTCCTGCTGCGCGAGGGCCGCAAGCGGCAGATCCGCCGCATGTGCGAGATGGTGGGCCTGAAGGTCACCGCGCTGAAGCGCGTGCGCAGCGGCAGGGTGCTGCTCGGCGGCCTGCCGGTGGGAAAGTGGCGCTACCTGGGCCCCGGCGAGTCCTTCTAGCGTTAGGCTTGGCGGAAACGGAGGGGGGCGAATGAAGCGGACCGTGCAGCTCGCGCTGGTGCTGATGGCATCTGCCCTGACCGCCGCGTGCACCGACCGTGCCGCGCAGGCCGGACTGGCCGAACGCCTGCAGCGCGTCGAGGACGAACTGGCCATCCGCCGCATCCTGGTCGATTACTCCGCCACGCAGGATGCGCGTGACTACGAAGCCTACGTCGCGCTGTTCGCGCGCGACGGTGAATGGGTCAACGGCCGCACCGTGCACAAGGGCCGCGAGGCCATCCACAGCATGCTGCTCGACCTGTACGGCCCCACGCCGGCCGACTATGTGAACAACGAGAGTTACCACATCACCTCGAATCCGCAGATCGATGTGCAGGGTGATCGCGCCACGGCGCGCTCGCGGCACCTGCTGGTGATGCGCGGACCCGGCGGCGAACCCGTTCCGGCGCTGGCCGGCCGCTATGAGGATGAGCTGGTCCGCGAACACGGCGAATGGAAGATCCTGCGGCGCGTCGACTATCCTGTGATGCCCACCGCGGAGGAATGGATGAAGTTCATCCGCGAAAGAAGAGCAACCGGCCGATGAACTCCTTCAGGGGCCGCAAGCATGGAGAAACCATGAAACGATTGCTGAGTACCTGCCTCGTCATGTCGATGCTGGCCTGCGCCAACGCGCAGGCGCAGAACATCGACGCGGAGATCGACGCGCTGACCGCGCGCGTCGAGAAACTCGAAGGCACGCGCGCGGTGAAGAAACTGCAGCGCGCCTTCGGTTATTACGTCGACCGCGGCCTGTGGGGCGAGGCGGCCGACCTGTTCGCCGACAACGGCACCATCGAGATCGGCCTTGATGGCGTGTACGTGGGCAAGGCGCGCATCCGCGAATACCTGAAGCGCCTGCATGGCAACCAGGAGGGCCTGATCTACGGCCAGCTCAACGAATGGGTGACGCTGCAGCCGGCGGTGTTCATCTCCGCCGACGGCCGCAGCGCCACCGCGCGCTGGCGCGACCACGGCATGCTGGGCCAGTACAAGAAGCACGCCGAATGGCGCGATGGCATCTACGAGAACACCTACGTGAAAGAAGACGGGGTGTGGAAGATCAAGTCCCTGCACCTGTACGTGAACTTCGAGGTGCCCTATGAGAAAGGCTGGGCGCGCCTGAAGCCCGGCGAAGGCCTGAAGGCCAGCCAGACCTCGCGGGACTTCCCGCCGGATCGGCCGCCGACCGAAACCTATGCCGCCTTCCCCGATCCGCAGGTGCCGCCCTTCCAGGCGCCCAACCCGGTCACCGGCAAGCCGGTGAAAGGAGTCCGCTGATGGCCCGCCCGTTCCAGTTCATTTCCGCCGCCGCCGTCGCCGGCCTGCTGCTGGCCACCGCGCCGGCCCTTGCCGCGCAGTCGCCGGGCGCCAATGCCACGCCGGCACAGCGCCTTGCCGCCTATCGTGAACGCGTTGCGCGCCTGGAGGACCACGACGCCATCGAGAACCTGCAGGCGATGTTCGGCTACTACTTCGACAAGGGCCTGTGGAACGAGGCCGCCAGCCTCTTCGCCCGCAACGGCGAGTTCGAATATGGCCAGAGCGGCGTGTATGTCGGTCCCGATCGCATCCGCCGCGCAATGCTGCTGTTCGGACCGGAGAACCTCGGCCGTGGTTACCTGAACAACCACATGATGCTGCAGCCGGTGATCACGGTTGCCAGCGACGGCCGCACCGCAAAGGGACGTTTCCAGGGCCCGGTACAGCTGGCCGAGCCGGGCCAGAACGGCATCTGGGGCGTGGGCATCTACGAGAACGAATACGTGAAGGAAGGCAACACCTGGAAGATCCAGCGGCTGCATTTCTATCCCACTGCGTTCACCGACTATGACCGCGGCTGGGCCCGATCGCTGCTGCCGATGAAGGGCCCCAGCGCGATCTTCCCGCCGGACCGGCCGCCCACCGTGGTCTACCGCACCATGCCGGGCAACTACATTCCACCCTTCAGCTATCCGCATCCGGTCACCGGGCAGCCGCTCGACCGCCTGCCACAGGCCGCGGACAGCGTCACGGGAGCCGTACGATGAAGCGCACAACCCTGATCGCAGCGGCCGTGCTGGCCGCCCTCACCTCCACCGGCGCGCTGGCGCAGTCCGCTGCCGAGCGGCTCGATGCCCTCGACAAGCGCATCACCACGCTGGAGGACATGAACGACATCGAGCGCCTGCAGCGCACCTATGGCTACTTCGTCGACAAGAGCCAGTGGACGCCGCTGGCCGACCTGTTCAGCGACGACGCCACGCTGGAGATCGGCGGCAAGGGCCTGTTCCTCGGCAAGCACCGCGTGCTGGAGTACATGCAGACCGCCTTCGGCCCGGATGGCGCGAAGGAGAACTCGCTGGCCAACCACATGCAGTTCCAGTCGATCCCCGACATCTCCGCCGATGGCACCCGCGGCTGGATCCGCGCGCGCGCCTATGTGATGAGCTCGGGCGGCTGGGGCCTGCCGATGTACGAGAACGAATACCGCAAGGAGAACGGCGTCTGGAAGATCAGCCGGCTCACCGGTCCGTTCACGATGTACACCAACTGGGAAGGCTGGGGGCGCAATGCGTTGAACAACACCTGGCCGGACAAGTTCGATCCACCGCCGGACCTGCCGCCTTCCACCATCTACCTGACCTACCCGGCCTACTACATCATTCCATTCCACTACCCGAACCCGGTCACGGGCAATGTGTTCAAGCCGGATCGCGACGAGGTCGGTGCCTATGCCGCGCCTCCCGGGACGAAGGAACAGATGGAGGCCCTGAAGGTGGGCCGCATGGTGGACGGCTCGCAGCCACTGGCGGAGCCACCACGCCGCTGATCGACACACGAAGCCGGAGCTGAACACTCCGGCTTCTTCGCATGAGCCAACGGGAGACCAGGGAATGGCATCGCCGAAATGGATATTGCTTGCCGTGATCGGAGCCGCCGCGCTGGGCGGCTGCCAGCAAAAGGCGAAGGCGCCGGCACAGGTGGACATGCAGCGCCTGCTCAATGCCGACCAGGAACCCGGCCAATGGCTGAGCTATGACCGCACCTTCGATGCGCAGCACTACAGCCCGCTCGACCGCATCAACGAGAACAATGTCGGCGAACTGGGCCTGGCCTGGTACATCGACCTGCCCACCAACCAGAACATCGAAACCACGCCACTGATGATCGATGGCGTGCTGTACGTCACCCTGCCATGGAGCAAGGTGATGGCGGTGGATGCGCGCACCGGCGAACAGCTCTGGCTGCACGACCCGAAGGTGGCCGGCGCCTGGAACATCAACCTGTGCTGCGGCGTGGACAACCGCGGTGCCGCAGCCTGGAAGGGCCGCATCCTCTTCGGCACGCTCGACGGCCGACTGATTGCGCTGGATGCGAAGACCGGCGATGAGGTGTGGAGCACCAAGGTCACGCCGGATGAACGACGCTATTCGATCACCGGCGCACCGCGCGTCGCCAATGGCATGGTGTTCATCGGCTCCGCCGGCGGCGAATTCGACGTGCGCGGCCACATCGATGCCTATGACGCCGAAACCGGCAAACGCCTGTGGCGCTTCTGGACCGTGCCCGGTGATCCGGCGCAGGGCTTCGAGAACGACACCATGGAAATGGCCGCGACCACCTGGAAGACACCGGGCTGGTGGATCGGCGGCGGTGGCGGCACGGTGTGGGATGCCATCACCTATGACCCGGTCAACGACCTGGTCATGTTCGGCACCGGCAATGGCACACCGGGTGATGCGATGCGCCGCGACGCGGGCGGCGGCGACAACCTGTTCATGACCTCGATCGTGGCGCTGCATGCCCGGGACGGCAGCTATGGCTGGCATTACCAGCCCACGCCCTGGGAGACCTGGGACTACGACACCGGCCAGCAGCTGACCCTGATGGAACTGCCCATCAACGGTGGGAAGCGCCGCGTGGTGGCGCAGGCCTCGAAGAACGGCTTCTTCTACCTGCTCGATCCGGCCAATGGAAAGCTGCTGGCCGCGAAGCCCTACACCGACGTGAACTGGGCGAAGGGCGTCGACCTGGAGACCGGACGCCCCGTCGAAGTGCCCGAGGCGCGACCGAATGTCACCGGCAAGGTGTTCAACCTCGCCCCGGGACCCGCGGGCGGCCACGCCTGGCAGTCGATGTCATACAGCCCGAAGACGGGCCTGGTGTACATCCCGGCCACCACGCACTGGCAGCTCACCGGTCCGCTGGAAGCGCGCCAGAAATACCTCGCCGACAATCCGAACACGCCGACCGGCTTTACCGGCCGGCTGATGGCCTGGGACCCGGTGCAGCAGCGCGAGGTGTGGCGCAGCGAGGAGTTCATCAATCCCAGCGGCGGCGTGCAGGTCACGGCCGGCGCGCTGGCCACCGGCGGCAACCTGGTCTTCCACGGCAACCTGCCGAAACGCGAGTTCGCCGCCTATCGGGCCACCGATGGCGAAAGGCTGTGGAGCTTCGACACGAAGACCGCCGTGCTGGCGAGCCCGATCAGCTACGAGCTTGATGGCAGGCAGTATGTGGCGATCGCCGTGGGCGGCCCGGTGCCCGGCGGCTACTACGCGCCCAATGGCGCGCGCCTGCTGGTATTCGGCCTCGGCGGCACGACTGTGCTGCCGGAACTGCCGCCGTTCACGCAGCGGCCGATCGCGCCGCCGCCGCAGTTCGCGGACGCGGCCACCATCCAGCGCGGGGCCGCGGTTTTCGAGGAACAATGCCAGACCTGCCATGGCCGCAATGGCGCAGCGCGCTCCACCTTCCCGGACCTGCGGCGTTCACCGGCGCTGGAGAACCAGCAGCTGATGGATACCATCGTGCTCGACGGCGTGCTGGCGGAACGGGGCATGGCTTCGTTCCGTGAATACCTGAAGGAGGGGGATACGGTGGCGCTGCGGGCGTACCTGATCTCGGTGGCCGCGGCTGCGGTGGAAGCTGCGCCAGCTGGCGCTCCGCGCTAAGCGCTGGGCGAATCGCGCAGCACCAGCACGCCTCCCGCCGCGCACAGGCCCGCCAGCCCGAACCAGGTCAGGGCGTAACTCAGGTGGGCATTGCGGAAGGTCACCACCGTCATGCCGCCACGTGGCCATTCATTGCTGCCGGGCTGCGCTTCGGCATCGATGAAGAACGGCGCCACCTCGCCCAGCCCGCGCGCCGCGGCCATGGCCTGCACGTCGCGGGAGAACCAGCGGGCTTCCTCCGGGCGATTGGGGCGCAGGATGCGGCCCTCCGGTTCGGTGCGGCGAAGCAGGCCGGTAACCTGCACCTCACCCTTGCCCTGCGTGCCCGGAATCGAACCGCCCTGCTCCCGCGGGACGAAGCCACGATTCACCCACACAAGTCCCTCATCGCTCTCCAGCGGCGTGAGTACCCACCAGCCATCGCCCAGTTCAGTGACCGCGTCCACCAGGGTGTCGTGCTGGTAGAGGAAGTGGCCGTGCAGCTGCACGCGCCGGTATTCGACATCATGCGGCTCGAGCCTGGACCATTCCGCCCGCGGTGGAAGGGAAACCGGCTCAGCGTGGATGCGCGAATCAACGCGCGCGATCAGGTCGCGCTTCCAGCCCAGGCGCTGCACCTGCCACGCGCCCAGCGAGCCGAACAGCAGGATGCCGATGGCACACAGCGCAAGCAGTCCCAGCCGCTTGCCGCGGCTGGCGGTCACGGCGGCTGGTTGACCGGCGGATCGGCCTGCATCATGCCCGGCATCATGTTCACGTTCAGGTGATACATGATCCACACCGAGCCGGCGATGGTGATCAGCAGCAGGACCGCCGTGAACACATAGGCGATCAGCGTCCAGCCGCCCTGCGCGCGCGAGTTGACGTGCAGGAAGGCGCCGGTCTGCACCAGGATCTGGATCACCGCCAGCGTTACCACCGCCGCGCTGGCCAGGCCGGCGCGCGGAATGACACCGCTCATCACGATCCAGAAGGCAAGGATGGTCAGCAGCGCCGAAACGCCGAAGCCCACCAGGTAGCCGCGCAGCGTGTACGGCTCCGGTTCGTGGAACTCGTCGTGCGCGATCCGCTGCGGTTCATGCCTGGCGGAGGACATCACAGCACCCCCAGCAGGTAGACGAAGGTGAACACGCCGATCCAGATCACGTCGAGGAAATGCCAGAACAAGCTGAGGCACATCAGGCGGCGGCGGTTGTCGTCATGCAGCCCGCGCTGCTGCAATTGCACCAGCATCACGGCCACCCAGATCACGCCGAAGGTGACGTGCAGGCCATGCGTGCCGACCAGCGTGAAGAACGCCGAGAGATAGCCGCTGCGCTGGGGCGTGGCCCCCTCCGCGATCAATTCGGCGAATTCGAACAGCTCGATGCCCACGAAGGCCGCGCCCAGCAGGCCCGTGACCAGCAGCCAGGCGCGTGTGGCGCCGAGGTTGCCCTGCTGCATCGAGATCATTGCCAGGCCGCAGGTCAGCGCCGACACCAGCAGGATGCCGGTGTTGACCGCCACCAGGCCCAGGTCGAACAGTTCCTTCGGCGTGGGCCCGCCGGCAAAGCTGGAACTGAGCACGCCGAAGGTGGCGAAGATGGCCGCGAACAGCAGCGCATCGCTCATCAGGTAGATCCAGAAGCCGAGCAGCGTGCCACTGTCGTGGACCACGCCCTCCTCTTCGACCTGGTAGTACTGCAGCGGCGCCCCGGCCTGAGAAGTCACCGTACTCATCGGGCGCCCGTCGCGGCTTCGATGCGCGCGACCTCCTCTGCCGGCAGGTGGTAGTCACGGTGGTAATTGAAGGTGTGCAGGATCGAGCCGGCCAGCAGTGCCACGAACGACAGCGCGGCCAGCCACCAGATGTACCAGATCATCGCGAAGGCAAACACCATCGCGATCGCCGACAGGATCACCCCCGCGCCGGTGTTGTGCGGCATGTGGATGGGGCGGTAACCGGTGGCGGGCTTCTTCGCGCCGCGACGCTTCATGTCATACCAGGCGTCGATGTCATGCACCACCGGCGTGAAGGCGAAGTTGTAGAACGGCGGCGGCGAAGTGGTGGACCACTCCAGCGTGCGGCCGTTCCACGGATCGCCGGTGGTGTCGCGCAGCTTCTCGCGGTCGCGGATGCTGACGTAGATCTGCATCACGAAACCGAGGATGCCGACCAGGATGATGACCACGCCGATCGCCGCGATCACGAACCAGATGCGCAGGTCGGGATCGTCGAACAGGCGCACGCGGCGGGTGGTGCCCATCAGGCCCACCACATAGATGGGCGTCCAGGCCACCCAGTAGCCGATCACCCAGCCCCAGAAGGTCACCTTGCCCCAGAAGGGGTCCATGCGGAACCCGAAGGCCTTCGGGAACCAGTAGTACATGCCGGCGAACAGGCCGAACACCACGCCGCCGATGATCACGTTGTGGAAGTGGGCCACCAGGAACAGCGTGTTGTGCAGCACGAAATCCGCCGGCGGCACCGCCAGCAGCACGCCGGTCATGCCGCCCACCACGAAGGTGAGCATGAAGGCCACCGTCCACATCATCGGCAGCTCGAAGCGGATCTGGCCCCGGTACATGGTGAAGAGCCAGTTGAATATCTTCGCCCCGGTCGGGATCGATATGACCATGGTGGCGATGCCGAAGAAGCTGTTGACACTGGCGCCGGCTCCCATGGTGAAGAAATGGTGCAGCCAGACCAGGTACGACAGGATGGTGATCACCACCGTGGCGTAGACCATCGACGAGTAGCCGAACAGCCGCTTGCCGCAGAAGGTGGAGGTCACCTCCGAGAAGATGCCGAACACCGGCAGCACCAGCACATAGACCTCGGGGTGCCCCCACACCCATACGAGGTTCCAGTACATCATCGGGTTGCCGCCGAGATCGTTGGTGAAGAAGTTGGTGCCGATGTAGCGGTCGAGCATCAGCAACGCGAAGGCGGCGGTCAGCGTCGGGAAGATGGCGATCGCCAGCACATTGCTGCACAGGGCCGTCCAGGTGAACACCGGCATCTTCATCATCGTCATGCCGGGCGCGCGCATGCGGATGATGGTCGTCACCATGTTGATGGCCGACAGGGTGGTGCCGACGCCGGCCAGCTGCAATGCCCACAAGTAGTAGTCCGGTCCTGTATCCGGACTGTTCTCGATGTTGGCCACCGGCACGTAGTTCAGCCAGCCGCCGCGGGTGAATTCACCGACGAACAGCGACACCATGACCAGCAACGCGCCGGCCACGGTCAGCCACAGGCTGAGGCTGTTCAGGAACGGGAAGGCCACGTCGCGCGCGCCGATCTGCAGCGGCATCACGTAATTGACGATGCCGACGATCAGCGGGATCGCCACGAAGAAGATCATGATGGTGCCGTGGGCACTGAAGATCTGGTCGTAGTGGTGCGCGTCGAGGTAACCCTCGCTGCCACCGAAGGCCCAGGCCTGCTGCAGCCGCATCATGATCGCGTCGGCAAAACCCCTCAGCAGCATCACGATGCCGAGGATGATGTACATGATGCCGATCTTCTTGTGGTCGACCGTGGTCAGCCATTCACGCCACAACCAGCCCCAAAGCCTGTATTTGCTCACCGTGGCCACCAGCGCCACCCCCAGCACCATCACCACGATGAAGGTCCACAGCAGGATGGGCTCGTGGAACGGGAAGGAATGCCAGCTCAGGCGGCCCAGGATCGGGCTGACGGATGACTCGCTCACGGTGCAGTTACTCCAGGCTCACCGGCGGACATCAGGTCGGCGCTGTCGTGCTGGTGATCCATCCACTCGCTCATGCAGGTCGTGCCGGGCTCGACGCAGCGCTCCACCGTGCGGCGGAACAGGTCGGCATCGACGCCGGAGAAGTGCGTCACCGGCACACGTTCGGAAGGCTGCAGCAGCTCGCGATAGGCGGCCAGGTCGAGCGCCCGGGTGCTGCCGCGGGCCTGGTTGACCCACTGCCCGAACCCGGACTCGTCCATCGCCACGAAGCGGAAACGCATGTGGGAGAAGCCGGCGCCGCTGTAATTGGCCGAATAACCTTCGGATTCCACCGGCTTGTTGGCAATGGCATGCAGCTGGCTGCGCATGCCGGGCATTGAATAGATCATGCCCGCCAGGGTGGGGACATAGAACGTGTTCATCATGTTCGACGAGGTGATGTCGAAACGCACCGCCCGATCGACCGGCACCACCAGTTCATTGACCGTGGCGACGCCCTGCTCCGGATAGATGAACAGCCACTTCCAGTCGAGGGAAACCACCTGCACCACCAGCGGCCGTTCGCCGCCCTTGACCGGCAGCGGCCGGAAGGGATCGAGCAGGTGGGTGCTGGACCAGGTCAGCGCACCCAGCGCGATGATGATCAGCAGCGGCGCGGACCAGATCGCCAGCTCCAGGCCGGTGGAATGGTCGAATTCGGGGTCGTAGGTGCCGCCGCCGCCCTTGCGGTAGCGCCACGCGAAAACGACGATGAGAATCATGACGGGAATGATGATCAACAACATCAGGCCCGTTGAGATGTAGATCAGGTCTCGTTGCTGCCGCGCAACGTCCCCGACGGGATCGAGTACCGGGCCGCAGGCTGCAAGCAGGCCAAGCAGCGGCAACCAGGCAAATGCGATGCGACGCTTGTTGAACATTTCTTTGGTGCTGCGATCGAGCCGATGGCGACGAGTCGCGTACAGGCGCACAATGCTCCCAACACCCCGGCTTGCGCAAGTGGGTTGCTCTCTTGCAGGATGAAGGGACGCCGTGGGATCAGCTCCACGGCTGAAGGACACGCGATGAATCTGCCATCCTCACCGGCAAACTCCGCAGACCTCGAGCGCGACGCGCGGCTGGTCAATGCACGCCATGACGGCATCTCGCCCGGCGACATCGCCATCGGTGTCATCATCGGCCGCACCAGCGAGTTCTTCGACTTCTTCGTCTATGCGATCGCATCCGTGCTGGTGTTTCCGGCGCTGGTGTTTTCCTATGTCGATCCACTCACCGGCACGCTGTATTCGTTCGCGGTGTTCGCGCTGGCGTTCGTCGGCCGCCCGATCGGCACATTGCTGTTCACGGCCATCGATCGACGGCATGGTCGCGGCGTCAAGCTGACCGTCGCGCTGTTCCTGCTCGGCGGCTCGACCATGGCGATCTCGCTGCTGCCCGCCTACGAACGGGTCGGCATGATCAGCGTCTGGCTGCTGGCATTCTTCCGCCTCTGCCAGGGCATCGCGCTCGGTGGTGCATGGGATGGCCTGCCTTCACTGCTGGCGCTCAATTCGCCGAAGGGTCGTCGCGGCTGGTACGCGATGGTGCCGCAGCTCGGCGCGCCGCTGGGCCTGGCCCTGGCGAGCGCGCTGTTCGCCTACTTCCTGTCTCTGCTCAGCACCGAGGATTTCCTGCAATGGGGTTGGCGTTATCCCTTCTTCGTGGTGCTGGCCATCAACACCGTGGCACTGTTCGCGCGCCTGCGCCTGGTGGCCACGCCCGAGTTCCAGCGCGCATTCGAAACGCGGGAACTCACGCCTTCGCCGCCGTTCCGGACGCTGCGCAGAGAATGGCGCACCATCGCACTCGGCGCCTTCGCGCCGCTGGCCAGCTTCGCGCTGTTCCACCTGGTGACGGTGTTCCCGCTGTCCTGGGTGCAGCTGAACGACCTCGACCAGCCGGTGCGCTTCCTGATCCTCGAGGCCGGCGGCGCGCTGATCTGCGTCGGTGCCATCATGGCTTCCGGCTTCCTCGCCGACCGTGTCGGCCGCCGCGCGGTGCTGGGCGTGTCCGCCGCGTTGATCGGCGCCTACAGCGGCTTCGCGCCGCAGCTGCTCGGCGCGGGCCAGATCGGTGAGGCGGTGTACATGCTCGGCGGCTTCGTGCTGCTGGGGCTGGCCTTCGGCCAGTCCTCCGGTGTGGTCAACAGCAAGCTGCCGCCGGTGCACCGCTACACCGGCGCGGCCATCGTGGGCAATTCCGCCTGGTTCATCGGCGCCGGTTTCGCGCCACTGGTGGCGCTGTTCCTCGCCAGCCGCTTCGGCCTGTGGTCGGTGGGCCTGTACCTGCTTTCCGGCGTGCTGTGCACGCTGGCGGCACTGGCCATCAACCGCGAGTGGGCGGCGCGCGAAAACGCCTGAGCGCAGTCGCCTCGCGCCGACAATTCCGCCGGCGTACATCGAGCGGCAATCACTATTGATCCACGCGGCTTTGCTGCCGCGCAAGATTCCGGAGCAGGTCTCACAACATGCCGCTCCGTTCAATTCCCCCGCAGTGTCCCGTGTGAGCATCCGCGCTCGTCTGGAATGCACGGATTTTCACGGGGGATTTCATGGATTCGAACCTGAGGTCTGGACGCGCATGGGTGGCGTTGGCGGTGGCGGCGGCCATCGGCGCGACGAGTACCGGCTGGGCCGCATCACCAGCTGACGAAGGGCTCTCTGCCGAACTGGATGAAGTCACGGTCACCGGTTCGCGCATCCGCCGCAACGGCTTTGACGCACCCACGCCGGTCACGGTGGTCGGCGTCGAGCAGATGGAGCAGCTGGGCCAGGTCAACGTCGCCGAAGCACTGTCGAGCATCCCGCAGAACTCCTCCTTCCTGTCCGAGACCAACGCAGGCCAGGTGGTCACCGCCAATGTGGGCTCGAACTTCGCCAACCTCAGGGGCCTGAATCCCTTCTTCGGCACCCGCACGCTGACGCTGGTCGATGGCCGGCGTTTCGTGCCCACCTCCGACGGTGGCGCGGTGGACCTGAACGTGATTCCCTCGGCGCTGATCGGCCGCATCGAGACCGTCACCGGCGGCGCTTCCGCGGCATATGGCTCCGACGCGGTCGCCGGCGTGGTGAACGTGCTGCTCGACCGCAACTTCACCGGCATGAAGGCGCAGTTCGACGTCGGCCGCACCTTCCATGGCGATGGCAACAGCAAGCATGCCAGCATCGGTTTCGGCAGCGCCTTCGCCAACGGCCGGGGCCACATCGTGGTCGGCGGCGAATACCAGGACAGCGGCGGCATCGGCGGATGCGCCGAGGTGCGCACCTGGTGCGCGCCGAGCTGGGACGTGTTCACCAACAACGGCCTGGTTGATGACGACGCCACGCCGCAGCGCGCCAGTGAAGGCGCGGCGCCGCAGGACCGCAATCGCCGCTATCTGGGCCAGCCGAACTTCATCATCGCGCCGGGCTCGAAGCAGGCCTTCAATGTGGCGCAGGGCGTGTTCCGCGACCAGGCCAACACCGACCCGGCCCTGCGTTACCTGATGTTCAACGATGCCGGCACGGCATTGAAGCCGATGGATCCGGGCCGTTATGCCTGGGCCGTGGCCTTCGGACCGCGTTCCGGCGGCGATGGTGATTCGACCTTCGAGGATTCGATGCTGCGCGCGCCGGTGGAGCGCTATTCGCTGTTCACGCACGCGAACTACGACCTCACCGATTCGATCGAGGGTTTCGCCGAGGTGTCATGGGCCGGCCGCGAGGTGGCGGTGAACCAGTACATCACCGGCCCGCGCTCGACCATGTTCGTGCGTGGTGACAATCCCTACCTGACGCCGGAGATCCGCGCGATGTTCCCGGCGCCGCCGAACGACACCGCCAGCCTCGGCAAGGACCTCGATGGCACCTACCGCTCGGTGAACCGCTCGGAAGTCACCACGCTGCGGGCGGTGGCCGGACTTTCCGGCCGCCTGGCCGATACCTGGCACTGGGATGGCTATTACCAGTACGGCCGCAACGAACGCGAACAGACCTTCAGCCGCGCGCGCGTGAACCATTTCTTCCAGTACGCGCTCGACGCGGTGGACGAAGGCGAATACCTCACCGGCACTCCCAACGGCAACATCGTCTGTCGCGCCACGCTGCAGCCGACGATCCCCGAGGGGGCCGAGGACTGCGTGCCGATGAACCTGTTCGGCCTCGACAACCTCACCGAGGAAGCGGTGAACTACGCCTACCGCACCGCCCCGGAGGACTTCGAATACACGCAGCATGTGGTCGCGGCCTCGACCACCGGTGAACTGTTCGGCGGCATCGGCGCCGGTCCGTTCCGCGGTGCCGTGGGTGCCGAATACCGCAGCGAGAAGGGCGATGTCAGCCACCGCGACATCCCCTATTACAACGAGTTCGCCTTCAGCTACGGCCAGGACTTCGGCGGCAGCATCAAGGTGCTGGAAGGTTTCTTCGAGCTCAACGCCCCGCTGCTGCGTGACCAGCCGTTCGCGCGGCAGCTGGAGTTCAACGGCGCCGTGCGCCGCACGCGCAACAAGAGCCACGACGCGCAGACCGGTGACTCGAAGACCACCAGCATCACCAGCTGGAAGCTGAGCTCGATCTGGGATCCGGTCAGCTGGCTGCGGCTGCGTGGCACGCGTTCGCTGGACGTGCGCGCCGCCGGCTTCCGCGAGTTGTATTACAAGACCGTGCCGTCGGAAGTGGGCACCACGCTGGGCAGCGTGTCGAACCCGTGGAACGGCAATGCGACCGACAACACCCCGGTGCTGGGCGGCGGCGAGTTCGGCCTCGCGCCGGAGAAGGCCTATACCACCACCGTGGGCGCGGTGTTCTCGCCCGGCGGCGTGGCGAATGGCCTGCGGCTGTCGGCCGACTGGTACCAGATCAAGATCCAGGGCGCGATCACGTCCACCAATGCATCGCAGCTGGTGAACTTCTGCTACAGCTACAGCGCCTTCTGCGAGCGCATCGATTTCACCGACGACTCGCGCACCGACATCACCTTCATCCGCGCCACCGACACCAATCTCGGCGGATATGCGGTGCGGGGTGCCGACTTCGAGCTGGACTACACACTGCCGCTGTCGCGCTTCGGCGATGCGGCGCGCGGCACGCTGAACCTGCGCGCGCTGGCAACGCTGAACTATGACCTGATCGTGACCTCGGCACCGGGCGCCACGCCGGTGGACTTCGCCGGCCAGACCGGACCGACCACCGCCTTCGGCAATTTCAACTCCGGGCCGAAGTGGCAGCTGAACACCATGCTGACCTACTCGCTGGACCGCTTCAGCACCACGCTGAACGTGCGCCACATCCCCTCGGGCAAGCTCAACGCCAACTGGATCGGGCCGGATGACCCGCGTTATGCGGCACTGATCGAAGCCAGCATGAGCGACCTGGTGTCGGCGGCACCCACCAACACGGTGAGCAACAACCGCGTGGAAGGCCGCACCTACCTGGGCCTGTCGGCCACCTACAAGGTGCCGTTCGGCAACAACGGCGCCAACTGGGAGGTGTTCGGCACCATCAACAACCTGCTCAACGAAGACCCGCCCATCGCGCCGGGCGGCAATGCGGGACCGGGCTCCAACTACCCCACAAATCCGGTGTATTTCGACACCGTGGGAGCCCAGTTCCGCGCCGGCGTCCGCATGCGCTTCTGAAGCGCGGGCGGCGGCCGGAGGCCCCCACTCCGGCCGCCGCGATGGGCGGGGCTTCGGACCTTCCCGAATGCAAGTCTTGTTGCAGGGGGACGCATTCTGCATAGTTCGCGTCCCTTCCTTTTTCCCCCGGTCCCCGTGCTGCCCTCGATCGAAATCCGTCTTGCCAACGAACTGGCCATCAAGCCGTCGCAGGTTGCCGCCACCATCGCCCTGATCGACGACGGCGCGACCGTGCCCTTCATCGCCCGCTACCGCAAGGAGGCCACCGGCGGCCTCGATGACGCGCAGCTGCGCACGCTGAGCGAGCGGCTGGTGTACCTGCGCTCGCTGGAAGAGCGGCGCGAGGCCATCCTGAAGAGCATCGACGAGCAGAAGAAGCTCACGCCGGAACTGCGCGCCGCCATCGAATCCGCCGACAGCAAGCAGCGGCTCGAGGACCTGTACCTGCCGTACAAGCCCAAGCGCCGCACGCGCGCGCAGATCGCGCGGCAGGCGGGGCTGGCGCCGCTGGCCGAGAGCCTGCTGGCCGATCCGACGCTCGACCCGGCCACCGAGGCCGCCAGGTACCTGAAGGAACCGTTCTCCAGCGAGGATGGCGACAACCCGGGCGTGCCGGATGTGAAGGCCGCGCTGGAAGGCGCGCGCCAGATCCTGATGGAGCAGTTCGCCGAAGATGCCGAGCTGCTGGGCCAGCTGCGCGCGCATGTGCAGGAACATGGCGTGGTGGTATCGAAGGTGGCCGAGGGCAAGGAAGAAGCCGGCGCCAAGTTCCGCGATTACTTCGATTACTCCGAGCCGCTGGCCAACGTGCCCTCGCATCGCGCGCTGGCGCTGTTCCGCGGCCGCACCGAGGAGGTGCTGCGCGTGTCGCTGAAGCTGCCGGAGGAACTGGCCGCGGCGCAGGCCGGCACCGGCCCGGTCCAGACCAGCTGCGAGCTGCGCATCGCCACGCGCAATGGCATTTCCGACCAGGGCCGCCCCGCCGACGCCTGGCTGCGCGACACCGTGCGCTGGACCTGGCAGCTGAAGCTGGCCTTCCAGCTTGAGGCCGAGATGTTCATCGCGCTGCGCGAGCGCGCCGAGGAAGAGGCCATCCGCGTATTCGGCCGCAACCTGCACGACCTGCTGCTGGCCGCGCCGGCCGGCGCGCGCGTCACGATGGGCCTGGACCCGGGCATCCGCACCGGCGTGAAGGTGGCCATTGTCGATGCCACCGGCAAGGTGGTGGATACCGCCACCGTCTATCCCTTCCCGCCGAAGAACGACCTGGAAGGCACGCTGCACACGCTCGGCCAGCTGGCCCGCAAGCACACGGTGCAGCTGATCGGCATCGGCAACGGCACGGCCTCGCGCGAAACCGACCGGCTGGCGGCCGAACTGATCAAGCGCTGCGCGGACCTGCACCTGACCAAGGTGGTGGTGTCCGAGGCCGGCGCATCGGTGTACTCGGCCTCGGAACTGGCCTCGAAGGAGCTGCCGACGCTGGATGTGAGCCTGCGCGGCGCGGTGTCGATCGCCCGCCGCCTGCAGGATCCGCTGGCCGAGCTGGTGAAGATCGACCCGAAGTCGATCGGCGTCGGCCAGTACCAGCACGACGTGAACCAGACGCGCCTGGCGCGCTCGCTGGACGCGGTGGTCGAGGACTGCGTGAACGCCGTGGGCGTCGACGTGAACATGGCCTCGCCGGCGCTGCTGGCGCGCGTGTCGGGCCTGTCACCGTCGCTGGCCGAGAACATCGTCAACCACCGCAACGAGAACGGTGCCTTCCGCGACCGCAAGGACCTGAAGAAGGTGCCGCGACTGGGACCGAAGGCCTTCGAACAGGCCGCCGGCTTCCTGCGCATCGTCAATGGCGACAACCCGCTGGATGCCTCCTCGGTGCACCCGGAGTCCTATCGCGTGGTCGAGCGCATCCTGGTGGACCTGAATCGTCCGGTGCGCGAAGTGATGGGCAACAGTGCATTGCTGGCACGCGTCGATGCCTCGCGCTACACCGATGAGCAGTTCGGCCTGCCGACGGTACGCGACATCCTGAAGGAACTGGAGAAGCCCGGCCGCGACCCGCGCCCGGAGTTCAGGACCGCCGCGTTCAAGGATGGCGTCGAGGACCTGAAGGACCTGCAGCCCGGCATGCTGCTGGAAGGCGTGGTCACCAACGTGACCAATTTCGGCGCCTTCGTCGACATCGGCGTGCACCAGGACGGCCTGGTGCACATCTCGATGCTGTCGAACCGCTTCGTGAAGGATCCGCACGAAGTGGTGAAGGCCGGCGACGTGGTGAAGGTGAAAGTGCTCGAGGTCGATGTGGCCCGCAAGCGCATCGCGCTGACGATGCGCCTGGATGAATCGGTGCCGCGTGGCCGCCCGGCAGGCGACTCCGCCGGCGGTCCGCGTGGCGCGGGTCATCGCGATGGGGGTCGTGGCGCCGGTCGTCCGGCGCAGCGCCCGCAGCAGCCGCAGGGCAATGGCATGATGGCCGACGCGCTGCGTCGCGCCCTGGGCAAGTAGGGAAACCTTCCGGCCGGCCTGGATGGCCGGCCCTTGAAGGCGAGGTCAGTCCTTGAAGAAGGGCTCGACCTTGCCGCGCAGCATGATGGTCAACGGCTTGCCGCGGCGGTCCAGCGTGCGACCCACGGCGCTGCGGATCCAGCCTTCGGATACGCAGTATTCCTCGACATTGTTGCGCTCGACGCCATTGAGGCGGATGCCCACGTTGCGCGCCAGGATCTTCTCGTCGTAATACTTGCTCGAAGGATCGACGCTGAGGCGGTCAGGAAGCGTATCGGTCTCGGTCTCGGACACTTCTGGTCTCCGTGAAATTCCGGGCGGAAATATACCGGCTGGCAGGGCCGCGCGGCCACTTTCCTTCCCGCCGCGTTCAGGGCGCGGTGTGCTCGACGATCTTCTCGCCGGTGGCGCGACGGGTGAAATCCTCCCGTGTCAGCGCGCGATTGATGCCGAATGCCGCGTTGGCACCCTCCGCCGCCGCCACGATCGACAACTGCACATTGCGCACGATGTTGCCGGCCACATAGACACCCGGCACCGCAGTGGCCTCATACTTGCCGCAGGCCACGCCGCCATGGCGGGTGAAGGTGCAGCCGAGCTGCCTGGTCAGGTCCGACTGGCCATGCGAGGGGGTATCGAAGAACAGTGCCTCGCGGGCCACACGTGACCCATCGCGGAACACGATGTGCTGCAGGTGCCCGCCCTCGCCTTCCAGCCCCTGGATGCGCTGTTCGCACAGCTGGATGCCATTGCGCGCCAGGGACTGGCGCTCCTCATCCGTGTAGCCGGCGCGGCCATCGGTGCACAGCACGATGTCATCACTCCAGGCCGTCAGCGCGCGTGCCATCTCAAGGCCGCGACGCCGCCGGCCATAGGCGGCGATGGGCCGGCCACGATACTCCCAGCCATCACAATAGGGACACTGGAACACACTGGTGCCGAAGAATGGCTCCACGCCGATGGGTGGCAATTCATCCTCCAGCCCGGTGGCGATCAACAGCTTGCGGGCATGCACCGTGCGATCGCCGGCAACGACCTGGAAGCCGCCCGCGGGATCGACGCAGGCCTTGCGCACTTCCGCGGCGATCCGCTTCACGTCCGGATAACGTTCCAGCTCCTTCCGCGTGATGGTCGAGAACTCCTCCGGTGCCACGCCGTCACGCGACAGGAATCCATGCATGGCCTTCGAGGCCCGGTTGCGAGGCGTGCCGCGATCACACAGCAGCACCCGGCGGGTGCAGCGACCGAGGACCAGGGCCGCGCTCAGTCCTGCCGGCCCGGCTCCGACGATGACCACATCGAAGCGTTCCGGCACCGTGCTCACCAGCCGAACACCTGCCGCTCGCCGCGGATGTCGGCGCCGCCCCGCAATGTGCCGTAGCGGGGATCAAGGCCAACGGCCACCCCGGCCGTCTCGATGTCATAGCTGCCCACCACGCTGACGCGATGGCCGCGGCGCATCAGCGAAGTGATGATGTCGGCACCGAAGCGCGACTCGATCTCGAGCATGCCCGGCAGCTCGCGTTTCTCGGCGAACGAGGCATGGAAATGCACCGACTGCAGCCGCGGCGCCTCCAGCGCCTGTTGCAGGTTGTAACCGCCGAGGATGACATTCAGCAGCGTCTGCAGGATGTGCTGGTCCTGGCTGTCGCCACCCGGCGTGCCCACGGCCATGAAAGGCTTGCCGTCGCGCGTCACGATCGACGGTGTCAGCGTGGTGCGCGGACGCTTGCCACCGGCCAGCACATTGGGACTGGCCGGATCCAGGTCGAACACGGTGAGGCGGTTGCTCATCGGCACGCCGGTGTCACCGGCAATGTAGGCACCACCCATCAGCCAGCCGGAGCTGGGCGTGCAGCTGAACAGGTTGCCCTTTGCGTCCACCACCTCGATGGCGGTGGTGTCGGCAGTGGGATCGCCGGGTCGACGCAGCTGCCGTGGCTCGAAACGCACGCGCGGCGCCCGGCCTCCGCGCTGGTGGGCATGGGGGTTGCCATAACGATGTTCCATCGACGCCTGCTGCCCGATCAGCTTCGCGCGCTCGGCGGCATAGGACTTCGACAGCAGGCCTTCCGCCGGCACCTCGACATGCAGCGGATCACCGAACCACGCATTGCGGTCGTCGAAGGCCAGCTTGATCGCCTCGGTGAGCGTGTGCAGGTAGTCCGCGCTGTTGTGCCGCATGCGCTGGATGCCGGCGGCATCGAGGATGTTCAGCGTCATCAGCAGCGCCGGACCCTGGCTCCAGAAGCCGGCCTTGTGGATGTCATAGCCCGCAAAGCGCGTGGTCAGCGGCTCCTCGAGGCGGCCCTGGTAATTCGCCAGGTCCTCATGCCGCATCAGTCCGCCATCAGCCTGGACAGCCGCGGCGATGCGCTTGCCGACATCGCCCTTGTAGAACACATCGCGACCGGCCTCGATCGCCTTTGCCCGACCCGCGCCGCGTGCCAGTGCCGCGCGTTCCGCCGACACCAGCGCGCGCAATGTGGCCGCGAGGTTGGGCTGGCGGAACATCTCGCCCGGTTCGGGTACGCGGTTGTCGGGGTAGTAGGTGCGGCGCGACCATTCCCAGCGCACGGTATTGCGACGGTGCGCCAGCAGCGAATCGCGCAGGATTCCATACATCGGGAAACCATCGGCCAGCTCAATGGCCGGCTCGAGGACCTGCGCCAGCGACATGGTGCCGAAGTTCTGCAGTGTCCGCGCCATCGCGTCGACCACCGCCGGCAATGTGCCGCCATTGGGGCCATTGCCGGGGATCACGCCATTGGCGATGAAATGCGCGGGCCGCGCCGCGGCCGGCGCGGTGCCCTGGCCGCTGATCACCGTCACCTTGCCATTGGAAGCCTGGTAGACGATGGCCGGCGCTTCACCGCCCATGCCGAAGTGCGAGATCTCGTTGACGGCGGCGGCAAACACCGCGGCCACGCCGGCATCAAATGCATTGCCTCCGGCGGCCAGGATGCGTGTGCCGGCATTCACCGTATAGGAGGTGGCCGCCGCCACCATGCCATGCGTGCCATACAGTTCGGGACGCAAGCTGGGCGGCGGGGGCAGCTCGGGCAGCGCCAGCGGCGTCGGTGACGCCGCCTGCGCAAACCGCGCGCCGGCAAGACCGCCTACCGCCGCGGCGATCGAGAGCCTGTGGAAATCGCGTCGTGACGGCATGCGCTACCCCCGTGTTGTCCCAAGGCTAGCGCGCAACCCTCACCGAGGCCAGAAATGCTCAGGCGTGCTCGTCGGGTTCGGTGCCGCGGGGCTGCACCGACCATTCCGGCGGATCGTCATCCTGGTCCGCCTCGCCTTCCTCGGCCGAGCGGTGGATCTTGCCCGGCTTGTGGTGCGTCGGGGCGTAGATGGCGTAAAGCCGCATCGGTTCATCACCGATGTTGGTGATGTTGTGCCAGGTGCCGGCCGGCACCAGCACACACCAGCCATCCGAGACTTCCCGGTCGAAGGTCAGCTGGTCTTTCTCCGGACCCATCTGCACGCGGCCGCGGCCCGCATCCAGCCGCAGGAACTGGTCGGTCTCGCCATGTTTCTCGAGGCCGATGTCCTTGCCCGGTTCGATGGACATCAGGGTGACCTGCAGGTAGCGACCGCTCCAGGCCACGCTGCGGTAATGCGGGTTGTCGACCGTGGCTTTTTCCAGGTCGAAGGATTGGGGACGCGGTCCGATGTCTTCGATCATGGGTGCTTCCAGCGATACAGAGCGATCGAGAATCGCCGCTGCATCGCCGGAAGGGAACCCGGAAACCGCGCCTTTCGGTTGCCAGCCGCTTCCGACGCCGCTCAGGTCTCCGGCAGCAGGTAGCCGTACTGGTCCATGCTGGTGCCGGGTGCGTATTCGCAGGTGGCGCAGTTGGGCCAGTAGCGCTCCGGCTCCCGGCCGCTGACCGGATTCTTGTAGTGGAACCACATCGGCAGCAGGCCGGGCCAGCGGACGGGCTCACCGGTGCCGCCGACGAAACCTTCCATGCGGCGGCCGAGCAGCGCATTGGAGATGTTGGGCGGATAGAGGATGGCGCCCGGCAACGGCGGTGTGGCCGGCGCACTTCCGGCCCCGCCGCCACCGCGTGGAGCGCCGGCAGCCGCTCCCGGTGCCCCGGCGGCTGCGCCGCGCGGCGGAGCCGGCGGTGCCGGCCGCGCCCAGCCGGTCGGCCAGCGGCCGGTGAAATACGGCTCGTCGATGGTGATGGTCCACAATTTCCAGACACCGTCCTCCAGCACGGCCTGGTTGTTCGGATACATGCCGCCTTCCATCATGCCGCCGGTGGCGGTGGGCAGCGGATGGAACAGGCGCGTGCGCATCTTGGCCGAACGTCCGTCCGGCGCGACGTGGATCACCGGCTGCATCAGCCAGTGCCAGCCACCATTGCCGGGATTGGTGCCGTTGGGCGCCGGTCGAGCGCCGGGGCGATGCGCGATGCGCTCCGGCCCGATGTAATAACCATTGAACGGCACCTGCTTGTTGCCGTTGCGGGCGAAGATCGCGCCCATGCTGGTCCACTGGCTGTCGTCGATGTAGTGCGTGTAGGCGGCGGTGATGTTGGCCGCGCCATCCCATGCCATCGACAGCGCCAGCCGGCGGCGCGCCTCGGCGATGCGTTCATCGGTCGAACCCGCGACAGCCTGCACCTTCGGCGCGGCCGGCGCCGGCAGCAGCCGCGACTTCGCCGCCACGCGCGCGCCGCGCGGATAGCTGGCCTCACGGCCGGTGACCGGATGCGGCAGGAAAGCGGGAATCAGGTTCGCGCCCGCATCCGCAGCCGGCAGCGGCCGGTTCGGCGCGAAGCGCTGCTCCGGCGTTTCAACGCCGATGCGGCTCTTGCCCCAGCCCTGGTAGAAGTCGGTCTTCAGCAACGGGAACACCCGCATCTCGCGGATCTTCCACACGCCATCCTGCTTCACGAAACGGTTCACGAACACACTGACGGCCCAGTGCGCAGTGCCGCTGCTGTAGTCGCCGAGCATGCCGAGCTCGAGGCCACGCAGCTGCGCCTCCATGCCGTCGGCCGAGATCTCGATATTGGTGTCGAACAGCGGGTGATCGTGCAGCTGCCCTTCCTTCAGGCCGGCCGGTCCATGCCGCTCCAGCGCGCGGCGGATGTTGGCCGGGCCGTCATACAGGCCGATGCCGCCCAGTTCGAGCACGCCGTCGGCGGTGAACAGGTCGGTGACGTCATCCCACATCTTGCGGTCGACGTAATAGCCATACGCGTTCTGCAGGTTGCGCGCGGCATCCTCGGCATTGAGCGTGTCGATGCGCTTCTCGAGGCTGGCGAGCGTTGCCCGCGTGCGCGGCGCGGGCCCTGACGGCGGCGGAATCGGGGTGCCTGCTTCCGCCTCGGTCCTGAAGTGATAAGGCACGCGCGGCAGTGGGCTGGCAAAGGTCTTCCAGCCCTGCTCATACGGTCCGCCGAACTGCGGGTGGAAATGCAGGCGCGCAATCTTCCAGACGCCGTCCTCGAGCACGTAGTCGTTCTGGAAGGTGCCGCTTTCCCAGCGCGCGTCCGCCGCGCCGCCCAGCATGTGGATGCCATACCAGCGCGCCTGCGCGGTCTTTCCATCCACCGACAGGTTCACCAGCGGCACGTCGACGAACAGGCTGTTGACCACACCCTCGGGCAGGCCGGCGCGGCCGCCGCCCACCTTGTCGGTGTGATGTGCGGTGATCGCGGCCGGGCCCGTCACGGTGGTATCGCCCCAGATCCACTCGCCGTCACGGGCGAACAGCGCGCCCAGGTCGCTCCACAGGCCGTATTGCGCATACTGCGAATAGGCATGCTGCAGCTTCTTCACGGCGCGGATGGCCTCGGCGCGTTCGGTGTCGCGGGCCAGCTCGTCGAGCGCGGTGTTGTCCGCCTGGGCGGCCTGCAGCGGCGTGGCCAGCATGCCTGCCAGCAGTGCCATGCAGAGGAATCCCGCGCGCTGGATATGGCGAAGCGTGCTCATGCTGTCCTTCCTGGGCCGTTGGCCGATCCGTGAATGTCCGCTGCCCTCACCGGGGCGGATGATCTCAGTCCGCAAGCGTGGCGCAAGTGTCCTCGAAAGGAATGACCAGAGAGGTGCTGGTTCTTGCAGGAACGGGCAGAAGCGCGGCGCCCTGCCGCCGGCTTCGCTTTCCGGCGCCCTCCCCGGCGGTATAGTCCCCGACACCCCGACCGCCCCAGGTGCAACCATGCGAAGACTGCTGCCCCTCCTGCTGCTGGCCGCATCGCTGCCGGCACTGTCCCAGTCCGCCGGTTTCCAGGCGCGCCTCGACGACCGCGCTGCCATCCACGAAGTGATGCAGCAGTACGTGTGGAGCGTGGACTCGCTGGACGCGGAAGGTTACGTGGCGGTGTTCACCGAAGACGCCGAGATCGATTCGAACGGCACCCTGATCAAGGGGCACGAAGCCATCCGCAGGGTGGTGACCGACATGGCCGCGCGCCAGCAGGCCAACCGCGAGGCGGGCCGACCGGCCGGCCGCCTCTACCATGTGATCAGCAATGAACGGATTTCATTCACCGGCGACAACGAGGCGCTGTACCAGTCGTACTGGCAGACCCTGCGCCGCAATGACGAGAACCGCTATGTCGCCGGTGGATTCGGGCGCTCCGAGGACCGTCTGGTGAAGCAGGACGGCCGCTGGCGGATCCGCTCGCGCAAGCTGGTGGTGTTCACGGAGTGACGGCACCCGCGGCGCGCTGCGCCAGCAGCGTCCAGGTCTCGATCGCCGCTTCGCGCACCACCTGCTGGCCCGCCAATTCCAGGATACGCACCCGCTCCAGTTCCACGGCGGCGCCGGGCGGAAACTGCAGGTTCTCGATGCCCTCGCCGGCATAAACGAATCGCACCACGAACTCGTCGATGACCTTCTCGTCGCTGCGGCTGCGGCGCACGCGCGTGAAGGT
Organism: uncultured Steroidobacteraceae bacterium; assembly: GCA_964396335.1. GTDB lineage: Bacteria > Pseudomonadota > Gammaproteobacteria > Steroidobacterales > Steroidobacteraceae > ZC4RG30. The sequence continues at coordinate 13,158 of CAYNEX010000001.1, read as the reverse complement.
CAGCGATTGCATCGCCGCCGCCTCGCGCAGCAGGTTGGTGACCACCTGGTCACGGCCCGACCATTGCACCCCGCGACGGGGCGCCGTCCAGACGATGTCCGGTGCATAGCTGGCGCGGAATTCCTCGATCAGCGCGAGCGGGAAATCCAGGCTGGCGGGTGATGGCGTGGCACGCGGTTCCTGCATGGGAGCCAGTATCGGGGCCGGCCGGCCCCCGGGTCATGCGCCCAAAGAGCCATCAGGCGCGCAGGCTGCGGCGGAACAGGTCGGCGGCCTGGCCGCGCGAATCGCAGTCGAGCTTGTCGAGGATGTTGCAGACGTGGCGCTTGACCGTGTGCAGGCTCAGGTCCAGCGCGCGGGCGATATGTTTGTTGCTGGCGCCGGATGCCACGAGCTCGAGCACCTCGCGCCGCATGGTCGCCGCTGGCGCGGGCGGCGTCACCCAGCGACCTGGCCAGTGTCGCGGCCCGCGCTGCGGCCTGGCCGGCCACCGGATTGGGATCGCAGGTGTACTGCTGCGCGGCCACGTAGGCCGCCAGCGCGGCACGCGCATCACCTTCCTGTTCGTTCTGCTGGCCGCGCGCGAAAGCATCACGTACTTCGCGCACAGTGGCGTCGGCAGCGCAGTCGGCGAACACCGGGCTGGCGGCGGACAGCAGCAGCGCCGTGGCAACGAGGAGTTTCCTGATCGACAGGGTGGTTCTTCCCTGAAATGAGTGTGGTTCAGCGCGTCGCGGTCAACGCGGGTTCCTGGGGCACGAAGTTGATGAAGGGCGTGGTGACCGTGGCGTCCGGGCCCACCGGCATCGGCGCCGGCTTGCCGCTGGGACCGATGTCGCGCAGGAAGCGGTACAACGCGCGCAGGTCTTCATCGGCCATGTCCCGCAGGTTGAACCAGGGCATCGGCGGCAGGCGCGGCGCGCGCGCATAGGTCAGCCACTGCTCCTCGCTCATGCGCTGCACCGACAGGCGCAGGTTGGTGGGATAGGAGACCCCCCAGGGGCCCTTGAAACCCACCTCCGTGCCGGTCAGCCAGCGCTCGGCCGGCACCTGGCCGGCGGCGTCAGCGTAACCACCGGTATGGCAGTCATGGCAGCCACCCATCATGGCCACGTAGCGGCCACGCTCGATGAGCGGATCTGCGCGACCGGCGGTCGCGACCCTGGCGGGGGGTGGCGCCAGGTCGTTTGCGACCGCCGGCCGGGGCAGGACCAGCGAAACAAAGGTGAGGTTCAGGGTCAGGGCAGCCACGGATGCGGCCAGCCCGAAGGTGATGCGATTCATCATGAAAGCGACTCCAGTACGTCCTTGATCGGACCCGATGTCCGGGCCCGTTGGAGTGCATTGTCTGGATCGCGCCCCGGGCGATCATCGCTCCGAGGGTGTAGTCATTCCGGCGCGGGGAGCCACGCCGGAATGCCTCCTTGGAGCCATTGCCGGGCGATGGGCCGGTCAGCAGGCGGGGAGAGAACCCCGGTTGGTCAGTTCAGCCGGGCCTGCTCCAGCAGGCGCACCAGGCCGTCATGGCCGCCGGCACGGGCCAGGTCCAGCGGACCCTTGCCGTCGGCATCGCGCACGTCCAGATCGGCGCGGGCCGCCAGCAGCGTGCCGGCGATTTCCTGCATGCCGAACTGCGCCGCCATCAGCACCGGCGCACTGCCGTGGCTGTTGCGCGCATTGACGCCGGCACCGGCCTCGATCAGCAGCGACACCAGTTCGGCATCGCCGGTGCGCGTGGCTTCCATGAGCGGCGTGTTGCCGTTGGCATCGGCCACATTGGGGTCGGCCTTCGCCGCCAGCAGCAGACGCGCGATGTGCAGGCGCCTGGCGGTCGACGGGGACTCGTGGCTCTTGGCAGCCGGACGGAAGATCACGCGCATCAGCGATTCACGGTCCTGCCCCAGCGCCATGCCGATGCCGGCCACGATCAGCTCGTATTCGCTCTTGCCGGCGGCGATCGAAAGCGCCGTGTCACCATCGGCATTGCGTGCGTGCACATCGGCACCGGTCGCCAGCAGCGCCTCGATGCCGGTGACATGATGGCGATTGGCAGCCAGCATCAGCAGCGTGTTGCCCTTCTCGTCGCGATAGCTGGTCGTGGCGCCCTGCGCCAGCACGGCGCGGAACAGTTCGGCGCTGGGCATCTCCACCGACTGCACCAGCGTGTTCTGTCGCTGCGGCTGCAGCACCGGTTCCAGTTCCAGCAGCTTGCGCAGCACGCCGTCCTTGCCGGTCATCGAGGCGGCCAGCGTCGCGCCATGTTCCAGCAGGTATTGCGCGGCCGCCCAGTGATGGCGTTCAAGGGCGACATCCAGCGCGGTGTAGCCCCCCTCCCTGCGCTTGTGGTTGACGTCCTCGCCTTCCACCAGCAGCAGCTCGAGCAGCGGCACCGAGCCTGCACCGGCGGCAGTGAACAGCAGGCGCGCACCGCTTTCATCGACCTCATTGCGATCGGCGCCGGACTCAAGCAGCAGGCGGGCGACATCCAGCGAACCGGTGGCCACGGCGACACGCAGCGCGGAGATACCCTGGTCGGTGGCGCGCGCATCCACCTTCGCACCCGCGTCCAGCAGCAATTTGACCAGGCCCGGGTTGCCACAGGCGGCGGCATGCATCAGCGGCGTGATGCCACCGGCACGCTGCGCATGCACGTTCGCGCCCGCGGCCAGCAGCGCGCGCACCACATCCAGGTGGCCTCGTTCGGCCGACAGCATCAGCGGCGTGATTTCACCGGCACCGCGCGCATCCGGCTCGGCGCCGTGCTCCAGCGCCTGCGAAAGACGGCCCACATCGCCCTGGCCGGCGGCCTCGAACAGGTCGTCGTTGGAATCCGCAGCAGCGAAGGGTGCGGCGACCAGCAGCAGCAGGGGAAGGATGCGCTTGATCATGGGGATTCTCTGCCGGGCCGGACGGGTAGCCTTTGGACCATGGTACTGCGGTCGCCGGCGCCCCGCGCAACCGCCATGGCCGACCCCGAGAATCCGCGGTCAGCCGCCGGCAAACAGCGCCCGGCGCACCAGTTCCAGCGCCACCAGGCTGAGCAGGATGCGGAATCCGAAGCGGAAGACCGATTCCGGCACCCGCGTGAGCATGCGGCTGCCCAGCATGGTGCCGGCGAAGCCTGCCCCGATCATCAACGCGATCAGCAGCAGGTACTGGCCGAAGGCGAATCCCAGCACGGTGAAAATCACCACCTTGAACAGGTGCTGGAAGGTATTGAGCATCGCGTGCGTGGCCACCAGCTGGCGCCGGTCGGGAATGCCGCGCACGAACGCCGCCAGCAGCGGCCCGGCCGCGCCCACCACCATGCCCACGGCCGACACGATCGAGCCGCCGACGAATTGCACCATGCGGCTGCCGGCGATCAGCTTCGGCTGCGGCAGCCAGGTGGTGACCAGCACGAACACGCCGATGGCGGCGACAAACCAGCGATCCGGAATCACCTGCGCGAACGCACCGCCGAAGATCGAACCCAGGATGGCGCCCAGCGTCACCCACAGGATGAAGGGCCACTGGATGAACTGCCGCATCACCAGCGCCCGGCCGGCGTTGCTGCCCAGTTGCACGCAGCCATGCACGGGGATCACCACCACCGGCGGCATCACCAGCGTCATCGCGGCGATCAGCAATGAGCCGCCACCCAGCGAGAAAGTGGCGGTGATCAGGGAAGTGAAGAAGCTCAGGGCGACGAGCCCCAGCGCGGGCCAGTCACCCAGCCCGGGTGCGAGATCGAACATCGGCGCAAGCTTACCGGTCGCAGGGACTTTCGTTCACGCCAGCCGGTCCGGTCCCTGCAGGTCCTGCGGGAACCGCGTCGTCAGCCGGGGCACCGAAATGGCGCTGGCATATGAGCGTCCCGGCCGGTAGTCGGCGCGCACCACCGTGTCGTACTCGAGCCGGCTGATCTGCCAGCGGCCCTCCGCATCCTTGCGGTAATCCACGCGGTAGTGGCCACCCTCCCACCAGGTGCGAACCCCTTCGCCGTGCAGCCGCGCCATGCTGGCCAGCGAGTTGCCGGATTCGATCGGCATGCCGCACTGGATGGAATATGGGAACACCGCGCTGGCGGCACGAAGATCCTTTGCCACCTCGACCCGATCGTGCTGCTGCGCGGGCGACAACGCGAATCCGGGCGCGGCCTGCATGCTGCCGCCGGCCTTGCGGGCCGGCAGATGCTCGCGGAACAGCCGGCTGATGCCGTGGTCGCGTCGCTCGAACACGCCGCCGTTGAAGATCACCTGCGCGTCGTCGGCGAACAGCGCGACGACCTCCGCATGGCGCCCTTCATCGATGGCCTGCTGGAAATCCCGGTGCAGCTTGCGCAGCGCCTTCTCTTCGTCGAGCAAGGCCGCCCGCAGCGCGGGATCTTCGGCGCCTGCCGGCTTCGCAGTCACGGCCACCGAGGCCATCGCACCGGCGGTTCCGGCGCCGAATCTCCAGAGGAAGGCGCGGCGCCCCGTATCCGCTCCCGCCTGTCGGCGGAACGACTTGAAGATGTCCATCACACCTCCCGCTTGCGCGGCCCGTAGAAATGCGCGATGTCGAACTTGCCGATGTGGCGGCCGATGCCGCCGACCACGCCCAGGTTCACGCCGCGCTCGCCGCCGTTGAAGCTGAAGCCGCAGTCATGCGAGATGTTGGTGTTCAGCAGCTCGATCATCTGCGCGCCATTGCAGGCTTCCTCGTTCTGGCAGAACAGATAGACGCCCGGGCGCAGCTTCACGTAGATGCAGGGCGAGCACCACTGCGAACCCATGGTCTGGTTGGCGGTGAAGATTGTCCACGACATCGAGTGCGGCGAGGTATACAGGTGCATCGAAGTCATCTGGTCCGAATAGGACCAGGACCAGGCATGGCCCACCAGCTCGTCGGTGAATGAATGCCGCATGTACAGCGGCGCCTCGATGCCTTCCATCTCGATCACGCCGAACAGCGCCCGATAGGTGGTCTCGTTGCCGTAATACGGCGTGCCCATGTGGGACTCGATGCTGGTCACCAGGCCATTGGTGAAATCCACCGCCACCTGCACGCTGGCGCGCGGTTTGCTGTCGGGGATGATGTGGCTGAACCAGGCAAGGTTGGTGTCACCCTCATAGGCGCGGTAATCCACCTCGTGCCAGACATTGTCCCGGTGGTCACGGAACTGCAGCTTGAACTTGTCGTTGACGCGGTAGTCGCGCACCGGCCCGCCGTGGTCCAGGCGCACCGTGAAGACCTTGCCGACGAGGACGTCGGAGAACGGCATGTTGTTGCTGGCCATCGACACCTGCGGCGCCACGTCGGCAGCGTCGGCGCTGCCGAATGCCGAGGTGCGCTTCAGGGCAGCCTCATGCACCGCCTCGTCGGTCATGTGCGTGAAGCTGCGCACCGGCCGGTAGGCCACGCGCGCGCCCTTCGCCACCGGCTGGTCGCCGGCATTGACCTCGAACAGCGGCTTCTTGCCGTGCTCGTCGAAGGGCTCCAGGTACGCCAGCTGTCCGACCACCTTGCCGTCGCCGCGGAACATGTAGTACTCGAGCTCGTCGCGCTCGTTGAACCCCAGCCGCACGCCGATCTGCTTCACGTCGTACAGGTCGACCACAAAGCAGGTGTGGATGCCGGAGAACTCGCACTCGGTGCGGTTGTAGGCGAAGGTGCGGTCATCAATCAGCACATAGTCGGACGGCGCCACCCAGCTGAGGTTGTCCGCGTGGCGTGTCAGCTCGACGAAATTGGTGTTGGCGACCGAGGCATACAGTTCGACGGTCTCGATGCCGGTATCCTGCTTCCACCAGATGCCCTTGCCGGCGATGCGGTTGGTGTAGTGGTGCAGGTTCCCAGGTGGCGGCTGGCCATTGTCCACGTACCCGAAATAGATCTGCCGCTGCACCTCGCGGTCATCCAGCGTGAATTCATTCGGCCGGCCGGCGTTCTGCCTGATGCCGCTGGAGAACCACACCTCGAACACGGTCGCGAGGTTTGTAGCCTGGTCGATGACCACGTTGTAGCCCTTCTGTTCGGCCGGGATCATGTGCGAGAAGAACAACAGCTTGTTCAACGCCAGCTCGCCATAACCCGCCGACACGGCACGCCCGCCGTTTTCGCTCAGCGTCAGCCGGCGGTTCGTGCCGAAGCGGTATTCCAGCACCGGGCCGTCCTTCGTGATGATCTTCAGCGTCCTGCCGGCCAGCACATTCGAGAACGCGGAAGCGCTGGTCGGACCGGCCTCGGTCGCGCGCAGCTTCTGCCCGATCTGTTCCTTCGTCAGCTTCGTGAAATTGAAGCGGTGCAGCGGCGTTTGCATTGGTTTTGCCATGTCTTCCCCGTCCGGCCGCGCCGGCGGCCTTGCTGTCCTTGAAGTGCGCGAGAATAGTCAGCGGTCCGGGCGTTTTCCACAGCCGACACCGGCCCGTCATGCGCGTATGCTGCAATGACCCGGAGGGATGCCTATGCGACGCATGCCAATGATCGTCATGGGGCTCGCGCTGCCGATGCTGGCCCCGGCCCAGGACAGTCACCAGGTCGCGCGGCTGGAGCAGGACGTGCGCCAGTTGCAGCGCGAGGTCAGCATCCTGACGCAGCTGGTGAACCAGCTGCGTACGCAGGCAGACCGTTCGCCCTCGCCGGTGCCGACGATGCCGTTGCCGTCGCTGGGCGGCGCGCGCACTGCGGCCCCTCCGCCTGCCGCGAGTGCCGCCGTGCTGCCCCGCTGGGTCGACGCCGAACGCTGGAAGCGGGTGACCCGCGGCATGACCGAACTGGCGGTGATCAGCGAACTCGGCGCTCCCACGTCAGTGCGGCAGGACGGTCCGCGCCATGTCCTCTTCTATGCGCTGGAACTCGGGCCTTCCACCTTCCTCTCAGGCAGCGTCACGCTGCAGTCGCAGGCGGTCACTGCGGTGGAAACTCCGACCCTGAAGTGAGCGGCGCCGCGGGGCGTCGTGGCGGGCACGAGCGGCGCGAGTCGTAGTAGATTCCCATCACGGACCCGGCAGAGGTCCGCGGCAATGGAGGGGATATGCGTCGATCCTGGTTTCCCGCGCTCACCGCGCTGCTGCTGGCCGCCTGTGGCCAGGCGAAGCAGGAGGTCCCGGACCTCACGGGCATCTGGACCCTGGACGAGCAGGGGCGCGCCGGCGCGGCACTGAATGGCGTGGGTGATTTTCCGCAGACCGCCCCGTTCACCGAGGAAGCGCGCGCCAAGCTGGCTGAATACAACGCGCTGATCGAGGGCACCGGCGACACGCCGGGTGGCTTCTGCGTGCCGCATGGCGTGCCGCTGGCCATCTTCCTCGGCGGTGGGTATCCGGTGGAGTTCATCCAGCGGCCCGAACAGCTCACCATCATCTACGAAACGCACAACGAGGTGCGGCGCGTGTTCCTCGATGGCCGCAGGATTGATCCGGCCGACATCCTGCCGAGCCGCGGCGGCACCTCGTGGGGTCGCTGGGAAGGTAACACGCTGGTCATCGAGACCATCGGCCTCGACGAAGCCATCGACGTGCCCACCGCGCACAGCGACGAGGCCCGCGTGATCGAGCGTTACACGCCCTATGAACGGGACGGGCTGCGCCGCCTGAAGGTGCAGGTCACCATCGATGATCCGAAGTTCTACACCGAGCCGCCGACGCTGGAGCGCGAATACACCGAGATCCAGAACGGCCGGATGCTGGACTACAACTGCGTCGAGCCGAACTGGCTGGACCACCTGGAGAGCCTGCGGGAGGCGAAGCAGAAGCCGCAGGGCGCGCGCACCGCGACCCGCTGAACCGGCCGCGGGCCGGCAATTGCGGCCCGCGGAGCCCGCCCGGCCGGGGAAACCCTCCCCCCGGCCGCATCTGGTAAACTGGGTGCTTCCCCCTTTCGTTTCGCCGCGCCCCTGAAGCGGGTGCAGGAAGTCCCATGCTGTCCACCCAGAACGTCTCCGTGCAGTTCGGAGCCAAGCCCCTTTTCGAGAACGTCACCGTCAAGTTCGCCGACGGCAACCGTTATGGCCTGATCGGCGCCAACGGCTGCGGCAAGTCCACCCTGATGAAGGTGCTGGGCGGTGAGCTGGAACCCACCACCGGCGAGGTGGTGCTGCAGCCCGGCCTGCGCATGGGCAAGCTGAGCCAGAACCAGTTCGGCTACGAGGACCAGCGTGTGCTCGACGTGGTCATGCAGGGGCATCGCGAAATGTGGGCGGCGATGACCGAGCGCGACCGCATCTACGCCAACCCGGAATCGACCGACGACGACTTCATGCGCGCCGCCGAACTGGAGACGCGCTTTGCCGAATACGGCGGTTATGACGCCGAGGCCCGCGCCGGTGACGTGCTGATCGATGCCGGCATCGCCAAGGAACTGCACGAGCTGCCGATGCGCGAGATCCCGCCCGGCCTGAAGCTGCGCGTGCTGCTGGCGCAGGCGCTGTTCTCGCGCCCGGACGTGCTGCTGCTGGACGAGCCCACCAACAACCTCGACATCGATTCGATCCGCTGGCTGGAGGACGTGCTGAACGACTACCAGGCCACCATGATCATCATCAGCCACGATCGCCACTTCCTGAACCAGGTGTGCACCCACATCGCCGACCTGGATTACCAGCAGCTGAAGATCTATCCGGGAAACTATGACGACTTCATGCTGGCCTCGATGCAGGCCCGCCAGCGCGTCGAGGCGGCCAACGCCAAGGCCAAGGAACGCATCGCCGACCTGCAGGAGTTCGTGCGCCGCTTCTCGGCCAACGCCTCGAAGGCCCGCCAGGCCACCTCGCGCAAGAAGCTGCTGGAGAAGATCAAGATCGAGGAAATGCGTCCCTCCTCGCGCCAGAGCCCGTTCATCCGCTTCGACCAGGCGAAGAAGCTGCATCGCGGCGTGTTCAACATCGAGAACCTGTCGTTCCGCTATCCGGGCACCGACGCCGACGTGCTGCACAACATCACCTTCAAGGTGGATGCCGGCGAGCGCGTCGCCATCATCGGCCCGAACGGCATCGGCAAGACCACGCTGATGCAGGTGCTGGCCGGACGGCTGCAGCCGGATGCCGGCAAGCTGGAATGGGTCGAGAACGCCGATCCGGGCTACATGCCGCAGGACCCGCAGGCCGAATTCGCCGAGGACTTCGACCTGTTCACCTGGATGTCGCAGTGGACCGGCAAGGGCGATGACGACCAGCTGGTGCGCGGCACGCTCGGTCGCCTGCTGTTCTCCGGCGACGAGGCGCGCAAGTCGGTGAAGGTGCTGTCCGGCGGCGAGAAGGGCCGCATGATCTACGGCAAGCTGATCCTGACGCATCCGAACGTGATGCTGATGGACGAGCCCACCAACCACATGGACATGGAGACCATCGAGGCCCTGCAGATCGCGCTCGAGAAGTACCCGGGCACGCTGGTGTTCGTGTCGCACGACCGCGAGTTCGTCACGGGCCTGGCCACGCGCATCATCGAGATGCAGCCGGGTGGCGGCATCGTCGACTTCCGCGGCGGTTACGAGGAATACCTGCAGCGGCGCCTCGCCGCCTGACGCGCAACGTTCAGCTGCGCACGTGCCGCTCCAGCCGCAGTCCGTCCAGGATGCGGCTGGCATTCTCCTCCACGCTTCGATGGGTCACGTCGATGTAGGGAATGCGGTAGCGGTCGAAGATCTCCAGCGCCGTGCGCACCTCATGTTCCACCTGCGCCACCGACGCATATCGGCTGCCGGGCCGGCGCGCCTGGCGCAGCTGCCGCAGGCGCTCCGGGTCGATGGTCAGACCGAACAGCTTCTCGCGATAACCCCGCAGCACCGGCGGCAGTTCGGCCGAGCCCAGATCCTCCTCGGTGAGCGGATAGTTGGCCGCGAAGATGCCGTACTGGACCGCCAGGTACAGGCAGGTGGGCGTCTTGCCACTGCGTGACACGCCCATCAGGATCACCGCCGCGCTGCGATAGTCACGCGCGCCGGCGCCGTCATCATTCGACAGCGCATAGTCGGTGGCGGCAACACGGATCGAGCTGGCCGGGTCGCGCCCGCCCCGGAACCCCTCGATGCCCGACACATGCGCCGAGCGCATCTGCAGTTCATCCTCCAGTGGCGCGAGGAAGGCGTCGAAGAAGTCGTGCACGAAGGCCTCGGCCGAATGCACCACCGCCCGCACCTCGCTGTTCACCAGCGTGGAGAGCACGATGGGCCGCTGCCCCTCCCGGCGGCCGATCTCGTTGATGCGTTCGACCACGCCGCGCGCATCCTTCACCGAGGCCACGAAGGGCATGGTGACGGTGCGCACTTCCAGCTCGCTGAACTGGGCCAGCAGGCTGTACCCCAGCGTCTCGGCCGTGACGCCGGTGCGATCGGATACAAAACAGACTGTCCTCATCGCGCCAGGCGGGCCCAGGTCTCCACCACCGTATCAGGGTTCAGCGACAGGCTGTCGATGCCCTGCTCCATCAGCCACCGGGCCAGGTCCGGATGGTCCGAGGGGCCCTGGCCGCAGATGCCCACATACTTGCCGGCCTTGCGGCAGGACTCGATGGCCATCTGCAGCAGGCGCCGCACCGCCGGGTCGCGCTCGTCGAACAGCGGCGCGACGATGGCCGAATCGCGGTCCACGCCCAGTGCCAGCTGCGTCATGTCGTTCGAGCCGATCGACATGCCATCAAAATGCTCGAGGAACTGGTCCGCCAGCAGCGCGTTGGAGGGCAGCTCGCACATCATCAGCACCTTCAGCCCCTTCTCGCCGCGCACCAGGCCATGCTGCGCCAGCAGTTCCGTCACGGCCCTGGCTTCGGCCACGGTGCGCACGAACGGCACCATGATCTGCACATTGGTGAAACCCTGCACCTCGCGCACGTAATTCAGCGCCTCGCACTCCAGCGCGAAGCAGGCGCTGAAATCCGGGTCGATGTAGCGCGAGGCGCCGCGGAATCCCAGCATCGGGTTTTCCTCGCGCGGCTCGTGCCGGCTGCCGCCGATCAGGTTGGCATATTCATTCGACTTGAAGTCCGACAGCCGCACGATCACCGGCTCGGGCGCGAAGGCCGCGGCAATCTGCGCCACCCCTTCGGCGAGGCGACCCACGAAGAAGCTGCGCGGGTCCGGATATCCAGCCATGCGCGCATTGATCTCCTCGCGCACCGACGGCTCCTGCCTCTGCGGCTCCAGCAGGGCCTTCGGGTGGATCCCGATCATGCGGTTGATGATGAATTCCAGTCGCGCGAGGCCCACGCCCCGATGCGGGATCGACGCAAACGCGAAGGCGCGGTCCGGGTTGCCCACGTTCATCATGATGCGCACCGGGATCTCCGGCAGCGCGCCGGCATCGACCTGGCGGTGCGAGAACGGCAGGATGCCTTCGTACACGAAGCCGGTGTCGCCCTCGGCACAGCACACCGTCACCGGCACGCCGTCCTCGATGCTGCGCGTGGCGTCACCGCAGCCCACCACCGCCGGAATGCCCAGCTCGCGCGCAATGATGGCCGCATGGCAGGTGCGCCCGCCGCGGTTGGTGACGATGGCAGAAGCACGCTTCATCACCGGCTCCCAGTCGGGGTCGGTCATGTCGGCCACCAGCACATCACCCGGCTGCACCTGGTCCATCTGCGACACATCACGCACCACCCGCGCGACGCCGGCACCGATGCGCTGGCCGACGCTGCGCCCCTCGGCCAGCACGCGGCTTCGCTGTGGCAGCTCGTAACGCTCGACGCTGCCGTTCACGCGGCTCTGCACGGTTTCCGGCCGCGCCTGCAGGATGTACAGCTGACCATCGAGCCCATCCTTGGCCCATTCGATATCCATCGGACAGCCATAATGCTGCTCGATCCGCAGCGCCTGGCGGGCCAGGTCCTCGGCTTCCTCATCGCTGAGGCAGAAGCGGTTGCGGTCAGCCGGCGCGACCTCGACGATGCGCACACGCTCGGCACTGCCGGGCGGCGCATAGACCATCTTGCGCTGCTTGCTGCCGAGGTTGCGTCGCAGGATGGCAGGCCGCCCCGCCACGAGATTGGGCTTGTACAGGCAGAACTCGTCGGGGTTCACCGCGCCCTGCACCACCATTTCGCCCAGGCCCCAGGACCCGGTGAGCAGCACGGCGTTGCGGAAGCCGGATTCTGTATCCAGCGTGAACATCACGCCGCTGGCGCCCACGTCACTGCGCACCATGTGCTGCACGCCGATGGACAACGCCACCTGCCCGTGGGCAAAGCCATGGTGCACGCGATAGGAAATCGCCCGGTCGTTGTACAGCGAGGCATACACCTCGCGGATCGCCGCGAGCAGCGCCTTCTCGCCGCTGACATTCAGCAGGGTTTCCTGCTGGCCCGCGAAGGAGGCATCAGGCAGGTCCTCGGCCGTGGCCGAAGAACGCACCGCGACGGAAATGCCGCGGCCACCATCCATGCGCCGGAAGGCCTGCAGGATCGCGGCCTCCAGCTCGGCCGGCAGCGGCGCATTGCGGATCCAGCCGCGGATCCGTTCGCCGGTGCGCGCCAGCGCGCCGACGTCCTCGACATCAAGGCCCGCCAGCTCTGTCTCGATGCGTTGCTCCAGCCCGTCGGCTTCGAGCAGCAGGCGGAAGGCCTCCGCCGTGGTGGCAAAGCCGGTTGGAACGCGGATGCCGAGCGACGCCAGGCTGCCGAGCAGTTCACCGAGCGAGGCGTTCTTGCCGCCGACGCGCTCGATGTCCCGGTTGCGGACGTCCCCGAGTGAAACGACCAGGTGCTGCATGTCTCTCCCTGTCCAGGCCAGACTCCCGCAGCAATTCTGATTGTCGTGTAACCGTCGGCCTACACCCGACAGTCACGTCCGCGTGCAGGACCCCGCTGGCAAAAGCGGGTGACCTGCACGACTTTCGGGCAGATGCCCCGTTATTGCCCGCCGGTGAGCTTCTGCCAGAGGAAGGTGTAGGCCAGCGCGTTCATATGTGCGGACTGCTCATTGTTGGCAGCACCACCGTGTCCGCCCTCGATGTTCTCGTAGTAACGCACGTCCTTCCCGGCCGCTTCCATCAACGCCATCATCTTGCGCGCGTGGCCGGGGTGCACGCGGTCATCGCGCGTCGAGGTGGTGAACAGCGTCGGCGGATAGTCCCTCGCCGGATCGAACAGGTGGTAGGGCGAGAAGCCCTGGATGAACTTCCAGTCATCGGTGTCCGGATCGCCGTATTCGGCCATCCACGAGGCGCCGGCCAGCAGCTTGCTGTAGCGCTTCATGTCCAGCAGC